>JBAXBS010000004.1:0-105125 GCA_037141925.1 Chitinophagaceae bacterium
TACTTTATACGAATGACCCACCCGTTTATGGGGTGGGTCATTAAAATCATTAGAGTCGTTTAAAGTGGGTTTTAACTTTAGTTAGAAAACCTACTTTATACGAATGACCCACCCGTTTATGGGGTGGGTCATTAAAATCATTAGAGAGTTAACTTATTGGCCCTAACTTTCAAAGAAAGGGCCAATAATTTAACTACATCCCATTGATGTTCCGCAGTTCAAGCACTTATAACAAGTACCGCTACGAATTGTAATATGTCCACAGGTGCTACAAGCAGGCGCATCGCTTTGCATACTTTTAGCTGCTGCTGTTACTTGATCCATTGAACCGCTACTTACTTCAACCGCAGCAGCTACATTTGCTTTTGCAGCAGGCGCAGCAGCAGGTGCTGTTACACGAATGCTACTTAACTCAGGCTTTCCCACAAGAGTAATGTCTCCTTCCTCCCCTAGGTTTTCTACAGTAGGCTTATCTAATACATGAACTAAATCGGTTCTTCCTAAATATTCGTATGCTAAAGCACGGAATATAAAGTCAACTAATGAAGTCGTAGTTTTAATATTTGGATGATCCACCATTCCAGATGGCTCAAACTTAGTGAATACAAATTTGTCAACGAACTCTTCCAATGGCACACCATATTGTAAGCCCACTGAAATTGAAATTGCAAAGCAGTTCATTAAACTTCTTAAGGTAGAACCTTCTTTTGCTAAGTCAATGAATACTTCTCCTAAGGTACCATCATTATATTCACCCGTTCTTAAGAATAAAACTTGTCCGCCAATTCTTGCTTTTTGAGTAAACCCTCTGCGCTTAGCTGGTAATGATTTACGTTCTACAATGCGAGATAATTGACGCTTAAATTTAGTATCGGTAGAAGCAGCCATACGCTTTTGTACTTCTTCTAATAATTCATCCACCGTTAAATTTCCTAAGTCAACCATTTGAGAACTTGCTGTTTCTTCAGTAGCCTCCGCTGTTGCATCTGATTTTACCTTCTTATCAGATTTGGTACTTAATGGTTGGCTTAATTTAGAGCCATCACGATATATCGCATTCGCTTTTAATCCTAATGTCCAACTCATCAAATAACTATCTGCAATTTCTTCAACAGTAGCTTCGTTTGGAAGGTTAATGGTTTTAGAAATCGCACCAGATAAGAACGGTTGACAAGCAGCCATCATTCTAATGTGTCCGTGTGCGTGAATATATCTTTCTCCTTTTTTACCATTTTTATTGGCGCAATCAAATATTGATAAATGCTCGTCTTTCAATGCTGGCGCACCTTCTACGGTCATTGTTCCGCAAACATAATCGTTGGCAGCATCAATTTGATCTTCGCTAAATCCTAGCGCTTCTAATAAATTAAAACTCCAGTCTGCGAATACTTCTTCTTTAAATCCTAATCTTGTTAAACAAGCATCCCCTAATGTGAAACGGTTAAAGATAAATCCAATTTCAAATGCGGATTTTGCAGCACCATTTAATTTTTCAACTTCTTCTTGTGTGAACCCTTTTGCTAATAAGGCTTCATTATTAATGTAGGGTGCACCTGCGAAACTTGCATGTCCAACAGCAAAGTTTACAATGGCATCATTTTCAGCTTGAGTATAACCCAAGTTCTTTAATGCTTGTGGCACCGATTGGTTGATAATTTTAAAGTATCCACCGCCCGATAATTTTTTAAACTTCACTAAAGCAAAATCAGGCTCCACACCTGTTGTATCGCAATCCATTACTAGACCAATCGTTCCTGTTGGAGCGATAACAGTTGTTTGCGCATTACGGTATCCGTATTTTTCTCCTAATTGAACTGCATCATCCCAAGCCTTTGTGGCAGCTTTCAATAAATAATCAGGAGTGTATTGAGCTTTAATTCCTTGTGGTTTAATTTCAAGACCTACATAAGCACCTTCTGCATCGTAAGCAGCAGCGCGGTGATTACGCATAACACGTAACATGTCTTCTTTATTTTCTTCGTATCTATCGAAGGCGCCTAAGAAAGAAGCTAGTTCTGCAGATGTTTTATAAGCAACCCCCGTCATGATCGCAGTGATAGCACCTGCGATACCACGCGCTTGTTCGCTATCGTAAGCAATACCACTTACCATTAACATAGAACCAAGATTGGCAAAGCCTAAACCTGTAGTTCTGTAGTCATAAGATAATTGTGCTACTTCTTTAGAAGGGAACTGCGCCATTAAAATAGATACTTCTAATACGGTCTGCCATAATCTGGTAGTATATTCAAAACCAGTTACATCAAAACTATTGTCAGACTCATTGAAGAATTTACGCAAGTTGATGGAAGCTAAGTTACATGCCGTATTGTCCAAGAACATATATTCTGAACAAGGGTTAGACGCATTGATACGTCCACCTTTAGGACAAGTATGCCACTCATTAATAGTAGTGTCATATTGTGTTCCAGGATCGGCACAACGCCATGCAGCATTCGCAATTTGATCCCATACTTCACGAGCAGGGATGGATTGCATTACACGACCATCGGTACGTGCTTTTAATTCCCAGTTGCCATTTTCAGACAATGCTTTGAAGAAGCTATTTGGAATACGTACAGAGTTGTTGGAGTTTTGACCAGACACTGTTGCGTAGGCTTCTCCTTCATAACTATTATCATAACCCGCTGCAATTAAAGCAGCCACCTTATCTTCTTCTTTTACTTTCCAGTTAATAAAATCGATTACTTCTGGGTGATCTAAATCCAAACAAACCATTTTAGCAGCACGACGTGTAGTACCACCACTTTTGATAGCACCTGCAGCACGATCTCCAATTTTCAAGAAGCTCATTAAACCACTTGAAGAACCACCACCACTTAATTTTTCATTCGCACCACGAATTTGAGAGAAGTTGGTTCCTACTCCAGAACCATATTTAAAAATTCTTGCTTCACGAGTCCATAAATCCATGATACCCCCATCGTTCACTAAATCATCACTTACACTTAAAATAAAACAAGCATGTGGTTGTGGACGTTCGTAGGCACTTGTAGATCTTTTTAATTGTTTGTCTAAAGGATCTACATAATAGTGACCTTGCGCACCCCCAGTAATACCATAGCTTTCATGCAACCCTGTATTAAACCATTGTGGTGAGTTAGGAACACAAGCTTGGTTTAAAATACTATATACTAATTCTTCATAGAATACTTGTGCGTCTTGTGTAGTAGAAAAATAACCATAACGCTCTCCCCATACTCTCCAGCAATTTGCCATACGATGTGCAACTTGCTTCACCGTTGTTTCACGACCTAATGAACCATCTGGTTGTGGAACCCCTGCTTTTCTAAAATACTTTTGTGCTAAAATATCTGTTGCAATCTGACTCCATTGCTTAGGCACTTCTACATTCGTCATTTCAAATACTTTTTCTCCGTTTGGATTTTTAATCACACTATCACGGTAGTCGTATTCGAATTGATCAAAAGGAGAAACATTGTCCTTTGTGAAGCGGCGCTTAAACTGTAAGCCTTTTTTTGTTTTTGGAGTCGTCGTTGCCATGTTCTTGTTCTGTTTTTCTATGGGTGGTTAAAGGTCCAAGTGGGCTTTTTTTCAAAAACCATAATGGGTATACGAAAATATCCTTTGGAATTGATAATTCCTTCATTGAAATATCAACAGCTGTGGAAAATATATGTGAACAATTACAAACCCTTTATCCCAGTTGAATTGTACGATTTATCCCCAGCCAATGTTAGTTTCTGCGAAAAAAAAACCTTGGGATATCGGATTTTTTTGTAATAAAGTGGAAACCCCCTATTTATAGCTGTAAAATCGATATTTTTGACAAATATTAAAAAATATTGCACCTTACACCTGCTTCCACAATGAGTACTAAAATTTACGATATTATTTCACAGGCAAAAGCAAATGCACAAAAATCTTTTGCGGTTTTAATTGACCCAGATAAGATCAATGATACTAGTTTGATGCAAACCATTCAAGTAGCTGTTGCTTCTAAAGTGGATTATTTTTTTGTGGGTGGAAGTTTAGTCGTGACTGATACTTTAGATCAAGTAGTTGCATTCATTAAAAAAAATTGCAACATCCCTGTCATATTATTTCCAGGATCTCCAGATCAAATTACTGCTAAAGCAGATGCTTTATTATATCTCTCTTTAATTTCAGGGCGCAATGCTGAATTATTAATTGGTCAGCATGTAATAAGCGCACCGTTTGTAAAACAAAGTGGTTTAGAATTAATGCCAGTGGGTTATATGTTAATTGACGGCGGAGTTCCTACCACAGTATCTTATATATCTAATACGAATCCGATTCCTTCTAATAAAAGTGATATCGCTTTATGTACCGCGATGGCAGGAGAAATGTTAGGGCTCAAATTAATTTATATGGATGCGGGAAGCGGTGCTCAAAAAGCCATTCCTACTGCAATGATTCAACAAGTTGCTAAACATATTTCCATTCCATTAATTATTGGTGGCGGAATTACCACTCCCGAAAAAGCGAGAGAAAATTGTGTTGCTGGTGCCGACATTATTGTGGTGGGTAATGCCGTTGAAAAAGATCCTGCATTAATTACTGCTATCGCAGAAGCCATTCATAGTTTGAACTCCTAAAAAAGGTGATTTCCCTTTCATATTCAACTAGAAACTCATCATCTCTTTAAACTTCACGGTTTGTCTGCGGCTAATTTCAATCTTCTCTCCTCCTTTTAATTCAACTAATAAGCCTCCGTTAAAATAGGGTTCAATTTTTTCTATCCAATGTAAGTTGATAATATGTTTTCGATTGGCTCTAAAAAAGACATGCTCGTCCAATCTGTCTTCCAACGCATTTAATGATTTTAAAATAAGTGGCTTATTGGTAGAGAAATAAACTTTAGCATAATTACCTACGCTTTCAAACAATCTGATATCTGCTAATTTCACAAACCAACAACGTTCTCCATCTTTCACAAACACTTGATCTAATTCGGTTAATGGACCTCGATTTACGCCTAACAAACTGGCTTGTTCTAATTGTATTTCGTTTTGTAATTTCTGAATGGCATCTGTCAAACGCTTGGGGTCAATTGGTTTTAACAAGTAATCCAAGGCATTTACTTCAAACGCTTTTAAGGCAAACTCATCATAAGCCGTTGTAAAAATAACACGGGGTGCTTTTTCTAATTCGGCTAATAAATCAAATCCTGTTTTGCCGGGCATTTGAATGTCTAAAAAAATAAGGTCAGGGCGAGCAGCATCTATTTTCTCAATTCCTTCATCCACTCCGCTCGCTTCATCTATAATAGTAATATCAGGATGTTGTTCTAGTAATTTTTTTAACTCATTTCTAGCTAATCTTTCATCGTCAATAATAATCGCTTTTATGGGCATACTCGCAATATTTATGGGGTTGAAATAGGTATTATTAATTGTGCTGTCACTTGAAAAGGTTGGCATTGTTTGATTTCAAATTCGGCCTGGCCTTTAAATAAAATATTTAAACGTTCGCGTGTGCTTTGAAGTCCAAAACCGTCTTGTTCATTGGGATTTAAATGCCCGGTATTTTGTACCTGAAGGACATGCTTATTATTTTCAAACTTGGAAATAATTTTGATCAAACAATTTCCGGGTTGCTTGTTTAAACCATGTTTAATAGCGTTTTCCACCAAGGTTTGCAACATCATGGGAGGCACTTGATTTTGCATGGTATTGTCATCCACTGTATACTCTACTTCTAATCGGTCAGCAAAACGAATGTATTCCAATGCTAAATAATCTTTGACGATACTTAATTCTTTTTCCAGTGTAGTGACTTCCAATTTATCTACTTGTATACTACTTCTTAAAATATTACTTAACTCGGTAATGGCTTGTCTGGATCTCACTGGATTTTCATCTACTAATGCTCTAATACTATTTAAGGCGTTAAATATAAAGTGCGGATTAATTTGAGATTTGATAGTTTTAAGTTGCAATTCCTTGATCACATTTTCCAGTTTTACTTTCTTGATTTCTTCTGAATTGGTGAATTCAATATAATGCCAAAGAATATAAATAGATACCCATACTAAAATAATAGGAGTATCAAAAACCATACTTACAAAAAAGCGTTTTTCTAAATTTAGTTTTCTGCCATTATCATATAAATGCAAAATTTCAATTAAGTAACTCGTTAAAAAACTATACAAACTTGCAAATACAAAAATGGATGTAATTAATTTCCACCATTTGAAAGAAGCTAAGGGGGGTCGAAGTGACAAAAAGATGATTGTTTTACGAAGCAAATGAGTCATTAACATTCCCATCAAAATACTCACTAATAAGCGAGGATAATAAATGGAGCTTAATTTGCGGTCCAAAACATTGCTGAAAAAGATGATGGTTAAGCCATAGCTAAACCAGCCAGTGATCTGACAAACCCAATAAATAGAATGGTTCTTTTTCATGTTCTCAAATTTAATCTTATTTGAGGGCCTTTGGGTGATTCATTTGGATGAATGGAGGAATGTTTGGGTGTACGGCAAAATAGAGCTTTAAAAGCTTTTGAACTTTTGCCTTATTTTTATGTTATTAACTTACTTTTACATTACAATTTTGTTTCATGAATTTAGCCGCTGGGCCCCTTTTAAATCAAATTAATCATCCGAACGATCTTAAAAAGATGTCAAGGGAGCAGCTGCATCAAGTTTGCGACGAATTAAGGCAATATATTATTGACGTCGTGAGTGTGCACGGAGGCCATTTTGCAGCCAGCCTAGGGGTGGTGGAATTAAGCGTAGCTCTACATTATGTATACAATACACCTTATGATCAATTGGTTTGGGATGTAGGCCATCAAGCTTATGGACATAAAATTTTAACCGGTCGCAGGGATCAATTTGCAACCAATCGTAAATACAAGGGATTAAGTGGTTTTCCTAAACGTAGTGAAAGTGAATTTGACACTTTTGGTGTGGGACATAGTTCAACTTCTATTTCTGCGGCTTTAGGGATGGCGATGGCTGCCAAGTACAAAGGTGAAAATCGCAAATCGGTAGCCATTATTGGGGATGGTTCTATGACTGCTGGTATGGCTTTTGAAGCAATGAACCATGCTGGTGTTGCGGATAGTGATGTATTAATTATTTTGAATGATAATAATATGAGCATTGACCCCAATGTGGGTGCTTTGCGTGAATATTTGACTGACATTAGTACTTCTCCTACTTATAATAAAGTAAGGGATGAAATTTGGTCTTTGATGGGTAAACTTCCTGTAGGAAAAACTTTCACTAGACAGATGGCATCTAAGCTGGAAGCGAGTTTGAAAGGAGTTGTTTCTAAAAGCAGTAATTTATTTGAAGCTTTACAATTAAGATATTTTGGACCTATTGACGGTCACAATATTGCCAACTTAGTAGATACTTTGAAGGACTTGAAAGAAATTCCTGGACCTAAATTATTGCATATTATTACGGTTAAAGGAAAAGGATATGCCTTGGCCGAAAAAGACCAAACTAAATGGCATGCACCTGGTTTGTTTGATAAGTTAACCGGTGAAATATTAAAGAAAAAAATAGATACTCCTCAGCCTCCTAAATACCAAGATGTTTTTGGACATAGTATTGTTGAATTAGCCAAAGTGAACCCTTTAATTATGGGTGTGACTCCTGCTATGCCAAGTGGGTCTTCACTTAAAATCATGATGGATGAAATGCCGGACCGTGCTTTTGATGTGGGTATTTGCGAACAACATGCAGTGACTTTAAGTGCAGGGTTGGCAACACAAGGCATTAAAGTGTTTTGCAATATCTATTCCTCCTTTATGCAACGTGCTTATGACCAAGTCATTCATGATGTGGCTTTACAAAAATTACCCGTAGTATTTTGTTTAGATCGTGCAGGATTAGTGGGTGAAGATGGACCAACGCATCATGGCTGTTATGATATCGCTTATTTTAGATGTATCCCCCATATGATTGTGTCCGCGCCTATGAACGAACAAGAATTGCGCAACCTTATGTATACGGCACAATTACCTGAAACTAATTTCCCTTTTACTATTCGATATCCAAGAGGAGAAGGCGTCATGGTAGATTGGAAAAAACCATTTGAAAAAATTGAAATTGGCAAAGGAAGAAAATTAAAAGACGGTAAAGACGTTGCTATTTTAAGTTTTGGACATCCTGGAAATTTTGCACAAACTGCCATCCGAAATTTACGCAATGAAAATATAGACCCTGCGCATTATGATATTCGTTTCGTAAAACCTTTGGATACCGATTTATTACACGAAGTGTTTCAAAATTATTCCATGATCGTTACGGTAGAAGATGCTAGTATAGTAGGTGGATTTGGTTCTGCGATTTTAGAATTCATGAACGAACATCAATACAAGGCCAATGTGAAAGTATTAGGTATTCCTGATACGATTGTAGAACATGGCACTTTGAAAGAATTACAACATGAATGTCACTATGATGCCAATGCCATTGCCGATGCTGTGAAAGATTTGTTAGGCAAAAAGATAGTTGCAGAAGTTTAAAAAAACAGAGTATAAAATCCTACAAAGAATAAAATAAAGTGGCGTTGGAGTGCAATACTTTAGCCTGATCCTCTGATGTTAAAATGTTTTCAAGTACTTCGCGATACACTCCCATCGTTTTTTCATAGTTACTGGCTAATAAAGCGACTGGCCAATCTCCTCCACACACACATCTGTCCACACCAAAATGAAAAAGTGCAAACTCAACGCAGGGTTGAATATCAGCAGCATTCCATTCATTCCCTTTTTTAACTTGTGTTCCTAAACCAGATATTTTGGCATACACATTTGGATATTGACTTACTTGCTTCATTAAACTTTCCCATTCAGGAAACAAACTAACATCCGAAATAGGAGGATTCACTAAATGATCCAACATGATGGATAAATGAGGTATTGTTTGTGCAATATGAATCGTCGCTTTTAAATGCGATGCTTTCACTCCCACAATTTCATAGAGTATTTTGTGGTCGGCTAAAATTTGCAAACTTTCTAATACAGCTGCTTGCAATAACCAATCGGCATTGGTTTCGTCATGCACTAAATGACGCACCCCTTTGAAATATTTATTTTGTTGAAAAATTTTAATTTGGCTTTGAGTGGCCATAGGATCTAATAAAGGCAACCAACCCACCACTCCTTTAATCCATGAATTTTGTTGAGCGGCATCTAACATAAATTCAGTTTCCTCTATTGTATTTGCAGCTTGTACCAAAATAGCTTGGGTCACTCCTGCTTTTTGCATCAAGGGTGACACTTCATCTGGTAAATAAGTTCTTGCTAATAAAGAGGTATTGCCTGTCAGCCAACTATATTCCACTTTTTCTAAATCCCATATATGCAAATGCGTATCAATAATGGGAATGGGCATACTAATTGGATAGTTTAATTTAAGCTTGGATCAAAGTCTCCCTCGGCTAAAGGTTCGATATTGTCATCGTCTTTAAACGCTTCTAGGTTAGGTGTTTCATAGGAATCAAAAGTATCCACATGACCAGGCTCTAAATCTTCTTCGCGGCTTTCATTCCATTCGATGATGAAATTATTGCGCCCTTCCCCTACCAACAACTTCATATATTTTTGTTGCGATAATTCTAAAATAGATAAGAAGAAAAATAAAGCATGAACACGATCCTGACAAACATCAAATATTTTTTCAAACGCAACTGTTTTACCGTCTTGTACTGTTTTTAACAAATACTCTCTAGAAGCTTCCATAGTGTAGTTATATCTTACTACCGTATGAACGGGTCTGTTTTGACGTTCTTGTAAACGAGTCATTACTTTTTCAAATGACTTCATCAATTTAAAAAGCGTTACTGTTTGTAGTTCGGTGCCTTCTGCGGCTTCCTCACCTACTTTTGACATTTCATGTTGGATATTTCCGCGCTTTTGCATTAACATACGCAAAGCTTCCATATCTGCCATTTGAGTAGCCGCTTCTTTATATCTTTTATATTCTAGAATTTTGTCAATTAATTCTTGACGTGGATCAATTTCATTTCCTAAAGCATCTAGTTCCTTTCGTGGTAACAATAATTTGGCCTTAATACGCATTAAGGTGGCAACGAATAAAATAAACTCGCTACTTAATTCAATATTCAATTTTTCTTGATGATGTATGAAATCCAAAAAATCATTGATGATTTTGGTAATTTGGATGTTATAAATATCCATTTCATCCCGCTCAATAAAGAATAGTAATAAGTCAAAAGGACCCTCAAATTGGTCCACTTTGATAGAATAATTAGTTAGCTGGTTCATTCCTACAAAGAAAGGGAATCGTTATTAATTTCAGGTTAATTCAGAAAGTATTTATCCACTTTTATCCAAATTATCAGCATCTTTGCCCAAATTTTAAGGCATGAATAAGAAGTTGATCGATTGGGGTATTTTCATCTTACTTTCTATCATTTGGGGAAGCTCCTTTTTACTCATGAAAATTGGCATGAAAGAAGGGGCAGTTCAGTTAAGCCCTTACCAAGTAGCCTCTTTAAGAATGATTTTCGCAGGTTTGGTATTGGTTCCCTTTACTTTTAAAGCTTTCAAACAAATCCCTAAGGACAAATTAGGCATCGTCATATTATCCGGGGTGATAGGCAATTTTATTCCAGCCTACTTATTTTGCATTGCCGAAACTAAAATTGATAGTGCTTTAGCAGGTATCTTAAATTCACTCACTCCTTTGTTTACCATTTTAGTGGGAATTGTTTTTTTTAAAATCCCTTCCAATGGTCAAAAAATGCTGGGTGTGTTATTGGGATTAGTTGGTTTGTGTTTATCGGTAGTAGCAGGAAAAACACTTCACTTTGAAAATTTTTCATACAGTTTTTTCATTATGTTGGCTACCATTTGTTACGGATTAAACGTCAATATGGTAGGTAAGAATATGCAAAATATTAGCGCGATCAATATTGCCAGCATTGCATTTAGCTTTTCAATCATTCCTGGAATGGTGATTTTATATTTTACAGGTTATTTTCAATACGATTTTTCCAGTGCAGAAATTATTCAAGCCACACTAGCTGGAGGCACTTTGGGGGTCATTAACACTTCGGTCGCTTCTATTTTATTTTACATATTAGTAAAACGTTCGGGGATTATTTTTGCATCTACTGTTACTTACGCTATACCATTTGTTTCACTCGCAATGGGCTTGCTATACAATGAAGCTATTCACCCACTTCGTTTAGTAGGATTAGCCATTATTTTAGTGGGCGTATATATTGTGAATAAAAGAAACGACTAAGCAATTGTACTTACTTAGTCGTTGTATATTTTGGGGTCGCCCACAATGGTATCAAGTCGCCTGCAATGGTATCAATATGAATGTGAAACTCAACATTGATGATATCATCATTAAACTGTCATGATTTCTTTTTCCTTTGCTTCTAAATGCTTTTCTACTAAAGCAATGTGCTTATCTGTTAATGCCTGTATGGAATCTTCCGCACCTTTACAAATATCTTCACTCATCCCATCCTTTTGTAATTTTTTGACTTGCTCAATATGATCTCTTCTAATATTTCGTATAGCCACTTTGCTTTGTTCCCCTTCTCCACTTGCTTTTTTAAATAATTCGCGACGACGCTCTTCAGTTAAAGGCGGCATAAACAAACGAATATTTACCCCATCATTTTGAGGTGTGATACCAATATTAGCAGCCATAATAGATCTTTCAATCAAGGCTAACATACTTTTTTCCCAAGGTTGAATACTGATGGTTCTGCTGTCTAAAATTTGCACATTGGCCACTTGACTAATAGGGGTGGGCGCTCCATAATAATCCACATTAATGCCCTCTAAAATAGAAGGGGTTGCCTTGCCTGCTCTAATTTTTGACAATTCAATTTCTAGATGATTAATGGCTTTTTTCATACCACTTTCGGCATCTGTGCTTATTTTTTGCAATTCTTCCGACATATTTGAATTATTTGAGTAAACAAAGCTACGCAAAACATAGAAATCCACATGAGACTTTTTTTATACCCATTTTTTAAATAAATGATGTCAAATTAGGCTTTGAATTCTATCTTTGTTACTCATTGATATTAAAAATTATGGCAGCTGCAGACTTAATAAAAATCGCCTCTCAAGTACGTAGAGATATAGTAAGAATGGTACACGCTCAACAAAGTGGTCACCCTGGGGGTTCATTGGGTTGCACCGATTTTTTAACTGCACTCTATTTTCAAGTATTAAAACATAATTCTAATTTTTCAATGGATGGAAAAGGAGAAGATCTTTTCTTTTTATCCAATGGTCATATATCACCCGTATTTTATTCCGTGCTAGCTAGATCAGGCTACTTTGATATAAAAGAATTAGCGACATTTCGTAAATTAAACTCACGTTTACAAGGTCATCCAACTACGCATGAACATTTACCAGGCATTCGTATAGCGAGTGGGTCTCTTGGTCAAGGCATGAGTGTTGCCATTGGTGCAGCTCTTACTAAAAAATATAATAAGGACAGTCAATTAGTCTACTCACTTCATGGTGATGGCGAATTACAAGAAGGTCAAATTTGGGAATCCGTAATGTTTGCTGCTCACAATAAAGTAGATAATTTAATTTCTACGATTGATGTAAATGGTCAACAAATTGATGGCCCTTTAAGTAAAGTCTTATCCTTGGATAGTTTAGAAGATAAATTCAAAGCATTTCATTGGACGGTATTGCATATGGATGGCCATGATATGGATCAAATATTGGCCACTTTAGCACAAGCAAAGTCATTAACGGGTCAAGGCAAACCCATTTGTATTTTAATGAAAACATCTATGGGTAAAGGCGTTGACTTTATGGAAGGCAGCCATGAATGGCATGGCATTGCACCTAATGATGAACAATTAGCAAAAGCCTTGGGGCAATTGGAAGAAACATTAGGTGATTATTGATTTTGTTGAGATTTTAATAAAATATAAAATCTCAACAAAATCCTCTTTTTTATTTTCTTTTATTTTTCATTATCACAATATCTCATAAATGAGCTATTGTATCATCTCCAAGAGATTTTTATAAAATATAAAATCTCAAAAAAATCTTCTTTAAATTTTTTCGTGTAATTGTCGCGCTGCTTTTCGTGCTGGAATCCAACCGGCTAATAATGCTATGAACACGACCAACCCTATGATAGCGAGGTAATCCTCCCACATAGGCTTGATGGGATAGTAATCAATGACAAATGAATTGCCTTGTAATTTTATAAAATGAAATTGCATTTGTAAAAAACAAAATAGAGAAGCCAACGCGCCGCCAATGAATGCTCCTATAAATGCCATTAATCCCGATAATAATAAGAATATTTTTTGAACATCCCAGGCACTCGCCCCCATGGAATGAAGTACATGAATGTCTTTTTTCTTTTCTAATACCAACATGGTTAATGCCCCTACCAAATTAAAGGAAGCTACAATCATTATCACCCCTAAAATGAAAAAGATAATCCACTTTTCCATTTGCATGATTTTATATAAATCAATATTCTGTTGATACTTATTTTGAACCTGCACTTGGTTCCCTAAAATTTGTAAAAGATTTTTTACTACGTTTTTTTCTTCGCTAGGAAGTATAGCTAATTCAATGGCAGAAACTTCTGCAGCATCAATATCTAATAAGTATTGTGCAAAAGCAAAATGCGTGAATACATATTGCTCATCAAATTCCTGCTGAA
The DNA here is from genome assembly GCA_037141925.1 of Chitinophagaceae bacterium. Taxonomy (GTDB): domain Bacteria; phylum Bacteroidota; class Bacteroidia; order Chitinophagales; family Chitinophagaceae; genus Sediminibacterium. The sequence goes on from JBAXBS010000004.1 coordinate 13,670, forward strand.
TTGAAAAAGCGCCAGTTTGAGTGACCGATAAACTATTTAATTGGTCCAAGGAAGTGAGTGATTTTCCCGATCTACTTACTGCATATAATTGCATCGTATCTCCTAGTGGTTCCGGGAATAATCCTAATTTTTGCTCTACCCCAATCCCTAATACCACATGCGGTTGCTCCTTATTCCCCATTTCAAAAATACCTCTTTTTAAATAGTGTGCTACTTGATTTATGGAGGTATAAGCACTATCTACTCCTTTAATCATCACCACCGCTTGCTTTTCACCACGCACAAGTAAAGCTCTGTTTTCCACTACCTTACTCACGGCAACAACCCCTTTAATTTTTTGGATTTGACCCCATTGATCTCCACTAACTTTGTAAAATTTTGAGTGGGAGCTTGTCACTCGAATATCTGCATAAAAATCACTGTATAATCCTTTCACCACTTCGGTAAAACCATTTGACACACTGAGCACTGTAATTAATGCTGCAGTGCCTATCGCAATTGCCAATACACTTACCCAAGCAATCATTTGTATTGCTTGAAAAGCATACTTGCCTCTAAAATAACGCCATGCAAATAAAAAATGCACTATAAATTTTTTAAGATCTCGTCCATTTTAAAAACATAATCCAAAGTGTCATCTATATAAAAATGCAACACTGGGATACGCCTTAATTGATGTTTCATGGCATCCGACAAATGCTTTTTCACGTCCCAAGCTTTCGCCTCTATTTTTTTGAAACAATCTTGGGTGTCTGCCACCTGAAATAAACTTAAGTATATACGCGCCTCTAGCAAATCGGGGGTGACTTTCACAGAAGATATGGATACCATGCCTCCTTGTAAATGATTGAGCCCCAATTTTAAAAAGATATCATTGAGGGCTGCCTGAATAGCCCCGGCTACTTGTTTTTGTCTTTTACCTTCTTCCATAATAATCAAAATCGTTGATTCATTGTAAAATTAGTTACTTTGCTGATTATTCTGAGGGAATAGTTAGAATATGAAGAAATTTATTCGCATTATTAGTTATATCAAGGAATACAAGGCCTATATGGGCTGGTATAGCCTTTTTATCATTTTATCCATCGTTTTTAGCCTGTTTTCATTAAGCATGCTGGTTCCTTTTATGGACCTCATCTTTAATAGCAGTGAATTGACTGGCGCTGTTAAGACAGCTACTTCAGGTTCGGGTGGCAACTTAAAAGATGTATTATACGGATTTTTACAAACCACCATTGCTAAATATGGTAAGGAACAAGCTTTAGGATGGATCTGCCTTGGCATTATTACTGCTGTGATTTTAAAGAATTTATTTCTTTATTTATCCTACTATTTTTTAGCTCCTATTCGTAACGCAGTTACTAGAAAGTATTCAAAATTATTGTACGATAAAATATTAAGATTACCCATTGGTTATTTTACCGAACAACGCAAAGGAGATATTTTGAGTAGATCTTCCAACGATATTGCTGATTTAGAAAACTCAGTGATTGGGGCATTAGAAGGTATTATTAAAGAACCTTTAAATATTATTGGAATTTTAATGGTACTTTTCTTAATTAGTGTGAAGCTTACTTTGTTTGTGTTTGTTTTATTACCCCTTGCAGGTTTTATAGTGGGTCGTATTGGTAGAAGTTTAAAAAAACATACCAATAAAGCACAAGTAAAATGGGGCGAGATTATGAGCCAAATGGAAGAAACTTTAACGGGTTTGAGAATTATTAAAGCATTCAATGCAGAGCAAAGAGTGAAAAAAAGTTTCTTTGGTTTAGTGGACGATATTTTTCATATCAAGAATAAAATTTTATACCGTCGTGATTTAGCGTCTCCTGTTTCAGAATCACTAGGGGTGATTATTTTATGTGGAGTTTTATGGTTTGGCGGGAAGCTAGTTTTGAATGGTGAGATACTTTCGGGAAGTGCCTTTATTGGATATGTGGCCTTGTTTTCGCAAATCATTAATCCTGCGAAAGCCTTATCACAAGCGGTTTATAACGTGAATAGAGGGAGTGCCACTTTAGATCGTTTAAATGAAATTTTAGAAGCCCCTGTCACCGTTGAAGAAGTTTCTCACCCTATTGAACTTACAGGATTTAACGAATCCATCCAATTTAATAATGTTGGTTTTTCTTATCAGGGTGCTGGTATTTTAAAAGATATTCAATTAACGATTCAAAAAGGAACTTCTGTTGCTTTAGTGGGTTCTAGTGGAGCAGGAAAAAGTACATTAGCCGATTTAGTGCCCCGTTTTCATGATGTAAGTACAGGTGATTTACTCATTGATGGGAAAAATATTAAAGAGTATAGTTTGCACAGTTTACGTCAACTCATTAGCATTGTCACTCAAGAACCTATTTTATTTAATGATTCCATTGCAGCGAATATTGCTTTAGGAAAACCCAACGCAAGCATGCATGAAATTATTGCAGCAGCAAAAATTGCCAACGCGTATGATTTTATCATGAAAAAGGAAGGCGGCTTTGATTCCATGATTGGAGATAGAGGTAGTAAGTTAAGTGGGGGTGAGCGTCAACGTTTAACCATTGCGCGTGCTGTATTAAAAAATCCTCCGATCTTAATTTTAGATGAAGCCACTTCGGCTTTGGATACCGAAAGTGAAAAATTAGTACAAGAAGCCATTAATAATATGATGCAAAACAGAACTTCAATTGTTATTGCACATCGTCTTTCCACTATTCGCCATGCTGATGAAATTATTGTTTTACAAAAAGGGCAAATTGTAGAAAGAGGAAATCATGATGCATTAATCGCACAAAATGGTTATTACAAGAAACTCATTGAAATGCAGGAGGTAAAATAAAAAACCCCGATGCAAATGATCAGGGTTTTAATATTACTAAAGTTGTAAGACTCTAATTCAATGTTGACTCGATGCTCAATCGATTATTGATCGCTGCTATTTTTTACATAGCCCAATTTAGCTTCCAAACTTAATGTAGCATGTGGTACTGCACGTAAACGGGCTTTGTCAATTAACAAACCGGTTACTCTACAAATACCATATGTTTTATTTTCAATACGCATTAAGGCTTTTTCTAAATGATCTATGAAAGTGATTTGACGACTAGCCATTTGACTTAATTGCTCTCTTTCCATGCTTACACTACCATCTTCCATGGTCATATAACGCGCATCATCATTGTCTCCTCCTAATTCATCTTTACGTGTGATTAAACCTTGCAAATACACTAATTCTTTTTTAGCGGCCTCCAATTTCTTGGATATCAAATCCTTGAACTCATTTAATTCAGCATCAGAATATTTTACTAAAGTTTGGGTAGATTTTTCTACTTCTTTCCTTCTTTCCATAGGTACATACCCTGGTTGATAAGGCACACTGCTTTTAGCATTTATTTTAGGGACTTTTACATCCTTGATAGGTTCTGGAGTTTTACGCACTGGCTTTACAGGAGGCGTAGGAATTTTAGGAACTGGTTTTGCAGGAGGTACATACTTTTCAACTGGCTTCACTGGTGCCACTGGTTTTGAAGGCACTGATGGTTTAGCAGGTGCTGCACCTTTTTTTGCAGGGGCTACCACTTTTGCAGGAACTGCTTTTTTAGCAGGGACAACCACTTTTACAGGCACCGCCTTTTTTGCAGGTGCTACTACTTTTGCAGGAACTGATTTTTTTGCAGGAGCCGCTTTTACTGGAACTGCTTTTTTTATAGGGGCCGCCTTTTTTGCAGGAGCCGCTTTTTTTACAGGCGCTGCCTTTTTAGCAGGCGCCGCCTTTTTTGCAGGTGCTGCTTTTTTAGCAGGCGCCGCCTTTTTTGCAGGTGCTGCTTTTTTAGCAGGTGCCGCTTTTTTAGCAGGTGCCGCTTTTTTAGCAGGTGCCGCCTTTTTTGCAGGTGCTGCTTTTTTAGGAGCTGGTTTTTTTGTAGCCATAGTATCTATCCTTTTTGTAAAACTGAAATCCTTAATTTATAGTCATTTATCTCGACATCGACCCCGTCCTCAATGGAAGAAACCCAGTCAATTTTCAATGCTAGAATCTCGCGGCAAATATACTCTGAAAATTGATTAATGGCTTCCTTGAGTTCTGTGTTATCCACAATTTGGAGTAAAATCTTGTCAGTTAGCTCGAAATTGCTGTCTTTTCGGATGTTTTGAACCCTATTCACCAACTCTCTAGCATGCCCTTCTTGTAGCAAATCCGGGCTTATAGTGATGTCCAAAGCCACGGTCAATGCTCCCTTCAGCGCTACACTCCAACCGGGGATATCTTCTGCAATAATGTCAACCTCGCTCAATAATATAGGGATAATTTTCCCTTCCAAATCCAAAGAGTACACTCCTTCTTTTTCTAACTGGCTAATTTGTGTCTGTGTAAAATTGCCAATTAGGGCAGAAGCTTGCTTCATTTTAGCCCCTAACTTATTCCCCAAAAGTTTAAAATTGGGTTTCACTTTTTTGCTAATCACCCCTTCGGTATCAGTGATATAATTAATTTCCTTAACATTTACCTCCGCCAAAATTAATTCCTCCATTTGCTCAATGGCTTCTTTCATGTCAGGGTTTAAAACAGGTATTAATATTTTTTGTAATGGTTGGCGAACTTTAATATTCACTTTTTTACGTATAGATAAAACCAGCGAACAAATATCTTGCGCCATTTGCATGCGAGCTTCTAAGGCAGCATCCATTTTTTGAACATCCGCTTTGGGGAAATCAGCATGATGTATAGATGTTACTTTAAAACGATTCGTTGTTTGGTTTAAATGACGGAATAATTGATCACAGAAAAACGGCGCAATGGGTGCCATTAATCTCGCAATGGTTTCAATACATTCATATAAAGTTTGATAAGCACTAATTTTATCATCCGTATAAGTTCCTTTCCAGAAACGACGACGGCATAAACGTACATACCAGTTACTCAAATGCTCATCCACAAAGGTTTCTATCGCACGACCTGCAGCAGTAGGTTCAAAATCATCCATGGATTGTGTCACCGTTTGAATTAAACTATTCAAGGATGAAATAATCCAACGATCAATTTCGGGACGCTGTTGAACTGGAATATAGTCTTGCTCAAAATGGAAACCATCCACATTTGCATACAACACAAAAAATTGATACGTATTATATAAAGTCCCAAAGAATTTTCTTTGCACTTCTTGTATTCCAGATAAATCAAATTTCAAATTATCCCAAGGAGAAGCATTCGTTACTAAATACCACCTTGTGGCATCTGCACCATATTTTTCAATAGTCTCAAATGGATTCACGACGTTCCCTAATCGCTTACTCATTTTATTGCCATTCTTATCCAACACTAAGCCATTACTCATGACTGCTTTGTAAGCCACCTTGTCAAATAATAAAACACCTAGAGCATGAAGTGTATAAAACCATCCTCTGGTTTGATCTACTCCTTCACAAATAAAATCGGCAGGAAATGCTTGCCCTTTGTCAACCAAATCCTTATTCTCAAATGGGTAATGCCATTGGGCATAAGGCATCGCTCCAGAATCAAACCATACATCCACTAAATCTGACACCCGTTTCATGGGTTGACCTGTGGCACTTAATAATTCAATTTGATCCACAAATGGTTTGTGTAAATCCACATCTAACTTGCCGTCTATGATATTTAATGGTACCTCCTTATTGAATCCATTTTCTTTGGCTGCTAAATAACCTGCAGTTAATTCATCTATCGAACCAATACAAATTTCTTCGGTACCATCTTCGGTGCGCCAAATAGGTAATGGAGTTCCCCAATATCTGCTTCTACTTAAATTCCAATCCACCATATTCTCCAACCAGTTTCCAAATCTACCTTCACCAGTACTCTTTGGTTTCCAATGAATAGTTTTATTCAACTCCACCATACGATCCTTCACCGCTGTCGTTTTAATAAACCAGGCATCTAATGGATAATATAAAATGGGTTTATCTGTTCTCCAACAATGCGGATAATTATGTTCGTATTTTTCTACTTTAAAAGCGCGATTTTCTTTTTTCAATTTCACCGCTATATCCACATTCACATCCTGATAATCTTTGTCGTCTTTGTAATTTTTTACAAACCTGCCGCTAAACTCACCTACTCCATGTACAAATTTTCCTTCTCTATTAACTAAAGTAAGAATGCCTAAATTATATTTTTGTCCTACTTTATAATCATCTGCACCAAAAGCAGGAGCTGTATGCACAATACCCGTTCCATCTTCGGTAGTAACAAAATCACCTAGCATAATTTTGAAAGGATCTCCTTCGATATTTTTTGGATCATTGGCTTCAAATGACATTAACTGTTCATATCTCAATTCATTCAATGCGGTACCCTTACATTCCAATATCATTTTCCAAGGAAGTATTTTATCACCTTCCGCATAGGTATCTAATGCCAACCCTTCTTCCTTGAAATACTTTGATACCAAGGCTTTCGCCAATAAAACATTCACTGGCAATGCCGTGTATGGATTAAATGTTTCAACCACTACATAATCAATATTAGGACCTACTGTCAAACCTAAGTTAGAAGGAAGTGTCCATGGCGTGGTAGTCCAAGCCATATAATATAATTCATGTGGTGTTCTTGAATTTTTTATGGCATCAAATAAAAATTGACTTTCTTGTGAAACTAGTGCTTTAAACATCACCACTGCAGATGTATCTTTTACATCCTTATACGTACCAGGCTGATTTAGTTCATGTGAACTTAATCCAGTGCCTGCTGCAGGTGAATAAGGTTGTATACTTACACTTTGATACAAATACCCTTTTTTGTAAAGCGTACTTAAAATCCACCAAAGTGTTTCAATGTAATTATTTTCAAAAGTGATGTAAGGATTATTTAAATCAACCCAGTAACCCATCTTGTTGGTTATATCATCCCACTCTTTTTTATAACGCAATACAGCTTCTCTGCATTTTTTATTATACTCTTCTACCGAAATTTTAACGCCAATATCTTCCTTTGTAATTCCTAATTCTTTTTCTACTCCTAATTCCACTGGTAACCCATGCGTATCCCAACCACCTTTACGTTTTACTTGAAACCCTTGCATCGTTTTGTAACGACACATCATATCTTTTAAAGTACGTGAAATAACATGGTGAATCCCCGGCATACCGTTGGCACTGGGAGGCCCTTCGTAAAAAACGAAAGGTGTTTTTCCTTCCCTCAATTGAACAGATTGTTCAAATGCTTGCTCCTTTTTCCAAGCATCTAAAATTTCCGCCTCAATGGTGGGCAGATGGAGTCCATTAAATTCGGGGTACTTATTATTCATAAAACGCTTATCCTAGCTCATTTTTAGGGCACGAAGGTACGTATAACCCCTCAAAAAAGCAATGATGAGTTTTGCGCTTTATTCGGTAGGGTTAGAAGGTGTTTCTGGCGTTTCGGCGCTTATATTGGCCTCATTTTCAGGCTCCTTGAAAAATTTGCCTTGAAAGATGAATAAGGAAATGACTCCGGTACTAATGGAGGCATCAGCAAAATTAAAAACAGGTCTAAAAAACTCAAACTCCTCGCCAGCCCAAAAAGGGAACCAAGAAGGGAAATGAGCATTTTGAACGATAGGGAAATAAAACATGTCCACTACTTTGCCATGCAACAGAGGAGCATATCCGCCTCCCACTGGTAAAAGTTGCGCTACCATAGTGGTATAAGGAACACTGGCATTAAATATTAAACCGTAAAAAATACTATCAAGCAAATTACCTAAAGCCCCTGCAAAAATGAGCGCAGCACAAAGTATAAAACCTTTGTGGTATTTTTTTTCAATAAACCCTCTAATTAAAAACACACCCCATATCACTGCTGCCAATCTAAAAAGAGTTAATGCAATTTTACCAAAATCACCGCCAAATTTTAAACCCCATGCCATTCCTTCATTTTCTACGAAATGCAATCTGGCCCATGTTCCTATAATAGCATGCTCTTCCCCAATAAAGAAATTTAATTTGATATAAAATTTTAATGCTTGATCTATAAAAATGATCGCAGCGATTAATGCAAATACTTTTTTCCCGTTCATAGCGTTTTATTAATTCTTGGCAAAGATAAGTTAGTCTTTGATATAGATGCGTTTTACTCTTTGTCCTAGAGATGTTAAAATTTCATAAGGTATGGTTTCGGCCCAAGTAGCCACATCATAAATGGATAAATGCTTGCCAAAAACTTCAACGGTATCTCCTTCTTTTACACCGTCAATTTGGGTAATATCAATCATGGTCATATCCATACAAACCTCTCCTACAATGGGTGCTAGCTTACCTTGTATCCACATGAATCCTTTCCCTTTTCCTAATTTCCTATGATACCCGTCTGCATAACCCAATCGAACCGTGGCAATAATGCTTTCTTTGTTAATGACCCCTGCTCTATTATATCCCACATAGGAACCTGCTGGTAATTTTCTAATTTGTGAAATGGTAGTAGTCAATTGAATCACGTTTTCCCATCCAAAACTTTTTTCGCCAATACCATATAGTCCAATTCCTAATCGTACCATATCAAGATGGTATTGCGTATGCATTAATATTGCGCTAGAATTAGCAATATGCTTGATGGTGGTATAGCCTAATGATTTTTCTAATTGAAAAGCGGCAGCTTTAAATTGATTCAATTGATTTTGTGTATAATCCAAAAATTCTGATTGACCACTTGCACTCAAATGACTAAATATAGACTGTACTTTCAATACAGTCATCTCTTGTAAAATTTCAGCTAAGGCAGGTATTTCATGCATATCAAAACCTAATCGATTCATTCCCGTATTCAATTTTAAATGAATAGGGAAACTTGAAATGCCTTGGGCTTTTATAAATTGATGAAATTGATGCAGTAATTGAAAAGAAAATATTTCGGGTTCTAAATGGAATTTTAGAAGGGTGTCAAAAGTGGAAGCATCCACATTCATGACCATAATGGGTATATGAATCCCTGATTTACGTAATGCGATGCCTTCATCTGTATAAGCAACCGCTAAATAATCAACATGATGAAACTGTAACACTCTAGCCACTTCCACACTACCCGCACCATAGCCAAAGGCTTTTACCATGGCCATCACTTTCACTTTGGATCCTACTTTATTTTTGATTTTTTTATAATTAGCAACCAAGGCTGTTAAATTGACTTCCGATTTTGTTTCATGGGTTTGTAATTGTAATAGTGCATTGATATTTTCTAATGCAAAACTTCGGGACCCTTTAATTAAAATAAATTCATCTTTAAAAGATTGCAGGTCCATTTTTTGTTCAAATTCAGCTACATTTTCAAATGTAAAATTTTTGATGGCTTGCATTTCCTTACTATTATTCACCGCTTGTGATAATTGTGGCCCAATAACTATTATTTTTTGAATATCAAAACTCAATATAGTACGAATGAGTTCATTATAATTAATACTTCCTAATCCTCGTTCATATAAATCTGAAAGTACCACAGTTAAAGATAAATTTCCCGCTTGTTGTTGTGCGTATTCTAATGCCAATTGCAAGGAATGAATATCATTACTATAACTATCGTTCAATAATAAACAGTTTTGATTTCCTTTTTTAATTTGCATACGCATATCTAAATGCTTTAAAGCACTTACATTAATTTGTATTTCGTTGGAAGGTATATTGAAATGCAATAAAGCCACCCAGCAAGTGATGGTATTTTGTACAGATGCTTTATCGGTAAATGGAATAGTTAAAGAAAGCGTTTCATTATGAAAAGCAGCTTTTACATAGGTATTTTGCTGAATCACCTGTTTGGATATAATTCTAAAATCAGCTATAGGAGATTGACCCCACCTAATCATTTCCTGCCCATCCATTTTTTCTGGAAGTACGATATTATTAGCTATTAAATCATCTATCGGCAATAATACCGTTTTTGCATGCTTACATAATTGCCACTTTTCTTCCCATTTTCGTTGCATAGATTCAAAACCTTCCTGATGTGCCGTACCTAAACAGGTCACAATGCCAATGGTAGGTTGTATCACATTAGCTAAAGCAAACATCTCACCCTGCTGAGAAATACCTGCTTCAAAAATGGCTAAATCATGTATTGAATTCATTTCCCAAACACTTAAAGGAACACCTATTTGAGAATTGAAACTTCGGGGACTTCTAATCATTCGAAAATGGCTTTCGAGCAATTGAAATAACCATTCTTTCACAATGGTTTTGCCATTACTTCCCGTAATACCCATCACGGGATAATGAAAATGAGAGCGGTGGTATTTTGCGATTTTCTGAAGTGCTGTTATAACATGATCTACCCAAAAAAAATTTGCTTGATCATATTTACCTTCTTCCATTTTTTGAGATACTACGAAATTGCGAACACCTCTTTGATATAATTCTGAAATATATTGGTGCCCATCATTTTGTGTAGTTTGAATGGCGAAAAACAAAGTGGTTTCTGGAAATAATAAACTACGGCTGTCAATTAATAAGTGTTCAATGGTAGCTGGAAATAAAGAAGACTTTCCAGTAGATAAACAATCATTGATATGTTGAATGGAATAGGACAATGTTTAATTATATCATTTAGCTTATAGAGTTGAGTCCTTTAAATCCTTGGGTAACTTTTTTTGCTTATTAGTGAATATAGAGTACATGATGGATCCTGTAATACAAAATAAAATAACCAATAAGGACAAAATAACTTGGACATTTTTATCTAACCATAAGTTGATATAATGTTCCCCTAACATTTTGACACCAATGAATACAAGGACAATAGCAATTCCTTTTTGCAAATGTTCAAATTCATTCACCGCTCCTCTTAATAAAAAGAATAAGGAACGAAGACCTAGAACTGCAAAAATATTGGAGGTGTATATGACCAAGCTGCTTCGTGAAATACCCATCACTGCTGGGATGGAATCCAATGCAAACACAATATCAATGCCAGCCAGCAATATCACTACTACAAATAAGGAAGTATACATGGGTTTGCCATTAACACGAATCATAAACTTCCCTTCGCCATCACTATTAGTAATAGGTAAAAAGCTTTTTAGAAATTTATAAATTTTAGAATCATGTGGATCAAAGGCTTCGTCTTCATTGGCAACAAACATTTGATAGCCTGTATAAACCAAAAACACTCCAAACAAGTATAGTATCCATGAAAATTGAGCTACTAAAGCCACTCCCACTGTGATAAAAATAATTCTAAATATAATGGCTGCTAAAATTCCAATTAATAGTACTCTAGAAAGATGTTGTTCTTTTACTTTGAATGCATCGAAAATTAAAATAAAGACAAAAATATTATCTATACTTAAACTCCATTCCATCAAGTAGCCACTCAAAAATTCTAGCCCTAGTTTTTGGCCTTCTTCTACCCACATAAAAATAAAAAATCCTAAAGCGAGTAACACCCAAAAAAAAGTTTGACGTAATGCTTGACGTATTGTAATAGTGGTATTTTTTTTACTTAAAAATCCAAGATCTAATACTAAAGCAATTAAAATTACCGCCCCAAATACAGTATATACAATTTGATCTGTTGTCATATCATAAAGATAGGTGATGAAAGTTTACGCCCCAAAACGACGTTGGCGAGCTTTGAGCCCTACAAAATAGAGTAGCGTTAAAACGAATAAAGGGCCCAATAATAATACCCATTGCCATAACAATTTAGATTCCTGTACTTTATTGCTATCTAATAATCTTAAAACAATTGATTTATTTCGACTCTCTAATAATCCGGATGGCTCATTTAAATACTGAATGGTATTTTGGAAAAATTCACGATTTGCAAATCTATATTCCTCCAGAGGAAGCATTCCCATCCCCAAAGGACCCTTATTTTTATCTACTTTATTGGTCAATATATCTGCATCTGCAATAATCACTTGTTTTGACCCTTTGCTTTGTGCTTCGTAGGTATTTCCTGACTGCACTTTCACTGAATCCATAATTGCTTGACTGATTCTGTTGGCAAATAAAGAATTGAATTTCCCTTCTAACAAAACTGCAATAGGCAAATGATGTTGACGAAACTGAACCATATCTTCCTCTCCTTTCACCGAATTCAAGGAAATTAAAGTGGGCGAACTAATGGTTCTACTATTGGTGTCGGTACTTAATAAAATGGTTTTTTGAATCCCCTTTGCTGCCACCGTGTCCATGCTAGAAGGAAACAAACTTAATATTCTATCTAAATTTTGTGAAATAGGATGTTGATTATTTCCTTGTAAAAAGGGATAATAAGCCCAGGGCAATCTTTGTATCATTGGACTTCCATTGGCTTGTGTTCCAACGACCACGGGTAATTTAGCACAATTTAAATCCTGGACTAAATTGGGTAGAATACGGACCCCCATTTTAAAAAAGAGATCCACCAATCCTAATCCTCTATCATAGGCAACATAAGATCCTGCTGTTTTTTGTAAACTATCATATTCAGCGTGCAAAGGATCTATCGCCCAAATAATATTTCCGCCCCCCATAACATACTGATCAATTTTTAATTTGTCATGATCCGAAAATGGTATCGTTGGCTTAACAATTAATAATGTTTTTATTTTGCGTGCATCAGGATACCCTTTACTTAAATCAAATACCGATAAATCATATTGATGTCGAATGGATTCCCCCATATCATTCACAGTTAAATCAATGGGTTCTCCGTTTCCAATCAAATATGCAATGTGTGGAATTTGTTGTCGATTCAATAAATAAATCGCTTGCACCATTTTATATTCCAACAAAGCTTCTGCCGCATTCGCACTTGCTTCTTCATCTATTTGGGGAATATCTTTTACAATATTATATGGCTTATAATATTTTTGAGCACTACGTAAATCAATGGCATAAGGTTTTTGACCCGCCACTTCTACTAATGCACCAGGAATAATAAGTTGATCTATTCGTTTATCTTCTTTGTCATTTTGCTGTATACGCTCAATGGGTAAACCTAATTTAGAAAGGCTGTCATACAATTGATATAAGGAGCTGTCCTTGTATAATTCATTAGGGACCTCCCATTGCCATTTGATATGAGTTGGATTGATTTGACTCAACTGATCTAACATCGTGATAGCACTTGTAGCCATATTTTTATACTGCGCTGGAAGATTTCCACCTAAATACAGGTGGATAGTGACTGGCTGCTGAACCTGTGCTATAATTTGCTTAGAAGTTTCACTGAATGTATATCTCTTTTCTTTGGTTAAATCCCACTGAATTGGAAATATATTAGAAACATAGTTGATTAGTATAATGGCAAATAATAATACCCCATATTTTACTTTGCCCTGAATGTATTCGATGGTTCCAACGCCAAATAATGCTATAATGGATAAAAAATAAACAACATCATTTAAAGCGACCACTCCTTTGCTCATATTTTGGTAATGCACTTGCAATCCCAATTGCTTTATATAAAATTCAAAGCCATTTGTAACAAATGAAAGCTGACTGATACTTTCAAATCCTTTTAATAGAAACAAACAAAGTAGGATGGAAATTAATAATGATACTAAACTATTTTTGGTAGCACTACTCACTAAAATGCCAATAGCTGCATATACCGTTGCTAAAAATAACAAGCCCACATAACTTCCTAAAGTAGCTCCTATATCTATTCCCCCCGTGCTACTCAACATTTGTAATACCACCGCGTATAAAAAGGTAGGAGCTATAGCTGCTAGTAAAATTCCCAATGACCCTATAAATTTTCCTAAAACCAATTGCAAAGGACGCAAAGGCAAAGTGCGTAAAATTTCAAAAGTGCCTTGCTGGTACTCCTCCGAAAAAGAACGCATAGTCACTGCAGGAACCAAAAATATTAATAGCCAGGGTGCAAAGTCAAAATAAGCTTGTAAACTGGCATATCCAAAATCCAAAATATTCGTAGCAGGTAATACAAATAATAGCACCCCATTTACAATTAGATAAAAGCTGATGATTAAATAGCCTGTTAAACTACTTAAGTATTGTTGTATTTCTTTTTTGGCAATAGCCCACATGATTCAAAGCTACAAAAAAAACGCCCCCGAAGTTTCGGAGGCGTTTGATATTCATTTGTTAAAATAGAAGTATTATACTGCGAAACTTTCGCCACAACCGCAACTACGACTTGCATTGGGATTGTTAAAGTAAAAACCCTTGCCATTTAATCCGTCCGAAAATTCAAGCTCGGTGTTGACTAAATATAAAAAGCTTTTTAAATCGGTCACTATTTTAATGCCATTATGTTCAAATACTTGATCCATTGGCTTTACTTCATTGTCAAAATCTAGTTTGTAGCTAAGTCCAGAACATCCACCTCCTACCACCCCTACTCTTAAAAAAAAGTCTGGGTTATTAGTAATGTCAGCATCCTGCATCAGCTGTAAAACTTTCGCTTTTGCTTTGTCGCTCACATAAATGGAATTATCGGTAGCTACTTCGCTCATTAGTGTACTCCTTTTTCTTCAAATACTAATTGCTCTAAACCATTTTTAGATCTAAAGTCATTGATAGCAGCTTTGATAGCATCTTCCGCTAAAACTGAGCAGTGAATTTTTACTGGAGGTAAATTTAATTCCTCTACTAAATCCATATTGTCAATTTTTACGGCTTCATCTACTGTTTTTCCCTTTAACCACTCAGTGGCTAATGAAGAAGAAGCAATAGCAGAACCACAACCAAATGTTTTAAACTTAGCATCGGTAATGACACCTGTTGCTTCATCTACTTCAATTTGCAAACGCATAACGTCTCCGCATTCTGGAGCGCCTACTAAACCAGTACCTACGTTTTTAGAAGCTTTGTCCAATGTTCCTACATTTTTAGGATTGGAATAATGATCGATTACTTTATCTGAATATGCCATGATTGTATTTTTTTATAAAATTAATATTTTTTATCTTTTAATGATGCGCCCATTTCACAAACTGCGCATTAACATTTCAAGTTTCGAAGCCTTTAGCTTCTTCCCTTGCAATGTTAATGATGCGCCCATTGAATTGCGTCAATATCTACGCCATCTTTAAACATTTCCCATAAAGGACTCATTTCTCTCAACTTTAAAACTGTTTCTGTAACGGCTTTAATAGTGAAATCAATTTGTTCCTCGGTGGTATATCTTCCTAAACCAAAACGTAAAGAGCTATGTGCTAAATCGTCCCCTAATCCTAATGCTTTTAATACATAACTAGGTTCCAAAGAAGCGGACGTACAAGCAGATCCAGAAGATAAAGCGATGTCTTTATTAAAGCCCATCATCAAACCTTCCCCCTCTACATATTTGAAAGAAATATTACTTACATGTGGTAAACGGTATGCTGGATTTCCATTCACATAAGATTCATCAATTTGCTTTAAAGCATTTTCAAGTTTATCTCTTAATGCAGAAATTCTTGCCGTATCTGTTGCCATTTCTAAACGAGCTAATTCGGCTGATTTACCAAATCCAACAATACCTGGCACATTTAAAGTTCCACTTCTCATTCCTCTTTCATGTCCACCGCCATCAACTTGTGCAGTTACTTTAACACGTGGATTTTTACGACGTACATATAAAGCACCTACGCCTTTAGGACCATACATTTTATGAGCTGTGAAAGCCATTAAATCAATTCCATCTGCATTTACATCCACAGGAATTTTTCCTACTGCTTGTACTGCATCTGTAAAGAATAAAGCTCCGTGCTTTTTTGCAATCGCAGCAATTTCTTTCACGGGTTGTATCACTCCAATTTCATTGTTCGCATACATGATGGCTACTAAAATAGTAGTGGGTTTCATGGCAGCTTCCAATTGTTTTAAATCGATTAATCCATCAGGTTGTACTTCTAAATAAGTCACTTCAGCACCTTGCTTCTCCAAATGCTTACAAGTATCTAACACTGCTTTATGTTCGGTTGTACAAGTAATAATATGATTTCCCTTGCTAGCATACATTTCATACACTCCTTTAATGGCTAAATTATCACCTTCGGTAGCACCTGAAGTAAAGATAATTTCCTTAGGATCCGCTCCTACTAATTGTGCAATTTGCTCACGTGCATAATCCACAGCTTCCTCAGCATGCCAGCCAAATGAATGGTTACGACTAGCCGCATTTCCGAAATTTTCGGTAAAATAGGGGATCATGGCCTCCAAAACCCTTGGGTCCATAGGAGTTGTTGCGTTATGATCAAGATAAATTGGTAATTTTAACATATCCGAATTTGATTTTTTCTAAGAGCACAAAAGTAAAGCTTAAGGCTTGATTTTATTGAATTCGTTCGCCTTCCAAGGCATTTTTTTCCCAATTCGTAAAACAAACGAACCATGGCATATCAGCTAGAACATATCGGCATCGCCGTCAAAGATTTAAAAGAAGGTATCTCTCTTTATGAAAAGCTTTTAGGGGCACCTTGTTATAAAACAGAAAAGGTGGATTCTGAAAACGTAGAGACGGCCTTTTTTATTCAAAATCATACCAAAATTGAGCTATTGGCCAGCACCCATCCCGAGGGGGTTATGGCTCAGTTTATTGAAAAAAAAGGGGAAGGTTTACACCATATTGCTTTTGAAGTGCCTGATATTTTAGAGGAAATGGAACGCTTAAAAAAAGAAGGTTTTAGATTGCTAAACGAAACCCCTAAGAAAGGTGCGGATAATAAATTAATTTGCTTTGTCCACCCAAAAGATTTTAATGGCGTGTTGATTGAACTATGCCAAAGCATGGGATAACAAAACGTTTCTAAGCTTATTTTACAAAATTGAATGGAGTAAGATTAGTGATACTTTCCAGTATGCATCAATTGCATACTTCTCTAAACAATACCTAATGCCTCAATTGCTTTTTGAGCGGCCACTTGACTGGCATCTTTTTTAGTGTATCCTTTTTGACTCGCAACCACTTCGCCATCCAACACTACATTGATGGTAAATAATCTTCTACGTCCTTCAAGTTGTTCTCCTGCTAAAACAAAATCAACTTGTTTGCCTTGTTTCAAGGCCCAGCCAATAATTTTATTTTTTATATTGATATCTATTAGTTCTAAATCATCCATGAACAAATAAGGTTGAATCATTTTTTCAACAATCCAATTTTTAGTGAAGTCATATTTTTTATCTAGGTAAATGGCTCCCACTAAGGCTTCTAGCGTATTTCCAAAAATTTGACTAGACTTTAACCCACCATCCATTTTATTAAATTGAGTCAATCGTCTCAATCCCATTTGAATAGCAATATTATTTAATTGTTGTCTGTTGACCATCTTACTGCGCATTTCGGTTAAAAAACCTTCTCCTTTGTAGGGATATTTTTTAAATAAATACTCAGCCACTACCGAACTTATAATGGCATCTCCTAAAAATTCAAGACGCTCGTTATTTTCAGTAGGACTTTCCTTTACCGAACGATGATTTAAGGCAGTTTGAAATAATAAAACATTCGCAGTTCGATATCCAATCAACATTCGAAGATTAGATTCAAAAGGGGATTTTTTGAAATAGGAAATTAAATGATGAATTCGTTTCACAAATTTTAGTCCTTAAATTTTTTCACAATCACACAAGCATTATGACCACCAAAACCAAAAGTATTACTTAAGGCTGCATTGATAGTACGTTTTTGAGGTGTATTGAAAGTGAAATTAAGGCGATTGTCTAATTCAGGGTCATCTGTGAAATGATTAATAGTAGGAGGTACAATATCATGAATCACTGCTTGAATACATGCAATGGCTTCAATGACACCCGCCGCTCCTAAGCAATGGCCTGTCATGGATTTGGTAGAGCTTATATTTAAATTATAAGCGTGTTCTCCAAAAACCGCTGTTATGGCTTTTGCCTCTGCTATATCTCCTAAAGGAGTAGAAGTTCCATGAGTATTGATATAATCAATTTCGGTAGCATCCATCTGCGCATCACGCAAAGCAGCTATCATTACATTTTTAGCTCCTAACCCTTCTGGATGAGGTGCTGTTAAATGATAAGCATCTGCTGTAGCGCCACCGCCCACCACCTCGCAATATATTTTAGCACCGCGTTTTTTCGCATGCTCTAATTCTTCTAATACTAAAACACCTGATGCTTCTCCCATAATAAATCCATCACGATCTTTGTCATAAGGGCGACTTGCAGTTTTTGGATCATCATTGCGTTCACTCATGGCTTTCATCGCATTAAATCCACCCATGCCTGCAATACCAATTACCGATTCCGCTCCACCAGTGATCACTATATCTGCTTTACCTAATTTTAAAGTATCCATAGCAACTATAATGGCATTGGTACTGGAAGCACAAGCGCTTACTACTGCAAAATTGGGACCTCTAAATCCATGTTTCATGGAAATTTGTCCAGCAGCTATATCCAAAATCATTTTAGGAATAAAGAAAGGATTGAATCTTGGTGTACCATCTCCCTGTACGAAATTGGTCACCTCATCGGTAAAAGTGTTTAAACCACCAATACCACTTGCAAAAATTACACCCACTCTATCGTGATCTAC
This sequence comes from Chitinophagaceae bacterium, assembly GCA_037141925.1. Classification (GTDB taxonomy): domain Bacteria; phylum Bacteroidota; class Bacteroidia; order Chitinophagales; family Chitinophagaceae; genus Sediminibacterium. The sequence goes on from JBAXBS010000004.1 coordinate 32,094, forward strand.
ATTTTCGGCATTGATTCCTGCATCTGCTACCGCTTGGTCACTTGCTACTAAAGCAATCTGTGAAAAACGATCTAATTTTCTTGCTTCCTTACGATCCATGTGTTCGGTTGGATCAAAACCCTTGATCTCACAAGCGAATCTAGTTTTGAATTTAGTGGCATCAAACTGAGTAATCATATCTGCACCTGAAACTCCATTAACTAAACTTTCCCAGTAAGCATCCAGTGTATTTCCAATGGGAGTAAGTGTCCCAATTCCCGTAACAACAATGCGTTTGGATTGCATGAAATTCTTTTTTAAAATTAAATCCGCCTTTAAAGCAAAGGCTCAAAAAGGCGGATTAAAATATGCCGATGTAAATTTAAAGACTAATAAATTAGTTTTTAAATTATTTAGCGTGCTCTTCTAAATAAGCAACAGCTTGACCAACGGTAGTAATAGTTTCTGCTTGTTCATCAGGAATAGAAATGTTAAATTCTTTTTCAAATTCCATGATTAATTCAACGGTGTCTAATGAATCTGCTCCCAAATCATTTGTAAAAGAAGCTTCGTTAGTAACTTCTGCTTCATCTACACCTAATTTGTCAACGATGATTTTTTTAACTCTTGTAGCGATGTCTGACATTGTAAATAGTTTTGTTTACGGCGCAAAAATATACTTTTTGTTAAAATACCCCTACTTTATTTAAGTTTTTGTTTGCACATTTTAAAGATGCGTTAGAACTTAGGTCTGAAACGTATACAACTCAAGGCAATTAGGACATCATTAGATCCTGCTACAACCTATTTCGTATATCATTGAAACAAACGAGTATTAGCAAAAAAGAGCGTTTTAAAGAAGCCCGTTTTAGGGCAACTTGTTGTTAATAAAGCCTTTAGAAGAATGTTTTACTTACCTTTCAATAGCCCCCTTATAAGATGTTGGTCCTCAAAAGCTATGTTTTGTTTGGGAATAATGAAAAAGGACTTAGCGCTAAAATAAAAGTGGAAAAATAAGGGGCTATCAAAATAATGGGTCACTTCGGCCCAATTCCACTCCGCTTCCCCTTTTTCAGAGTATAATCTGGCTTTTTGTTCATTAAAGGAGAAAGTCCAATCCCATTTAAAAAGCTCTGTTTTACGATAAAATAGAAAGGGTATCAGATACCAGAATAATAACATTAGTACCATCCATAAAACAGAACCCAATAAAAATAATTCGGGTCGTATTTTTTTAACATACAATAAATAAGCAGTAGCAATGGCATAAATGTTCACTACCACCATGAGCACTTTGATTTCGGATTGTTTCATAAAATGATAACGCAAACCTTGTATCACTTCTTTTTTATGGTATTGAATGTTGTAGGACATATACTTTTTTAAGCCATCAATTTTGGTAAAGATACGTTTTGCAGCCGTTTGCAATTTAAAATTGTCTTAAAAAGAAATCCTTTACTTATGATTCTTTATTTTTTCATTTTCAAATGATCTACAATCCAAGTGCCTACTTGTCTCCCTTTCTCAGTACTCGTAATACAAGAATTATGAAAGTGTAAGCCTCCATAAAATCGAGCCCAATTATTTTCTTCAGCTGCTGCTCTAAAAGAAGAAAAACTTCGATTAGAGATTCCAAATTCTAATTCGGTAGAATCGGTATAAGCGAAATTATCGCCATACACACTTGTTAAAACTTCCGCTGCTGCAGATGAAATTGTAGAGTGGCCACAAGTATATTCAGGGAATGCCGGCGTTTGTAATAAAGGACGCCAATTCGCTTCAAAATATTTATTAATGACTGTTTCGGGGCGCACTGTGTTATAGGTATACTTCGCATCCCAGCAATGGATAAAAGCATCAAATAATGCAATACCCGTTTTAGCATAAGCATAGGTAGCAGTTGCAAAATCGGCTTTAGCAGTTTTATTGGCAATACCCACTACACTCATCCAATGTCCTGGAGGTGAAAACTTTTTGGTACTAAACATAGCATGTCCATTAACATTCATTTTAAAGGGATTGTCATCCCAAAAATTTGCAATATGTTTTTGGACATCTGTTAAATTTTCAACGGCCTCTTTCACCATCATTACATTTTTGTAATACTCACTGTTTTTATCTTTGACATTAAAAACAGGAGGAGGTGGTGGTCTAAACTGATTCGCACTATCTAATACCATGGTCCGAATTTCAGACCAATGAGGTTCCGCAGCAGAAGCATACATAGGTGGGGTAGGCACCCATCTACCTGGGATATTTTTAACAGTATATTTTTCAGCTGTTCTAGTTCGAGCATAATTATCTTTCTTACTCCAAGCAATGATTGCTTTACCTATTTCTTTAGCAAAATTTTCAGAAGCTTCCACCATTTGATTAGACATGCCATGAGCTTTAACCAATTGATGTAAGCTGTCCGTATACTCCTTTAAACTGCCTTGAGGAAAAGTAGCCGCTTCCCCCACCATACAATAAGCAACAAGAGAGGCATAAGGAAAATCAATTAGGGAACTGTCTTTAGGAGCAGGTAAAGAAGGAAGGCCTTTCAATTGACCAGCCAAGCTTTGATATTGATTAGGATTTCCCGCAGCCGTAACCTCATACCCGGCAATGGCAGCATAGGCATAATTACGAGAGGCAACTATAGGACTAAAATTATTACCCATTACCACTTGATTTAATTCATGTACGGTTTTGGCGTACAAATCAGGATCATGTGTGATGGATTGATAATTCTTTTGGGTATTACATGCTAAAAAGCAAATAGCTATAAAAGCGATTAAAAAATATTTTTTCATTTTCAATATTTGAAAATTTATGAATACTAAAGATAATGTGAAAAGAGTTGCTTTATTGAATCGTAGCCTACCGAATATAATGATTTATATCAACTATTTTATTATTTTTTAATTTTCAATTAAGAATTAAGTTTGTTTAAATATTTGTATCAATGAAAAAATATATTTTAATAGCTGGCACCATAAGTACTTTGTTTTTATACAGTTGTGCGAAAGCAAGTTTACCTCATGAAACACCGCCTGTTGTTATTACGCCCGTAACACCTACCCCGCCTACTCCACCTCCTCCAGTAGACACTTTTTTTTACGCCAAGGGTGCAGATATTGGATGGTTGAGCCAAATGGAAGCAGAGGGTAAAAAATTTTACGACGCTAATGGCAATCAAAAGGATTGTATTGAGCTTTTAAAAAGTAAAGGTATTAATTCCATTCGCTTACGTGTTTGGGTAAACCCATCAACCATATATTGTGGCACTGCCGATGTGATTAGTCAAGCTAAAAGAGCACAAAACTTAGGCATGAAAATAATGATCGATTTTCATTACAGCGATTGGTGGGCAGATCCTGGTAAACAAAATAAACCTGCTGCTTGGAAAAATTTAGCTTTTGATGCATTAACGACTACATTATACAATTACACCAAGGATGTGGTGACCCAATTGAAAACAAATGGTGTAACGCCTACATGGATTCAGATTGGAAATGAAACCAATGATGGTATGTTATGGGAAGAAGGAAGAGCTTCCAAAAGCATGGCTAATTTTTCGGCTTTAATTGCGGCAGGTGCTAAAGCTGTAAGAGAAGCCAGTCCCAGTTCTAAAGTGATTGTTCATATTTCCAATGGTTATGATAATGCTATGTTTAGATGGATGTTTGATGGCTTAAAAAGCAATAATGTGGATTATGATGTGATTGCTATGTCACTTTACCCTAGTGCTACTAATTGGCAATTGATCAATGATCAATGTTATGTTAATATGTTAGATATGGTGAGCCGATATAATAAAGAAATCATGATTAGCGAAGTAGGAATGGATTATACGAAAGCAACTGAATGCAGGGGTTTTTTAACGGATATAATTTTAAAAAATAAATCATTAGCCAATCATAAAGGCTTAGGTGTTTTTTATTGGGAACCAGAATGTTTTAATAATTGGCAAGGATACAATATGGGAGCCTTTGATAATAATGGGAAGCCAACAATAGCGATGGATGCATTTTTAAATTAATAACTTTGTAAAATAAAAAAGACCGAAGCAAAATAAATTGCTTCGGTCTTTTTGTATAAGTTCTATTTCAAAAATTGAAATATACTATTGTTTAGTAACTGTGTATTTTCCAGTTAAGAAATTTACATCAATCAAATAACTTCCACTCACAGCTGGTGCTGGTGTATTTGAACCTGGTACGTTATTGTCAGCTAAGATTGTTCCAGCAGTAGCACTTGTGCCACCAAATTTATGACCCCAATCGCCATTCACTGGTAATAATAAGTAACTCTTTCCAGCAGTTAAATTCACTGTCAATTGGAAATTGGTTAAATTTAAACGAGTGAACTGTTGCGTCGCTGTTGGTACTGGATTATTCCATCCGCCATCAGTGGCATCACCTACAATAAATAAATTGGTAGGTAATGGTGTTGGTCCTAAATAAGGAGTAACGGTATATGTGTTCGTTTGGAAATTCACGATAATTTGATAGAAACCACTCGCAGAAGGCGCAGGTGTATTAGAACCTGGAACGCTATTGTCTGCTAATAAAGTTCCTCCTGTAGCACTAGAGCCGCCAAATTTGTGACCCCAATCTCCGTTCACTGGTAAGAATAAATAAGATTTACCTGCTGTTAAATTGACTACTGCACCAAATGAAACAGCGTCAATACGAGTAAATTGTTGCGAAGGTGTTGGAACAGGGTTATTCCATCCACCATCTGTTGCATCACCTACTATATAAAGATTAGAAGGTATGGTGTTGGTAAATGGAGTTACAGTGTATACTCCTGTTTGGAAGTTCACTACAATTTGATACATTCCTGTCGTAGCAGGTGCTGGTGTATTGGAGCCTGGAACTGCATTATCACTTAATAAAGCACCGCCAGTAGCACTAGCACCGCCATATTTATGACCCCAATCTCCATTCTTAGGTAAGAATAAATAAGATTTACCTGCTGTTAATTTAACAACGATACCATAAGAAACTGCATCAATACGAGAGAATTGTTGAGAAGGCAAAGGAACAGGATTATTCCAACCACCATCAGTTGCATCTCCTACAATATATAAAGCTGGAGGTACCGGAGTAAAGGTGGTTAGTTTAATACTCACTACATTAGAAAATACCATTTTAGTCGTATAAGTAGTTCCCAAATAACTAACGATTCTGAACTCCATATTTTTGGTAGAACCCCCAATAATACCAGCAGCAATCGCAAAATTATTTAAATCATTCACATTAATACTGGACGTTAAATTAGTACCGTATTTAACTATTTGCGGAGTAGCAAAGTTATTTCCTGCTACATCCATTTGCAATGCATAGTTAATAACATTAGTACCATATCCACTTTCATTCCAGTTAAAGGAGATAGCATTGCTAGAAGCATTCGCTACTAACAAAGTAATATCTGCCGCAGAAGAAGGTGTTAAAGTAATAGGAACTAAATAAGATGCAATTTTTACCGAAAGTACGTTGGACTTTAATTGCTCATTGTTATTGCCATAAGAAGAAGTCACTCTAACGTCAAAAGCAAAACTTTGACCTGGAGTAAATCCAAAGGCAGCTAACATGTCATTTAATTGTTTTCCAGTAAATGATATGCTTGGTTTTCCAATAGTGATACTTACGAATTTCTGAGAGAAATTACGGCCTGCAGAATCAATTTCTAATACAAATTTTTGAGTATTAGAATCGGTAGCGTAATGTGGATTCGTCCAAGAAAATGAAGCCACTATTTTATTAGAATCACTAGGAGCTGGAGTGATGTTGGTTGAGGAAGCCGATAAAACCACAGGCGTTCCGTTACCATAAAATGGCAAACTGTCCATTTTGGTACAAGCTGTGATTACTGCCGCAAGCAGCACCGTAAACAAGCTAATTTTTAATAAATATTTCATATGTGTTTTTTTAGATAGATGCATTTTTCAATGACATCTTTAAAAAATTATTGTTTAGTTACAGTATATATTCCACTTTGGAAGTCAACAGATATTTTATAAGTTCCGCTTGCTGCTGGTCCAGGGAAGTTATCACTCAAATTGTATCCAAAAACTCCACCATTAGCACTTTGGTTGGCAGTGCTTGAACATGCAAATTTGTTACTCCAATCTCCATTTTTAGGGATAAACAAATATTGTTTGCCGCCAATTAATGGAACTGTAAGTTCATACAAAGTAGTGCTCACTTGAGTAAACTGTTGTGATGGAACAGGCACTGGATTATTCCAGCCACCATTGGTTGCATCACCCACTAAATACAATACTCCACCTGTTGGTACAGCTACTTTAGGAGGAGGCGCATAAGGAAGTACCTTAAAAGTAAATTTATTAGAAACTAAAGAAGTGATGTTAGCACCTAAAGAAGCTATTACTCTTGCTTCTAATAAAGCAACCACACCTGGTTTTACTTTTAAATCTGCAATTAAAATATTAAATGCTTTTTGAGTGTACGTCACATCTACATCTTGGTTAATAGAAACGGATCTCTTATTAGGCCCATTGAAACTTGCACCTGCAGTATCAATTTCCAAAGTATAGCTAACGTTTTGTGAACTCACTCCAGAAGCAAATGTGTAATTAGGATTGGTCCAGCTAAAAGTAACGGCTTTGTTGTTTTCGGTGTTAAAATTTAAACCGATGCTATCCTTTACAGAAGCTGAAAATACAGGAGCCGTTCCGCCGTTATAAGTATCTCTTGCTTCTTCTTTTTCACAAGATGCAAAAAACACCATCGCGATGCTCAAGTATAATAGTGATTGAATTATTTTTTTCATATATTTCTTTTTGACTTTTAACATTGGTATTAATACCCTGTATTTTGTACAAGATTAGGGTTAGAAGATATATCAGCAGAAGGAATTGGATATAATTTTCTGTAGGCATCTACACCAGATCCACTTTTTACGCCACCTTTCCAAGGCCATAAATAAGTAGACTCAGTGAACTTACCGAATCTGATTAAATCAGAACGACGGAATCCTTCCCAATACAATTCTCTGCAACGCTCATCCAAAATAAAATCGGTGGTTAATTGACCTGCAGTGATATTTCCTGTGGTATTGGTATAAGCTCTTTGACGTAATGCATTTACATAACCCAAAGCTGTAGTAGCGTCACCGCCAGTACCTCCTCTTAAAACAGATTCAGCATATACTAAATACATTTCTCCTAAACGGAAAATAGGAAAATCAATATCAGCAAATGTTAAACTAGAACCTGCTGTTCCGTCTGCTTTGATATTTTTAAACTTAGTAATTGCAAAACCATCGGTAAATGCAGTTAAGTCTGTAATATCAGCATTTTGACCTGCAGTATAAATTTGAGCACGCTTATCGGTAGCTCCTGTGATATCAGCAAACTTGTCACTAAATGCTTTGGTAGTTCTTAAACCACCCCATCCTCCATCCACACCAAAGGTAGAAGCTGTCATAGAACCTCCAATTGGAGCATGTGTTAAGAAAGTAGTACCCCCCCAGTTTTGAGTTTTCATACCATCAAAGTTGATCGTCAAAATAAACTCTGCAGTATTATTTTGGTTATCAGCACGCATGATTTTTGTATAATCACTAATTAAAGAGTAGCCTGCATCAATTACTTTTTTAGAATAAGCCACCGCATCAGTATATCTAGCAGTACCCGTATACACTTGTGCGTTTAAATAAATTCTAGCTAGTAAAGCCCAAGCAGCTGCTTTATCTGCACGACCATATTCATTTTTTCTAGCATCTACTAATTCAGGATCAATTGCTTTTAATTCTGATTCAATGTAGTTGAATAATTCGGTACGTGTTTTTTGTTTTGGCATGACAGAACCTAATGCATCTGCATCGGTTAAGAAAGGAACATTACCAAATAAGTCCATTAATATGGAATATTGGTAGGCTCTTAAAAATCTAGCTTCTGCTTTATATTTTTTAATGGCTACTATATCATCAGCAGCGATTCCTCTTGAAGCTAAATTAGCATCACTTGCTTGTCTGATAAAATCATTCGCTAAAGTGATTTGATAGAAAGAACGATAATATAATCCTGTCAACATAGGATTACTTGCAGACCAGTTCATTTTGTGAAAATCCTGAATACCTGGATCTCCCCATGATACAACTGCTTCGTCGGTACTTAACTCCTGTGCTTTCCAGAATAATCTTAAAAAGTCGGCAGTACCTTCATCCAATCCTTGAATGTCCCCGTTTCCTGCAGGGCCGGTGTTTCCTGTTAAAGCAAAACTTGCATATACTTTTGCAAATGCTTGTTTGTATCCAGCAGCTGTTTGGTAAACTTGCGTAGAAGTTACGTCATTCGTAGGCAACAAGTCCAATGTTTTGGAACAAGAAGCCATAACAACAACCGAAACAGCAGTGGCTAATACGATTTTATAAATATTTGTTTTCATTTTCTTATTATTTGATCTTATAAATAAATTAGAAATTAAGATTAATGCCAAAAGAAATAGTTCTTGGTCTAGGATAGAAGTTGTTGTCAACTCCGCCTGTCATCTCAGGATCTAACCCTTTATATTTGGTTAATATATATGCATTTTGAATGTTGGCATTCAATTGTAAAGTGGCTTTATCGTTCCATACTTTTCCAACATTATAACCTAAGCTAATATTGTCAATACGGAAGAAAGAAGCGTTTTGTACATAGTAATCAGATAAGAAATAGTTGGCACCATTACCACTAAATCCAGAAGTTAAATAATCTCTAGATCCGTTGTTTACATATCCTAATGGATTCATGATATTTCTTAAAGTACCTGTACTAGAAGCTACGTTATTATATAAGTAGTTGCCTAAATTGGCTCTCATGACAATTCCTGCATTCCACTTTTTATAAGTCACTCTAGAGTTTGCGCCTAAATACCATTGTGGATCATTCCCTTTATACTGATACAAATCTTTTTCATTGATGATACCATCACGATTTAAATCGGCAAATAAACCATCAATTGGATTTCCTTTTGCATCATATACTTGTTTGAAAACAAAGAAAGCACCACGGTTATATCCTACTGATTGAATCATAATAGTATTACCGGTACCACCACTAATTCCACCAAAACGAGCTCCTGCATAAGTAGGATCATCAGAGATTGTTAATTTTGTGATTTTGTTTTTATTATATGTCGCATTTACTGATAAGTCCCAAGTTAAGTCCTTAGACTTTATAGGCACTAAATTCAAAGTAAATTCTAAACCATTATTTTCCATGCTACCAATGTTTGCAACAATTTTGTTACTAAAGTTGGTACCTGCTGGTTGGTTGATTTCATTCAATAAATCGGTAGTGGTACGATTGTACGCTTCGATAGTACCGCTAATACGATTATTAAAGAAACCGAAATCTAAGGCTACGTTCGCAGTCGCTGTTTGCTCCCACTTACGATTGTAATAGTACCCATTAGGACGATAGATAGAATAGTATGAATTACCAAATTGATACTGAGCAGTACTTGTTCCTAAATTATAGTAAGAAATATAATCATAGTATCCAATACCATCTTGTTGTCCAGTCACACCATAACTCGCTCTTAATTTTAAATCAGAAACTACTGTTGAAGATTTAAACATGTCTTCTTCTTTCAACTTCCAAGCCAATGCTGCTGAAGGGAAAACGGCATAACGATTGTCTGGATTAAATTTAGAAGATCCATCTTGTCTTACAGAAGCAGTCAAGATATATTTGTTTTTGATATTCAAATTAGCTCTACCTAAATAAGAGATCAAACGATACTCAGGTACGTTAGAGGCAAAGTTAGGAGAAGTGACAATGGTGTTATCATAAGTACGATCTGAAAAATTGAAGTTAGTCGTCTTATAATCTTGATACTCATAACCACCTGTTAATTCAATACGAGAGTCAATTGCTTTAAGATCTGTAGCATAATTCAAATAAGCATTGAAATAGCTGTTATCTCTTTCTTGTAAATATTGATTATTTACCCCACCATGGAAAGGACCGTTAAACATACCGCCAGCATCTTTATATCTTTTATAACTAGAAGCAGCGCTATCGTTGATCACAATCGTTCCTGCGCCAGTGGCAATATCAGAACCTGTGTTCACCACGACATGTAAGTCAGGTAAAAAATGTACTTTATAATCAATTAAAGCGCTCGCAATTTTACGAGACACCGTGCTATTGTCTTGTTTTTGTTCTAAGATACCTAATGGGTTTCTTGGAGATAAAGATCTTAAGCCTGTAGTAGAAGTTGCATCCAACCACTCCCAGTATCCACCAAAGCGTTTGCTTCCAGAATACACAGGTTGTGTAGGGTCAAAGTTTGTGGCAGATCCAATAGCGCCTTGATCAGCAAAACGAGAACTACTTTCAGAATATTTATAGCTCAAGTTCACACTTAAATGATCTTTGAAAAAAGTAGGACTTAAGTTGACTCCAATAGTAGTACGCTTTAAGTTTCCTGTTTTCAATATACCATCTTGTTGCAAATTACCTAAAGACAAACGATAAGGTAAAGCACCCGCTACTGCACCAGATAAACTAAGGTTGTTGTCGGTACTTGTAGCTGATTGATAAATTTGTTTTTGCCAATCTGTATTTTCAGCACCTAAAACAGCTTTGAAAGCTGCAGTACCTTTTTCATTTACAATTTTTCTAATTTCATCTGCTGTAAAAATATCAGCTTGCTTGCTATTTTCAGCAATACCATATTGAGAGCTGAAATTGACTTTCATAGCTCCTTTTTTCCCTTTCTTAGTGGTAATTAAAATAACACCATTAGATGCACGAGCACCATAAATTGCCGAAGCAGAGGCGTCTTTTAACACAGAGAAAGATTCAATATCATTTGGATTGATTAAAGCTAAAGCATTGGCTTGACCAGAAATTCCACCTGCGTCAATAGGCATACCATCAATAACGATTAATGGATCATTGCTTGCATTTAATGAAGCACCGCCTCTAATACGAATAGTACTTCCTGCACCAGGTGCACCACTATTACTTGTAATAGATACACCCGCTACTTTACCAGCTATTAATTGTTCTGGAGTGGCTACCACACCGGTATTAAAATCCTTGGAAGTAATATTTGCTACAGATCCTGTTAAGTCTTTTTTCCTAACAGATCCATAACCAATTACCACCACCTCATTTAATTGGTCTGATGTTTGAGACAAAGTCACATTAAAAGTGCTTTGCCCTTTGATTGATAATTCCTTAGATGCATAGTTCAAAAAAGAAACTACTAATGTGTTGTCTGAAGCGGACACTTTTAAAGTAAAAGTACCATCAGCCCCAGTACTTGTACCTTTCTTAGTTCCTTTCACCACCACAGAAGCTGCAACCAAAGGAGAACCATCTTTGGCGTCGGTTACTTTACCGGTAACCGTACGATCTTGCGCAAATGTTGGCAAGCAGATGACTGCTAGCAACAACGCAACAAGTGTTTTTTTCATGTTCATAGATTTACGATTTCAAGTTTAAGAATTGTTAATTTGTAATTAAAAGTTTATTGATTTTTTGTTTTTGGTTTTGAATGATTGAAATAAAATATAATCCTGGCATTTGCATGCTTTGATTTTTTTGTATGACAAATTTTTGAGTACCCTTAAATTGATAGCCCGAATATAATAAACCGCAATCTTCTCCATTCATGTTATAGGCATGAATTTGTACATTTCCACTCTCAGGCAATTGATATACAAAGTTAGCACTTGTTCGTAAAGGATTCGGGTAAATAGAAGAAATCATCTTTAACTCAGGCAAATTGATATTCAAGATATCCGTAATGACCGCCGATGATATGTTTTTGTTGGTATATACTTGATATTCACCAGCTTGTAAAGAAACACTTGCAGTCCCATTCAAAACAGGAATGTATTTATTATTATACACATTATACCAAAATCCATCTGAAGGGAAAGAAACATTAGAAGTTTGAGCAGAAACATCAAAATTACCCATCAAAACCAACTTAATAGAATCTCCATTTATTTGCAATGATTTGAATAAGCCTCCCCCATTCATGGTATATCTACCTGTACTGAAATCGGTAGTATAACTTGGATTGTTTCTTAATTTTAAAAATTGCGCATAAGCATTATATAATGCCTTACGATTGGGATTGGTAAAATAATCCCACTTGATTGGTTTATCCGAAAGACGACAGTTATTATTGATAGTCAAATCTGGGCAAGTATTAATGGAAAGATCATATCCTAACTCACCAAACTGCCACATCGATTTTGGACCTGGCGTTAAGGCCCAGAAGGCAGCCGCTAATTCCATTCTTTTTAAAGCAGTATTTACATCACGGGTACTATAGCCACTTCCTGAATTTCCATAATTTATGTTTTTATACATCAATCTTTCTTCATCATGGCTTTCCATATAAGTCACTAAATGTTGTTGGTTCCAACTACGTCCATTTGCATTGGCATAATTAATGGAAGCATCTGTAGGAAATCCCATAGCAGATTGTCCAAAATTATAATTGGCATTACCCCAAAGTAACATGCCATAATCTGCTAATTCTTTTTCTTCTGTATTATCTGCAAAATGTTCTAAGATACAATAACTATTGACAGATGCTTTTTGCATGGTATCATAAATATTTTTCCAAATAGCGATACGTGAAGCATCATAAAGCCCCCATGCATTCACATCAGTGGGATTATTTTTTTGAGTAAAGCCTTTAGATAAGTCCCATCTAAACCCATCCACATGATATTTTGTGAGCCAATGATTTACCACACGTGAAACTAATTTTTTTGTAGCTGCAGATTCATGATTGAAGTCATTCCCTACACTAAAAGGATGTGTTGCTGTAACATTAAGCCAAGGATTATTAGTAGCCGGAGTTCCAGCAGCACTATTCCAATACATTTGTGCTAAAGGTGAAGAATTAAAAACGTGATTCAGCACCATATCCATGATCACAGCAATTCCTTTGGCATGTGCTGCATCTATAAATTCTTTGATAGCAGTCTCGGTACCATAATATTTATCAGGGGCAAAAAAGAAATTTGGATTATATCCCCAACTATCATTTCCTTCAAATTCCGAAAAAGGCATTAACTCAATTGCATTCACCCCTAAATTTTTCAAATAATTTAAACTGTCTTTTAAAGTTTGAAAGTTTTGCTTTTGAACAAAATCACGAATCAATAATTCATAAATAATTAAATTCTTTTTGTTCGGTCTTACAAAACCTCCATCCTTCCATACATAAGTTGGTTTAGCTGTTTGAATTACACTCACTATACCAGTTGTCTTTCCGGTAGGATAGGCTTTTAAGTTAGGATAGGTAGCTGCAGGTATATAAGAATCATTATTAGGATCCAATACTTTTTCCGTATTATAGTCAGCCACTTTAATATTGTCATCAATGACATATTGATAGGCATATTCTACTCCAGGTGTTAATCCATTTATCTTCAACCAAAAACGAGTCGTGTCTTTGGATAAATTCATGACATAAGGTAAACTAGCTGTCCAATTATTAAAATCACCTATTACAGATACATTTGTTTTTTTAGGAGCATACAAAACTAAAGTGACAGAAGTGTCTCCTGCATGATAATTAACTCCATCCACCATACCCGCCGGAACATCCTGTAAATTCATATCCCCATATACTAAAAAATTCAATGAATCTTTTGAAGTAGCAGTCCCATTATTCCCTATAACCAATAGCTTTTGTGTTCCTGTCTTATTGATTTTTTTGAATGCAGATAAGGAACTCGTATTGGTTGCCGTTTTTAGAAGTGTATCATTAAAATAAAAGGATAGGGTTGCATTTTCGGATGATTTTGCATTTACAAATAAAGTATCCCCTATTGTTTTTTTAATAGTCTCGAATTGTGGAACGTACAATGGTTGTGATAATGGCGTATCAATTTTAGCATAAAATTGATTATCATATATGTTCACATACATATCAGAACCATCTTCATTAGCTAATTTTGTTCCTGCAGAATTTCTAAATAAAATAGCAATCTTATAAATTTTTTCACTGCCATTTGTGACTCCAAAATAACTTCTTAACCCACCTGTTATAGTGAAAGACCATTGATTATTACCTAAGCTAGTGGCTTTAATGCGAGGATCAGTTCCAGTCCAAACTGAAAAAGAAGGGACATATTGCCAAGCACTGCTATTGGCACTAACACTTGTAATTAAACCAAGGTGAACAAATACATCTCCCGTAAAATTTAATAAAGCTTTATTTCCTTTAGTTGCATCTGCTGTAATAGTGATAGAATTACTAGTCTCCAAAACAAAATTTGGAGTCGTATTTAATAGCTGTGCATTAGCAAAAAATGCCAATGACAAAAAGAATAAAACGAATAGTTTTTTCATTTATACAAGCAATCGAGTTCGCAAACGTTACAATGTGTACAAAATACACATACGTAATTTATTAAATTTTTGTGTAATTGGTACACATATATTCGTATATATTTTTTTTATATACTTTACCAATTGTTTAACAATAATTTAATGATTTATTTAAGCATGACATCTCTTTTTGATGGAGACCCCCTTAATCATCACTCCTACTACTCCAAAAATCTATTGATTAAATCCAGTTGATAATAATGTACTCGTTAATAACACTCGTTAGTTAATTAATTGAGCGCTTTACTTTCCGATACAAAATTTTGAAAAAATAAAGTCTAATTGATCTTCGTTCGTAATTTCTCCGGTAATCGTTCCTAAGTAATGTAAAGCTTGTCGAATATCCAATGCCAACAAATCACCGGTAACATTTTGGATCAACCCGCTTTCTACATCATTCAATGCAAATAATAATTTTTTTAAACTAGATACATGACGCGCATTCGTAATAATAGTGCCTTCTCTTTTTAGCCCATCTCCTATGGCTTTTTCTGTAATCTTATTTTTGAGTTCGTCAATATTGTGTTTGTTTTTTGCAGCTATAAACACGATATCAGTTATGTTTTCAAACATTTTTAAATGAACAGTATCAGCTAAATCAGTTTTGTTACCTACTAATATAATTTTGTCTTTGCCAATATCTGTTTGCCATTGTTGAATTTGATCTATGCTGGTACTATTCACATCAAATAAAGCAATCACAATATCGGCAGCAATTATTTTTTCTTTGCTTTTATCAATACCCATTTGTTCAATCGCATCTTCAATTTGATTTCGAATCCCTGCGGTATCAATTAATTTATACAATACTCCTTGTATATTTAAAAACTCTTCCACGGTGTCACGCGTAGTGCCTGGAACTTCACTTACTAAGGCACGATTTTCATTTAATAAGGCGTTTAGCAAAGTAGATTTTCCTGCATTGGGTTTTCCTACTATCGCCACTTGTACCCCATTCTTAATCACATTGCCTAATAAAAAGGAGTCTAATAAACTCTGTGTTTTGAATTGCAATTGTTGAACTAAAATTTCCAATTCTTTTTTATTAGCAAACGCCACATCTTCTTGTGAAAAATCAAGTTCTAATTCAATAAGAGCCGAAAATTTTATTAATTTTTCACGCATCAATTGTAAGTCACTCGAAAATCCACCCTTTAAATTATATATAGCAGCTTTACGAGAAGCTTCTGTATTACTAGCAATTAAATCGGCCACCGCTTCTGCTTGTGTTAAATCCAATTTGCCATTTAAAAAAGCACGTTGCGTAAATTCACCAGGCTTGGCCATTCTTGCTCCTATATGAATCATACTTTGCAAAATACTGTCTTGAATAAAGGGTGAGCCATGACAAGAAATTTCAACCACTTCTTCCCCTGTATATGATTTGGGAGCTCGATATAAAGTAATTACCACTTCATCTATAACTTTAGTTCCTTCCATTAATTTACCCACATGCGCAGTATGTGTTTTAGCCAATGATAAATCCTTGGAAGGAAATACACTATTTACAATTTGTATAGCTTCCTGTCCACTGAGTCGAATCACTGCAATGGCTCCTAATCCTGGCGCGGTTGCCAGAGCTACAATCGTATCATTCCATGCACTTAAATTTTCACGCATACACAAAGGTAAACTTAATGGTGGTAATTATTTGAAAGCAGTGACTTGAAAAATTACACTAAAAAGCCCCCCGATTACTCGAGGGGCTTTTATATGCATTTTGTAAGGTTGAACTGAAAAGTATTAATCTTCAGAAACCATAAATACGATAGCTTGTCTGTGACGATAAATTACGTTACGTCCATTTTGAACAGCAGGCTTCCATTTAGGACCTTTTTGGATAACACGAACTGCTTCATCCTTAGTACCATAGCCTGGATCATTTTCGGCTTTTACTTCCGAAATGGTACCATCCTTAGATACAATAAAAGAAACAACTACACTATATTTTCCAGTAGGTGCACCGTTTTCAACAGGCAAGTCTCTGTTTAATGTTCTTTCTAAATAACGAATCCATCCTTGTTGACCTCCAGGAAATTCAGCTGGAATTTGTACCACTGTAAAGATTTTATTTTCATCATCTTCAGCAGGTGCTGGCGCAACCCCTGTACTTTGTTCTACAGGAACTAATCCATCATCTTTAATCCCTTTTTGATCAACTACACCAATTTTAACGTCTTCTAGTTTTTCAACCTCTTTTACCTCATCATCTTTTTTCACTTCCTCGTCTTTTACAATTTTAGGAGGTGTAAATTTTGCCATTTCCACTTTTGGTGGTTCTTGCTTTGGAGGAGGTGGTGGAGGTGGAGGTGCCTTTTTTTCTTGTGCAACATCTGTTAAAGAAACATCTGTTACTACAATTTCAGTCTTAGACTTTTTTGCTGAATTAGACCAAATAGCACCACCTGCCAAAAGTATTGTGATACTAAGCATACCAATTATCGCTTTCTTAAGACGATCATTATATGTTTTTCTTAGTTCATAAGCACCATACTCCTTAAATCTTCCCTCAAAAATGAGGTCTAGAATATCGGCGGTTAATATTTTGTTTATGTCCATTTTAAATGCTTTTAATTGCTAGAAGATTTTGAGTTCTCGTCTGACTTTTTAACCAACTGTTCTTCAATATCAAAAATATCAACTAATGCATATTTTTTAACCACGTTGATTGACATTTCATCTAAAATATCAATTACGTTTTTGTAAGTACATGTTGAACTAGGTTTAATTACTATTACTAAATCATGTTCAGGATCGTTTGGATCTTGAGCAATACTTCGAACGTAGGCTTTCTTTTTTAAGATTACATCACGAATGGAATTTTCTCCATTATAAGATGCAGATAAAAAATTAGAGGCATCTACTTTTAATTGACCTTCGTAATAATAAATATGATTATCATTACCCATCAAGATAGTTAAAGCGCCGGATTCCTTTGCTTTATTTTGCTCTTCGGGTTTTGCTTTATCATCAGGCAAAAGCAACTTCATTGCGGTGGGTTGACTCATCGTGGTAGTGAAAATAAAGAAGGTGATCAACAAGAAACCTAAGTCCACCATCGGTGTCAAATCCACACGCGTAGATAACTTTTTTCCTTTCTTGACCCCTGGTCCTTTCTTTTTATGTCCACCACCCGAGGTATCTAATTCTGCCATAACAAATAGCTTTTATTAGTTTATAATTAATTTTCCTGTTTTTCGCCAGCCATTGATTTTTTATACAACTCTGAACCTGCGGGTGCATTTTCAGGATTGGTAATCATTTGAAACTTTTGAATATTATTTTTCTTAAACGCAGTAAGTACTCCTTTGAAGGCTGGATATTTTGCAAGGTTATCTCCCTTTAACAAAAGATCCATTTTAGTACCAGTATACGCTTCATTAACTACTTGCATCCAAGTAATTAATTCATTATTAGTGCTGTCCTTACAAGGAATACCAGGTAACTGATTTCCTTTTCTGTTTTCTTCAGTGATCGCTAAAAAAGAAGCTAACCCACTAAATGGCGCTCCAATAAAGTTTGCACTTTTAAAAGCTGCCACATCTAATCCTAAATTTTTGGTTGCATTTAAGGAGTTGACAATGGTTTCTCTTTTTTGCTTGTCATCAATGGTTAGAAATACTTTGCCATCTTTATCTATAGTAATTAAAACAAAATCCTTTGTTGGAGCAACTTTGGAAGACACCGAACTAGGTGTTGTTACCGCTATTGCTTCAGAAGGCTTGAACTTAGTAGTCAAGATAAAGAAAGACAATAAAAGGAAAGCCACATCGCACATGGCAGTCATGTCGATGGTGGTACTCTTACGAGGTAATTTGGCTCTACCCATTGTATATTCTTTTTAAAATTAAAAGGTGTTGCCACCTTTAATGATTATTATTTGTAGTTCGCAGCAAAACTTTGAGTCAAAGTAAAACCAGACTCATCGATGCCGTATGTGATACCATCAATACTTGTAGTAAAGACGTTATACATAATGATTGCTACAGCAGAAGTACCAATACCTAACGCTGTATTATACAACGCTTCAGAGATACCTTGTGATAATTCACGAGCAGCTTCACCACCCCCTTCTTCACCTAATTTAGAGAAAGAACGAATCATACCTAATACCGTTCCGAACAAACCTAATAAGGTAGCTACAGATGCGATAGTAGATAAGAATACTAAATTCTTTTCCAACATAGGTAATTCCAACGCAGTTGCTTCTTCAATTTCTTTTTGAATATTCAATACTTTTTGATCTGTATCTAATTCTGTATTAGAGATCATCTCTTTGTACTTAGTCAAACCAGACTTCATTACATTACCTACAGATCCTTTTTGTTTGTCGCATTCAACAAGTGCTTTATCCACTTCTTTGTTTGCTAAATGAAATTGGATTTTACGAATGAACTCAGTAATGTTACCATTACCCGCTGCTTTTTTAATAGTTAATAATCTTTCAATAACGAAAGTTAAAACGATTAATAAGCTACCAATTAATACAGGTACTACGATACCACCCTCATACATTTTGGTAAATGTTCCTTTAGGTCCTTTGTGTGAAGGCCAGAAACCACCACTCGGATCAGGATTCGTAAAATTACTCGCGTTACCTAGCACAAAGCGCCAAATAACATAGCCTGCTACAATACAAGCGATTGGTGCTAAAGTTGCAATCAAATTTCCGCTTTGTTGCGGCTGTGCAGCTTTCTTAGAAGCTGCTGTTGCAGTTGGTTTAGTCTCAGCCATGATTCAATTGATTTTTGGTTTTAAATTAAAATATTTTTAAAAGTTTTTAACCCTATTGACTATTGGTATAGATTTCACAAAATCTGTCCGCACTAGTTTCTTAGGGGTTACAAAATAAGTAATTTATTGATTGAAACAAATTTCAAGGTATTTTTTTATCATAAATTTTATACAAACTAACTAGTGTTGGGGGAAGACTTGTATATTTATATTTCTATTTTATCATTTAATAAAGTGTAATATGAAAAAAATCATAGTCGCAGTCAGCTTTTTAGCGCTTCTGCAAACTACCATTTCGGCACAAAGACCAGGAGGTCCAGGAGGTCCAAGACCCGATCAAATGCCTATGCAAAGGCCAGATACTAGCGCCTTAAATGGGGCTAAAAAAGATGCTCCGCCTGTAAAAATCGGGCCCAAAGCATTTAGTGAATTCATTACTAAAAAAACAGTGAGCCAAAAAGGAGTGTTTAGCGTTCATCTTCAAGACGATAAATACTACTTTGAAATACCTGATAATTTATTGGGTAGAGAATTATTGGCAGTAACCCGTTACGTAAAAGTACCAGGTGGTGCTAGAAAATACGGCGGGGAAGAAGTCAACGAGCAAAGTATTTCCTTTGAAAAAGGACCTAACCAACGCATTTTCATGAGAGTAGTGACTTTAATTAGTGCTGCAGATTCATCTCAAGTAATCTCTAAGGCAGTTAAAAACTCTTATTTAGATCCCATTGTAGCCGCTTTTGACGTCAAAGCCTACGGGAAAGATTCCAATAGTTCCATCATTGATGTGACTGACTTTTTTAAAGGTGACAACCAAGCAGTAAGCTTAACCAGTGGAGATAAACGCAATTTTGGAGTCACCGCCTTAGCTTCTGACAGATCTTATATTGAAAGCATTAAGAGCTACCCTATTAATATGGAGATCAGAACTGTAAAAACCTACTCTGCGAGTGCTGGAAGCCCTATGGCAGGTCCCATGGGCGGAGGAAGTTCTGTTCCTGCAGCCAACAATGCTGGTGCAATTACTTTTGAGTTAAATACATCGGTTTTGTTATTGCCTAAAACTCCAATGAGTCGTCGATTATTTGACCCACGTGTGGGTTACTTCGCAGACAATTTTGTAGAGTATTCTGATGATCAACATAAAGTTGAAAACCAAACTTTTGCTGTGCGTTATAGATTAGAGCCTAAACCGCAGGATATGGATAAATACAAAAAAGGTGAATTAGTAGAGCCTAAAAAACAAATCATTTATTATATCGATCCTGCGACTCCTAAAAAATGGGTGCCTTATTTAATAGCAGGGGTGAATGATTGGAATGCTGCCTTTGAAAAAGCAGGTTGGAAAAATGCCATCGTAGGTAAAGAATGGCCTAACGATAGTACTATGAGTTTAGAAGATGCTCGTTTTAGCGTGATTCGTTATTTCGCTTCTGATATTGAGAATGCATATGGACCTCAAGTCCACGATCCAAGAAGTGGTGAAATTTTAGAGAGCCATATTGGTTGGTATCATAATGTAATGAGTTTAGTGCATGATTGGTATATGATTCAAACTGCTGCTGTAGATTCTACTGCACGCAAAATGAAATTTGATGACGACTTGATGGGTAACTTAATCCGTTTTGTTTCATCTCATGAAGTAGGTCACACTTTAGGTTTAAGACATAATATGGGTAGCAGTAGCAAAACTCCAGTAGAAAAATTAAGAGATAAAACATGGGTAGAAGCTAACGGTCACACTGCTTCTATTATGGATTATGCTCGTTTCAACTATGTCGCACAACCAGAAGATCATATTAACCAATCAGGTTTATTCCCACGCATTGGTGATTATGACAAATGGGCTATTAAGTGGGGCTATACCTACACTGGTATCAGTGATGTGAATGAAGATAAAAAAGTAAACAACAAATGGATTGTCGATGCTTTAAAAAATAATCCAAGAGTATGGTTTGGTGGGGAAGGTCGCAACGATGATCCTCGCGCTCAAACAGAAGACTTAAGTGATAACGCTGTGGTAGCGAGCGAATATGGTATTAAAAACTTGAAGCGTATTTTAGTGAAATTACCAGAGTGGACAAAAGAAGAAGCAGACAGATATGAAAATTTAAGTGAAGTTTATTTGCAATTAGCAGGTCAATTTAACAGATACATGGGTCATGTTTCAAAAAACATTGGCGGTATTAATGAAACTTTTAAAAGTATAGAAGAACCAGGAGATGTTTATACACCTACTCCAGTGGCGATGCAAAAAAGTGCAATGAACTTTTTACAAACGCAACTATTTACAACACCTACTTGGTTGTTAGATAAAAATATTTTAAATAAAATCTCTAACCCTAATGCGAACGAACGTGTTCAAGGAATTCAAACAAGTACTTTAAAAAGCTTGTTAGATAAAAGTCGTTTGTTAAGATTAAGTACAAGTAGTAATCGTTTCGGAAATACTTCTTATTCTTTACACGATATGATGGAAGACTTAAGAAAAGGTTTATTCAGTGAATTAACCACTCAAAATGCTGCTGACATCAATCGCAGAAACCTACAAAAAACGTATGTAAGTCAATTAGATGATTTACTAAACCCAGCGCCTGCTTCAGCTGCTGCTTCTGCAGTTACAGGAGCATTTAGAATGGGAGCTCCAGTAGATGTTGAAAATTCAGATATTTTATCTGAAGTAAAATCACAATTGAAAAAATTAGCTGCTGCATTAAAAACAGCAAATAGTAATGATGGAACCACTCAAAATCACTACGCTGATTTACAAGATAGAATTAAGAAAGCATTAGATCCTAAATAATGCTTTCTTAAAAATTCGTTCCGATGATTCGGAACGAATTTTACAAAAAACCCCGTTCCGAAATTTCGGAACGGGGTTTTTTAATGCTTGTAACTTATAACAGTGGGTTAGAACGATGTATTAATAATTAATAATTACTTATTAAGGATATTTTAAGTGGCTCTTTTTTATTCGTATCTCAAAGCATTAATAGGATTTAAAGAAGCGGCTTTCATGGCTGGATAAATACCTGCAGCCAATCCTACTATAGAACATATAACAATTCCAATCACCACCCACAACCACGGTACAACAAAACCAGTGTGTAAAACCAAACTAAAAATATTACCCACTAACACACCTAAAATAATTCCAAATACAGCACCTAATACGCTGATTAAAATACTTTCAAATAAAAATTGTCTGCGTACATCTCTTTTCTTTCCTCCTAAGGCTTTTATTAAACCTACTTCTCTAGTACGTTCATTCACTGCAACCAACATTATATTCATCAAACCAATAGCTGCACCAATTAAAGTAATCATACCAATGGCGCCTGCGGCGCCACTAATGCCCGCTAAAAAGCCAATAAACATATCCGCAAACTTGTCGCTTTTGTCCACCACAAAATTATCTGCTTCAGCAGGAATTAATCTTCGAGCTTTTCTCATTTGCTCAATAGACTCTCCAATAGCCGGATCTAATTCGGCAACATTATTTACCATTACTCCAATATTGTAAGAAGCATTATTTTCATACTGTCTTAAATTATTGATAGACGTTAAAATCATATCATCTTGACGCATCATAGCACTAGATCCTTTTGATTTCAACAAGCCAATCACACGATAAGGTTTACCTCCCACTAAGATTACTTTATCAACGCTTTTTTCGGGACTCGATGGGAATAATTTAGCAGCCACATTACTTCCAATTAAACAAACATTACGACCACTTAGCATATCCACATTATTTAAATTACGGCCCGCATCAATTTGATACCCATTCACTGCTAAATAGTTTTCATCGCCACCCCACATAGTAATTTGAGGATTGGTTTTTTTATTTTGATAATGCAATTCATTATTTCCATTCCCTCTACGATACACACTTACTTGTGCACGACTAAACCCATAATGATCTTTAAAATAAGCCGATTCTTCTAGTCGTATTACCTTGTTTAGATTTGATTTTTTTTCTTTTTGTCCCTTTTTTACTTTCGCAAAATCATCATCTCTTGGGCCACCCATTCGCGCATTCAATTCCTTATAACGAATACTAAATGCATTGGCTCCCATGAAGGAAAAATTTTCCTTTAAACTTTGATTCATGGCAGAAATAGCAGTGATAATTCCTATCAAAGCCATGATACCAAAAGCAATGATAGCAACCGTGATACCTGTTCTTAATTTATTACTTCGAATAGTGCGCCAAGCTAATGAAAAAGAATCCTGTAGGGTCATACAATAGTTTTATTCTGAAACCCAAAGGTAATACAGATTCAACAATGTCCCTTTGTAGTGTTTGACTATTTGAAGAACGGCTAAAAGTAGAGATAATTGAGCAATAGATTAGGGAAAACACCAAGGATAAGCAGTAAAACAGCCAGCACTAATAATTTATAGGGATAGGTATTATTAATCTCTCCTAGAGCTGGCTCGCCCGTTACAAAATACATGGCTTGTAGGATCTTAAAATAATAGTACACGCTGATGGCTGCGAAAACTAAAGCAACAATCACTAACCACAATCCGGCGCCCGCTACTAAAATAGCATTGATCATATAATATTTAGCAAAGAAGCCTCCCGTTAAAGGAATCCCTGCCAATGAAAACAAAAAAATACTCGTCACAAAAGCAAGCAGTGGATGCGCTTTTGCTAAGCCATTAAAACCTTCAATACTATTTTCTTTCATTTTAATAAGGACTCCAAACATTCCAATACTAGCTACAGAATACACAAAAGCGTATAATAAAATACCTTCATTGGCAAAAGTAGAAGGTTTGTATAAAGCAAATAACATGAAACCTGCTTGAGCAATGCTAGAATAAGCGAGCATTCTTTTAACACTGCGTTGAAATACGGCGGTCACATTACCAATTATTAAAGTACTTATTATGACAAATGGTAATAGTATGGTCCAGCTATATCCTAAAGCTTGGTATTGAACTTGAAACATAGACATAAAAGCAAAAAAGCCAGCTGCTTTGGCAATCGTTGCCATGAAAGAAGTAAATACAGTAGGTGCGCCATCATATACATCGGGTGTCCAAAAATGAAACGGAGCAGCCGACACTTTAAAATTCATAGCAACAAAAATGAGAATCAACCCGCCTGAGCGCATGAACATTTCATACTTAAAACCCGTTTCAGGAACGGTTAAATGAAAACTTCCTGTGGCACCATATATAAAAGTAATACCCAATAATAAAATGCCTGTAGAAAAAGCCCCCATTAAAAAATACTTTAACCCTGCTTCATTACTAATTAAACTTGTTTTATCGGAACTTGTTAAAATATATAAAGGAATAGATAACATTTCAATTCCTATAAACAACATTAATAAATTATCAAAACTAGTCAATACACTCGCCCCGCATAAAATGAAAAAGAATAAGGCGTAAAAATCGGCAGCATGATTCCCTATTTTAGATATTTCATCGCCATTGATCCAAACATAAAGGAATGTAAGTGTAAACAAAATTGTATTTGCATAAATGCCATAACGAGAAAATGCAAGCATCCCTTTGGTATCATACTCCATCACATACCAGCCATTCAATTGGCTTAAATTAGCTAAGATTAAAATGGCCAACCCTATCAAAGCGATATATTTTTGAGATTTCTCCCCTTTAATCCCCCAAGAGGTGAACATCATGATAACACCTAATAAAGCAGAAACTATAATTGCATTCATTACTAATACTTTTAATTATTTGACAAACATTTGTTGTAAGGTATCTGCAGTTAAATCAAATAAGGGTTGTGGATAGACCCCACTTGCAAATACGATGATCAATAAAATGATTAAAGCCCATTGAGCCCCTTTGTTTATAAAATTTATTTTTTGAGTCGCTTCACTCACTTCGCCATACGCCACTTTTTGCACCATATTTAAAGTGTAAATAGCAGAAAGTATAACACTCACTCCAGCAAAAGCAGCTACCCAAGGATGGAATTGGAATAACCCATTAAAAATTAAAAACTCGCCCACAAAAGCATTGGTTAATGGTAGTGCAATATTTGCAAAAGCAAAAGCCACTAATAATATAGCAAGGGTGGGTTGTTTTTTAGCAAGGCCTCCCATAGCCAACATAGATCTGGTTCCAGTTTGTTGTTCAATAATATCTGCGATGATCCATAGTCCCAAGACATTAATGCCATGTGAAAAAAGTTGAATCAACACTCCTTGCACGCCAATAGCTTGATGGGTAAATAAAGCAGCATTCATTAATCCAATATGCGCTATGGAAGAATAAGCAATTAATCTTTTGATATCGTCTTGTTTGATGGCAATAAAAGAAGCATATAAAACGCCAATCACTGAAAGATCTACCACGATGACAGCCGCTGACTTTGCTGCCACTGGAAACAAAGGCAATAGCCATCTGATTACACCATACAATCCCATTTTGACCATGACTGCACTCATCACCATAGTGACTGCAGTAGGTGATTGTTCATAGACATCTGGTTGCCAAGTATGTAACGGAAAGATGGGCATTTTAATTGCAAAGGCAATAAAAAACAATACAAACGCAGTCATCTGTTGCCCCGGAGTTAATGTTGCATGCACAAAGTTTTGAATTAAAAAATTAGGCTCGGCACTATGGGTATATAAAAAGATAATACCCGCTAACATCATTAATGAACCTAAGAAAGTATAAATGAAAAATTTGAATGTAATAGCAATTCGTTTTTCTCCACCCCAAATGGAACATAAAAAATAAACAGGAATAAGGGCTAGTTCCCAAAAGAAGTAAAATAATAAAGCATCCCCTGCTAAAAACACACCTAGTAATCCAGCTTGCGTAAATAATAAAAGAGAAATGAAAATATTTTTTTGCGCTAATGAATTAGATCCAGTCGCCCATAAAATAGCAGGGAAACTGATCGTAGTCAACAATACTAAAATTTTTGCTAAACCATCTGCATGTAATAAAAATCGACTGTTTAATGCTGCAATCCAAGCTTGATTAAAATCCGGAGCGCCTTTCATTGCTACCCAAATGCTAATAGCTAAAGTGGCCGCGCTAGTCACCAAGGCTATGTTATTGGCTTTTTTGGCATCCTTTATAAAAAGCAATAACAATGCAGTGATAAAAGGAATAAGTAGGATTGAAAGTAACATATCGTTTCTTATAATTTTAGTGTGTCAATTTGTAAAAAAAGCGAAGAATAGTAGCATCATTAAACCATAAAACAAAAAGTAAAATGATACTCAATACCATGAATAATATATAATACCCCACCTGACCGCTTTGCATTAATCTTATTTGACGAGATCCATATTGCACCATTTTACCTGTACCATTGACGGCTCCATCAATCACATTTTTCTCGATGGTATTTTTCAAAAAGGCAGCTAGTTTATCTAATGGTCTCACCATGACTGCGTCATATAATTCATCCACATACC
Source organism: Chitinophagaceae bacterium (assembly GCA_037141925.1). Classification (GTDB taxonomy): domain Bacteria; phylum Bacteroidota; class Bacteroidia; order Chitinophagales; family Chitinophagaceae; genus Sediminibacterium. The sequence continues at coordinate 58,599 of JBAXBS010000004.1, forward strand.
ACTTATTATACAAGAATTTGCCTAATGCTGTTTGTGGTTCTTCCTCTGTTTTTTTACGATAGATAGATATTGCAATGATGACAGCAATGATTGCAATAGATACCGAAATACCCATTAACATCCATTCTGTTGTTGGAGCTAAATGGGAAGTATGTGGTGCACCCACTATCGCAGTTAAATGACTAGCTAACCAATGATGACCTCCCATAATTTCAGGCACTCCAATGGCCCCTGCAATTGCACTTGCTATTGCTAATAAAATAAGTGGCAAAGTCATCGCTATTGGACTTTCATGTAAATGATGAGCTTGATCATCCGTACCTCTAAACTTTCCTAAAAAAGTGGAAGCATACAAACGAAACATATAAAATGCAGTCATCGCAGCACCAAGTATCCCTAAATAATAGTAAATAGGATTTTTTTCATACGCTGCAGTTAATATTTCATCTTTTGAAAAGAAGCCACTAAATGGAGGGATCCCTGCAATGGCAATACAACCAATCAAGAAAGTAAGATGTGTGATAGGTAATTTGGATTTTAACCCGCCCATTTTTTGAATATCTTGTTCATGATGCATGGCATGAATCACCGAACCTGCTCCTAAAAATAATAGAGCTTTAAAGAATGCATGTGTGATCACATGAAAAACAGCACCTGTATAAGCACCCACTCCTAAACCTAAAAACATATAACCCAATTGGCTCACGGTTGAATACGCTAATACTTTTTTGATATCATTTTGTTTGATGGCAATAGTAGCTGCTAACAATGCCGTACTAATTCCAATGATGGCAATGACTGTTTGCGTGCATTCACTATGACTAAATAAAACATTACTTCTGGTAATCATATAAATACCCGCTGTCACCATCGTTGCAGCATGGATTAAGGCAGAAACTGGAGTAGGACCCGCCATGGCATCGGGTAACCAAGTATATAATGGTATTTGTGCACTCTTACCCATCGCACCTACAAATAATAATAAAGTAATCGCAGTGATATCGGTACTTGATAATTTCGCTAAACTTGCTTCCGTAAATACATCTCCATAACTCACCGTTCCTAATTTAACAACCATCCAAAATATAGCCAATAAAAAACCTAAGTCGCCAATACGATTCATGACAAACGCTTTTTTAGCGGCTGCATTATAATTGCCATTGGTAAACCAATAGCCAATTAGTAAATAAGAACATAACCCCACCCCTTCCCATCCTATAAACATCACCACGAAATTGTCACCCAATACTAACAGTAACATGGAGAAAATAAATAAATTAAGATAAGCGAAGTAACGCGCATAATGAGGCGCTGTCTCCTCCTTCATATAAGCGGTAGAATATAAATGTATCAAAGAACCCACTCCTGTTATAACTAATAAAAATAAACTGGATAATGCATCCACTTTAAAATCAAATGGAATTTTTAACGTGGCTGTATTTATAAAATCAAAATAATGAACTGTTACTGCTCCATATTCCTGAACATTCATAAAAGCAAAAACGCTTAAAATAAAGGAAGCAACTATATAACCAGTCGCTTTATAGGCAATTATTTTTTTGCTCCAAAAATTACGACCTAACCCGTTGAATAAAAATCCAGCTAAAGGCCAAAGTAGGATGAACGCTATTATTACTTTCATGCGAAATGAGTTAATTCTTTAATCTGTTTAAGAAATTGATGTCAACCGAATGTGTGTTTCGATACATCATAACGATGATAGCCAAACCCACACTCACTTCTGCGGCAGCTACAACCATAATAAAAAATACAAAAATTTGAGCATCAATACCTACGATACTATTGGGTGATTCTGCCAATCCAAATCCATAAAACATTTTAGAAAATGCCACCAATAATAAATTCACGGCATTTAACATAAGTTCAATGCACATAAAAACAATAATAGCATTGCGTCTTGTTAAAACCCCTGTCACCCCAATACAAAATAGGGCCAAACTCAAATAGATATAATAATGTATAGGCATCACTCAATAATTTTTATTTTTTTCCAATAATAACTGCTCCCACCATCGCACTTAAAAACAACACACTACTTATTTCAAAAGGAACTACATAGTCGCTAAACAATACTTTCCCCAAAGGGTGTATTAAACCAATAGCCCCTTCTTTCATCATTACTTGTTTCCCATCAATTTGAACTGTTTGCTTTACGATGGCTACTAATAAGGTTAAGAAACTACCTCCTGTAATCACCCCTATCAATTTTACAAATAATTGCTTTTGTGGTTCTTTGTCTTTTTTTACATTCATTAACATGATCACAAATAAGAACAATACCATAATCGCACCTGCATACACAATAATATTCACGATGGCCAAAAATTGCGCATTCAATAATATATAGTGCCCTGAAATAGCAAAAAATACTAGTATCAACCACAACACACTATGAATGGGGTTTTTGCTCACCAATACCATGATGGCACTGATAATAGCAAATGCAGATAAAGCAAAAAATAAAATTTGTAAAGTACTCATATCAAATATGCTTAGACTCCTTTTGCTTCACCAAAAGCAGCTGCTTCGGTAGTGACATTGGGAATTAATAAATCTTGTTTTTCATAAATAAACCCTTTGCGCGTAAAATTAGCGGGGGCAAAGGTTTCACTTAAATAAATAGCATCCTTAGGGCAAGCTTCCTCACATAAACCGCAGAATATACAACGCAACATATTGATCTCATAATTAGCGGCGTATTTTTCTTCTCTATATAAATTTTCTTCCCCTTCTTTTCTTTCAGCAGCTTCCATAGTGATGGCCTCCGCAGGACATGCTACGGCGCACAATCCGCAAGCGGTACATCTTTCACGCCCTTCTTCGTCTCTATTTAAAACGTGCAAGCCTCTAAATACTGGACTGAACTCACGTTTTTGTTCGGGATATCTTACCGTGGGTTGTTTTTTAAACATATGCCCAAACGTAATAAACATCCCTTTGATGATATTGATCAAATATAATCGCTCCCAGAAAGTCATGGGTTTACGATTGACTGCTAATGCTCTATTAGTTAATGCTTGCATATTATAATTGCAATAATTGATTTTATAATTTAGACAATATCAAAGCGCCCGTTAATAACATATTAAATAACGCTAATGGTATCATTGTTTTCCAACCTAAGTTCATGAGTTGATCATATCTAAAACGTGGGATGGTCCAACGAATCCACATAAATAAGAATATAAACAACACAATTTTTATTAATAAGGTTCCTACTCCAATTAAAGCCGCAATATTGGGCGCCACACTACTTTCATTGAAGAAAGGCAAGTCGTATCCGCCAAAATACATCGAAGCCATAATGGCACTACTCATTATCATATTAATATACTCAGCAAATAAGTAGAATCCCAATTTCATGGAAGAATATTCCTGATGATAACCAAAGTTTAATTCGTTTTCAGCTTCGGGTAAATCAAAGGGAGTTCGATTACACTCTGCCATCGCAGTGATAAAAAATATTAAAAAACCCAAAGGTTGATAAACCACATTCCACCAATGACCCGCTACTTGTTGTTCCACTATCGTCTTTAAACTCAATGTTCCGGTAGACATTAATAAAGCAATTAAAGCTAAGCCCATTGCTAACTCGTAACTTATAGCTTGAGATGCAGCACGTAAAGCAGACATCAAAGAAAACTTATTATTAGAAGCCCATCCACCAATCATGATACCATACACTCCCATACTCACCACCGCAAACACATATAATATTCCAATATTTACATCGGCAATTTGCAATTCCACTTTACGTCCAAACACTTCCACCGCAGATCCCCATGGAATCACAGCGCAGGTCATTAAACTTGCAGTCATGGCTAAGCCCGGACCTAAAATAAATAACCACTTACTGGATGCAGTTGGAATGATTTCTTCCTTCATGATGAGTTTTAAACCATCCGCTAAAGGTTGTAATAAACCAAAAGGTCCTGCTCTATTAGGTCCTGGACGATCTTGTAATATTGCAGCGACTTTACGTTCCCCAAAAGTGGTGTATAAGGCAATACCTAAACTGGCAAATACTACAATAGCAATCAGAATTAATTTCTCAATAATAAAAGCCATATCTACTGCTAACAAATTCATATTCTTTTCAATTAGGCGTTTTCAATATTGTTCTTACTAATATAATCGTCATTTTTATTCACTTCACTCTCATCATGTATGTCCATTAATAAATGGGGAGTGCGGCCATCATTAATGGCACCAAAAGTTTCTTGTGGTTTTGTCATACCCACTGTACCTTGGTAATGACCTTGTGCAATAACCGATTGACGATTAATAGCTCGAGGCCCTTCAATCACCCAATCATTTGCATTTTTTGTATCAAATCGACAAGTATTACAAATCCAACCTGGTTTTCCGTCAGGTGTATCTTCAATTTCTCCCCACTCATCTTTACGGGCAGTCACTCTATATACTTCATCTCCTCTGTTCCATAAGGTAACTCTTCCTGAACAGGTAGGACAATCACGATGTGCATCCATAGGTTTTAAAAACCAAACACGATTTTTAAATCGGAAAGTTTTATCGGTTAAAGCTCCTACTGGACATACATCAATCACGTTACCTATAAATTCATTATCCAAACTCTTCTCAATATGTGTTGCAATTTCTGCATGATCTCCTCTGTCTAAAATTCCATGCACTCTTTTTTGTGTTAATTGGTCAGCTGTAAATACACAACGATAACATAATATACAACGCGTCATATGCAATTGTATATTTTTTCCTAAATCATGTTTTTTGAAAGTTCTTTTTTGAAATTCAAATCGAGTACCTGCTTTTCCATGATCAAAACTTAAATCCTGTAAATGACATTCGCCAGCTTGATCACATATAGGACAATCCAAAGGATGATTGATTAATAAAAATTCTACAACACTTGCTCTAGCATCTATTACTTTATCGCTGGTAATATTTTTCACTTCCATTCCATCCATCACCGTAGTGCGACATGATGCCACTAATTTTGGCATAGGTCTTGGATCTTTTTCAGAACCTTTTGATACTTCTACTAAACAAGTGCGGCACTTTCCGCCACTACCTTCCAGCTTACTATAATAACACATCGCAGGAGGTGCCACTTGACCACCAATTTTACGTGCTGCTTGCAAAATAGTCGTGCCCGCAGGTACGTCTATCGTGATGTTGTCAATCGTGACTTTAAATAAATTTTGTTCGCTCATAGTTTATCGTTCTATGTTATGCAGGTACATGAATTGGATCTGCATAGTGTTGTAAACCGAAATTTCTTATTTGTGCTTCTTCAGGATGTTGAATATGCCATTCAAACTCATCACGGAAATGACGAATCGCTGCTGCTACAGGCCATGCTGCCGCATCACCTAAAGGACAAATAGTATTGCCTTCGATTTTGCGTTGAATGTCCCATAATAAATCAATATCACTGCTAGTTCCTTTTCCTGTTTCTATTTTTTGTAATATTTTTTCCATCCAGCCTGTTCCTTCTCTACAAGGCGAACATTGTCCACAACTTTCATGGCGATAAAAACGAGCTAATGTATACGTGTTCTTTACAATACATTGATCCTCATCTAACACAATAAAACCACCCGAACCCATCATAGATCCTGTTGCAAAACCACCATCACTTAAACTTTCATAGTTCATGTAACGGGTTTCTCCTTTGGCTGTTTTTAATAATAAGTTAGCAGGTAAAATAGGGACTGAAGATCCTCCTGGAATACATGCTTTTAATTTTTTACCATTTGCAATACCACCGCAATATTCATCGCTGTAAATAAAATCTTCTACCGAAATGGTCATATCAATTTCATACACACCAGGTTTATTAATATTACCACATGCCGAAATTAATTTAGTACCTGTAGAACGACCTACTCCAATTTTTGCGTATTCATCACCCCCCATATTGATGATAGGAACCACTGCGGCTAAAGTTTCTACATTATTCACTACCGTTGGACGTTGCCATAAACCTTGGATGGCTGGGAAAGGAGGTTTAATACGAGGGTTTCCTCTTTTACCTTCTAAAGATTCTATCAATGCAGTTTCTTCCCCACAGATATAAGCTCCTGCACCACGTTGCACATGTATGTTACAATCAAAGCCTGTTCCTAAAATATTTTTTCCTAACCAACCATTCGCTTTTGCTTCATCGATGGCTGTTTCTAAAATATCGGTGATCCATGCATATTCTCCTCTGATATAAATGTAGGTGTCATTAGAACCTAATGCAAAACTTGACACAATCAACCCTTCTATTAATAAATGAGGCAAGAACTCCATTAAATAACGATCCTTAAAAGTTCCAGGCTCACTTTCATCTGCATTACAAACCAAATGACGTGGTACCCCTTCAGGTTTAGCAATAAAACTCCATTTCATTCCTGCAGGAAAACCTGCACCACCACGTCCACGCAATCCGCTTTTCTTCACTTCTTCCACAATGGATTCTGGATTCATTTCTTTCAAAGCCTTTTCAACCGAGCGATATCCTCCTTCACGGCGATACACATCGTAAGAACGAATTCCCGGCACATGTGCTTTTTCTAATAATAATTTTACACCCATTTTTATTCGTTTATACTACTTGTTATTGTTGATGAGCTGCTTGTTGTGTGTATTCTGCAATAATCGCATCTACTTTTTCTTTAGTTAAATGCTCGCGATAAATTTTTCCTACTTGCATCATGGGCGCATAGCCACAAGCCCCTAAACATTCTACTAATTTTAAAGTAAACAAACCATCTTGGGTGGTTTCACCTGGTTGAATAGAAAGTTTTTGTTGTAGGTATTGAATGATATTATCAGAACCACTAATCATACAAGGTCCTGTTTGACAAACCTCAAACACATATTTACCCACTGGTTTTAAATTGTACATGGAATAAAAAGTGGCTACTTCATATACTTCAATAGGTTCTATATTTAATATTTGAGCAACGTAATCCATGGCTTCCGTTGACAACCATCCTCCAAAACTATCTTGTGCCAAATGCAACACAGGCAAGACTGCACTTTTTTGTTTCCCCTCTGGATAACGAGCTACCAAGCGCTTACACTCGGTCATTTGTTCGTCATTAAATTGAAGACTCATATTACTAATTTCATTTTTCTAAATCATAACGGACTTATCCCTTTATTTCTTAAGCATCCAATTCACCCGCAATCAAATTCAAACTACTCATGGTCACCACCGCATCACTTAACATCCCTCCTTTAATTAATTCCTCAAAAGCTTGATAATAAATAAAACAAGGACGTCTAAAATGTAAACGGAAAGGCGTTCTTCCTCCGTCACTAATTAAATAAAATCCAAGTTCCCCATTTCCTCCTTCTACAGCACTGTATATTTGACCTTTCGGTAATTCAATTTCACCCATGATGATTTTGAAATGCCATATTAAAGCTTCCATCTTAGTGTATACATCTTCTTTTTTAGGAAGATAATATTCAGGAACATATGCATGAAACACTTCTGCATCAGCTCCTTTAAAAGATTGTACTTTTTCAAATGCTTGACGAATGATCGAAAGGCTTTCCCACATTTCCGCATTACGCACTAAAAAACGATCATAATTATCTCCCGTTGTTCCTACCGGCACTTTAAAATCAAAATCTTGATAACTACTGTAAGGTTGTTGCACACGCACATCATAGTCAACGCCAGTAGCACGTAAATTAGGACCTGTAAAACCATAGTTCATCGCTCTTTCGGCACTAATGCCTCCTGATCCTTGTGTACGCTCCATGAAAATTCGATTGCGCGTAAACAAGTTTTCAAATTCGCGTAATACTTTTGGATATTCATTTAAGAATTTCTCGAGTTTCGTAAACGCTGTATTTGTGAAATTCCTTTCAAAGCCGCCAATACGCCCAATATTAGTAGTAAGACGGGACCCACATACTTCTTCATATATTTCATAGATTAATTCACGGTATTGCATCACATACAAGAATCCGGTATAAGCTCCTGTATCCACTCCAACAATAGAATTACAAATTAAATGATCCGAAATACGCGCCAATTCCATAATGATAACACGTAAATAATCAACACGCTTAGGTAATTCTATTTTTAAAAAACGTTCACAAGTAATATGCCACCCCATATTGTTAATAGGGCTACTGCAATAATTTAAACGATCCGTAATAGGTGTGATTTGATATAATGGACGACGTTCTGCTAATTTTTCAAAAGCACGATGAATATAGCCCACCGTTTGTTCGGTAGACACCACCCGCTCTCCATCCACTTCCATAATATTTTGGAATACCCCATGCGTTGCAGGATGGGTAGGACCAATATTTAAAGTAGTCGTTGCTTTTTCAATGGACCCTTTAGGTAATGCTATATGATTCTGATCTTCCATTTTTATGTTGTTACACTTTTACTTTCATAATAATTTTATCCGCGACCAAACATCTCATCGTCCTTATCAATTCTTGTTTGATCTTCTAGAGGAAACTCTTTCCTTAATGGGAAGTAATCCATTTCATCCACATTTAAAATACGTTTCAAGTTAGGATGACCTACAAAATTGACTCCAAAGAAATCGTAAGTTTCACGCTCCATCCAATTCGCACTTTCAAATAATTTAGTAGCTGTGAATATTTGAGGTTCAGCAACATTTGTTGCCACAGAATAACGTATTCTAATATTTTCAGAAAAATTGTGTAGATGATAGACGACTACTAATTCCGCTCCTGGTTGTTGAGGATAATTCACACCGCATAAATCGGTTAAAAAAGTAAATCCTAAACTAGGTTCATCATATAAAAATTGTAACACTTTTAAATTGAGTTCCTTAGATGATTCAAAAGACAAAATACCAGAATCGGTAGAAAAGCCATACACTTGCTCGGCAAATTTCTTCACTAGTTTTTGTTGAATATGTTCGTTCGTTAAAGCCATTGTTGATTCAATCATTTAAAAATTATTATTGAATTCCGTAGCTATTTAATAAATCACGGTATTTATCACTATTGCGACGACGTATACTTTCTTGGCCCACTAAATCCTGGATTTTCATAAAACCATCAATAATGGCTTCGGGGCGAGGAGGACATCCTGGTACATATACATCCACTGGTATCACTTGATCAATTCCTTGCAACACGCTATAGGTATCAAATATACCGCCACTAGAAGCACAAGCTCCCACTGCAATCACCCAACGAGGTTCGGCCATTTGAAGATACACTTGTCTTAATACGGGAGCCATTTTTTTAGCAATGGTACCCATCACCATTAATAAATCACATTGACGTGGAGAAAATCCCACACGCTCAGAACCAAAACGTGATAAATCATAATGAGATGCCATGGTTGCCATAAATTCAATACCGCAACAAGAAGTTGCGAATGGCAAAGGCCATAAAGAATTTTTTCTGGCTAAACCTACTACAGAGCTTAGTTGAGTAGCGAAAAATCCATCGCCAGGAACTCCATCTGGTGCTTTACCCATTGAAATAGCTTCATTGATATTCGCTTCTTTGGGATGTATATTAAATCGGACTGGACGCATATGTATGCATTAAGTTTTTTATAAAATTAATCTTCCCATTTAAGGGCTCCTTTTTTAAGGATGTAAATAAAACCCACCAAGAAAAAAACAACAAATAATACGACTTCAAAAAATCCTGCCCAGCCTAAACTTTTAAAGTTCACTGCATAAGGATAAAAGAAAATGACTTCCACATCAAACAGTACAAATAAAATGGCTACTAGAAAATACTTCACCGCCATTGGCGATCTAGCATCTCCATGAGATTCAATTCCACTCGCAAAGTTTTCAAGTTTATCGGAGGTCTTTCTTTTGGGTCCCAAGAAATTGGACAACAAAAACATGATTGAAACAAAGCCCCCTGCAAATAACATTTGTAAAGCGATGGGCAAGTAATTGGTGGCGCTATTTAATTCGTTAGCTGACATCAAGTACTGAAGTAAAATCATACACTTTTTTTTGGATTTGCAAAAATACGCAAAGGATTGCCATTAAACGAAAAACTCCCCATAAATGGGGAGTAATTTTAAATTATTTTTTACACAGAGAAATGTGCTTAAAATTCGTATTTAGCCTTTTTTGATCTGAGTGGTATCTGTTGCTGCTTTAGGTGCTCCAGGAGCAGGCGCTCCCCCTTTACCGTTCTGCATTTTCTTCAAAATTTCAATGTTTTTAGTGAATTGCGCCTTTGCTCCCAATGTGGTGGGGTCATTAGGCACTAATTCCAACACTTTATCGCACATTGCAACCGCATTTTCATAGGACTTGGTCTCATTATAGTAACCAATCATGGTATAGTAGTTGTTAATCAGACCCTGTTTGTTATTGGCTACATTTTTCAATAAAAACTGATTTTGAACAGTTACTGCTTCAAATAAAACCCCCGTATTATTAGCTGTATCCACCAATCTAGCTGCTTTTACATAAAAAGAGTACCCGTTTGGTTTTTCAGGGAAAGCTGCCATATAATCCTTAGCTATCGAAGTAGCAACCGTTGTATCTTTTGCATTTAATGCAATACTTCCTGTTTTATAGTAGTAAATCTCATCTTTGACCCCTCTTAAGGCAGAATATTTCGCATACCATTTTAATTCATCAGAATACATATTAGATTTTTCTAACATTTCATATCCTAACTTGTAATATTTCAACTTGTTGGTTCTGGAAGTATCAGCCGCAATTGCTTTTTCTAGAATAGCTCCTAAAGCTGCTTGATTACCACTAAATTTTGAAATTATTTTTACAGCCAATTCGTAATCAGAAGATGAAATTTTATCAGACGGACTAGTATTAATAAATTGTTCTATATAGTTTTTTGCTAATGCAGAATCCCCTTTACGCTCGTAGTTGTATGCTAATAAAACGCCTAATCTTGGCAAAGCCGCTACTCCAATAGTAGCTTCTAATGCTTTTGATTTTTCTAAAGAAGCATCATATTGTCCTGCACGAAATAAATAATCTGCATTAAAAATATCTAAGGAAGGATCCTTATCTGCATGCTTTAAAAATAAATCCAAATTCACTTTTGCAGTTTCAGTATTTAAGTCTGCATAAAAATTATACAATGCATAATACACAGGAGGAAAAGTGGGGTCCGCAGCAATCGCTTTATTATAATATTCATCAAAAGATTCTCTATTATTTTGTGTTTGATACACTCTACCTATACGATAATGACCATATGCATTTTTAGGATCACGATTAATCGATTCTTGGAATGCAGTAACAGCGTCTCCACCATACTCTCCACCCATTTTTAAATAGTTAATCCCTAAGTTGATATATAAGTTAGCAGGTAAAGTTCCAATACCCTCATAAGAAGATATGGTTTCTTTTATTTTATCTACTGCATAACGGTGATCCGCAACAACAATAGGGGTTTCAGCAAAAATATAACCAATCGCATTAATAATATCTGGATTCACTTTTCCTTTCGCTTTTCCTTTCGCAACGATGGTAGAAGTAATTGCTAATTCTAAATTTTGTTTGATGGCATTAAAATTTCCGCCTTCTAATAATTGTACATGTGCCATACCCACTAACAACCAAGGATCACTGCCCAATGATTGTAAAGCTTGTTGGTAAAATTCTTTAGCTTTTTGTATAACTGCAGCACTTGGCATACCCGCTCCGTCTTGAGCCAACAAAGCTTCCCCTTGCCAAAAATTAGCTTCTCCATCTTTTGGATTTTTACTAACCGCATCTTTAAAAAAGATGAGCGCTGATTTATTTTTTTCATAATTCAACAACTTCACACCTTCGGCATAAGGAGATACAGGAGCTTGTGCGATGGCTCCTACCCCAACAAATGCAAATAACACAAATGACACAACCAATTTTTTCATCACGTTCTTTTTTCTTTGAATGTTAAAAATCAAACCGAATCATCTTATCAATAATTCGGGAAGGTTAAAAATATTAATTTTTTTGGAAGAATAGTATTAAATTTTAAATAAGAATAATTCTAAAATAGGGCTTCTCTTACTAAAAAATGTTAGTTTTTGATAAGTGGTTTAGGACATCATCCCCTTCCTGTTTTTAAAGCTCATTTTAGCGGGAACCAAGAAAGCCCTCCTAAAAATGAGTTGCCCCCTTTCCTCGCTTAAAAAATTGAGCAATCCAGAGCCTAAACCAGGTGCATTTTCCTTTAAAATATAATAAATAGGTAGGGAAAGCGAATACTGGCCCTGACTAATCGTTGACTGGGAAGGTTTGGAAAAATACCCCTTTTCAATACAAAGGGTACATTCCACCAGGGCCATTTTGATTATATTTTGATAGGCCACCTGTTTGGGGTCATATTTATCGCCCACCCAATTCATCCCCACAAATCCAATCGCATGAGGGTTATTTTGTATGTATTGAATCACCTCTTCACTTCCTTTAGCAGCCTGCACATTTTTACCCAAAGTACCTTGTTTCACCAAGCTATCTTTCAAAAATCGAATAATCCCAGTTAGATTATTCCCATCCATCACTGCTTCCTTAGGATTTTTACCTGTTAAAATAAGGCTTAAATCCTTCATCGTAAATACCGAATCGGGTGCATTTTTGGAAATTACAACAGCAATGCCATTATAGGCTAGAATTCCAAAAGTGGGTGTAAAACCTAAATGATTTTTCATAACTTCCACCTCCTCATGCTGCAATCCTCGAGTAGTGATAATCATGCGAGTACTATCTAAAGCAAAATCTTTAAAACATTCAATCTCAGATTTATAAGAAACATGGATACGTGCTTTTGGAAAACTGGAATGAAATACTTTTAATTGCTGCTCGATAATAGGTTTAAAACTTTCTTCCACGGATATGTTAATGGATCCTTCATTAGTGGTATCTCTAGGAGCTTGTGAGCTTGGAGAGCCACAGCCCATAAGTATTATAGAGGTACATAAGAATAATTTTGCGAAACGCATAATGAGTAATTCTTTAAATAAATGAAAGTAAATTAATAGTCCTTTTTGAAGCCTCGGTACAAACGGAAAGTGCCGTATACCATGCATAGCGTACCAAAGATAGCCCTGAATTCGGCATCCACATTAAGGATCTGATCTAATTTAAGATATTTAGCAAATAACATTAAAATGCCCGAACCCAATATGAGTGCAGCCATGCTAAAATCATAAATGCTTCTAAAAATTCGATAGGATTTTTCGGACCTATCTCTTAAGTGGTTGTTTTCTTCCATAAAAGACCTATTTAAAAAAGCAATTTAAACAATTAATAGAGGATGAATTTAAAAATTTATCTTTACCTACAAATAAGAATGCATGAGCAAACCATCTTTGCCCCAAGGAACGAGGGATTTTAACGCAGCAACTGTTCAAAAGAGACAGTATATTTTTCAAACTATACGTTCAGTATTTGAAAATTTTGGCTTTCAGCCCTTGGAAACACCAGCGATGGAAAACTTGGAAACCTTGATGGGAAAATATGGTGAAGAAGGAGACAAACTAATTTTCAAAATTTTAAATAACGGTTTAGATAACCCTCAAAAAAAGGAACAAACGACAGCCGGTTTTGATAAAATATTAGAAGGAAAAAGTAGTACCCACATTACTGAACGTGCTTTAAGATATGACCTTACCATCCCTTTTGCAAGATATGTTGCCATGAATCATGGCGCTTTAACTTTTCCATTTAAACGATATCAAATACAACCAGTATGGAGAGCGGATCGTCCACAAAAAGGTAGATATAGAGAGTTTTATCAATGCGATGCTGATATTGTAGGAAGTGAAAGTTTATTAAACGAAGTGGACTTGGTGGCTATATATGTAACGGCATTCAGCCAACTTCAATTACCTGTTGAAATTAAAATTAACAATCGAAAAATTTTATTAGCATTAGCGCAAGTATGTGGTGGTGAAGAAAAACTAATCGACCTCACTATTGCAATTGATAAATTAGATAAAATTGGATGGGAAAAAGTGCAAGTGGAATTGGCCCAAAAAGGATTTAATGAGGCCCAACAAAAAATCGTTGAAAAATATTTAACCTTAGCAGGAAACAATGATGAAAAAATTTCGCAGTTAGCCCATATTTTGGGGGACAATGAACAAGGAAAAAAAGGAATTGAAGAATTAAGATATGTTTTGCAGTATCACGAAAGCACAGGCATGGCAAAGCATTTGGTGGCAGATTTTACTTTAGCAAGAGGCTTGAATTATTATACGGGAATTATATTTGAAGTAAAAGCATTGGACGCGGATATGGGAAGTATTGGAGGGGGCGGAAGATACAATGACTTGACTTCTTTATTTGGCGTACCCCATATACCTGGCGTAGGTATTAGCTTTGGAGTGGACCGTATTTATGATGTGTTAGAAGATAAAAAATTATTTCCCGAATCGGTGCAACAATCAACGCAAGTATTATTTTTTAATTTAGGGGAGGCCGAAGCGATGCAAGCTTTTCAACTCATGATGAGTTTAAGAAATAAAAAAATTGCTTGCGAAATGTACCCTGAAAAGAGCAAATTTGACAAGCAATTTAAATATGCGGAGAAAAAAAATATTCCCCATATTGTCATCATCGGATCCGATGAATTAAATCAACAAAAATGTACTGTTAAGAATTTAATCAATGGCGAACAAAGCACGATTGATTTTGATAGTCTTTTGGAATACCATTTTTAAATTGAACTAGCACTAATCATTTTTATCCGCCCAAATTTGATGGTAAAAATCATCTTCTTTAATAGCGATTGCTGCTGAAGCAACTTTTTTACCAATCAAGTCCATGCCTTGTACATTAATACTTAAGGATTCAACTGTTTTATTAGCATCTCTTTTAAAAATTACTAAAGCATCATAAGCTGCTAAATAAAAAGTGTCTACTCCTTTTTTCTCTAATGGCACAGCACCCATTGCAGAATTAATAATTAAGTTAGCGTCTTCTGCTGTTAAAGTCACTTCGGCTACTGGACTTCCTTCCGCAAAAGTGTATTTTCCTAAATAATCTTTAAGGGGACTGTCTTGCGCTTGAACTGACATAAAAACACCTAATAAAACGACACCCATTAATAACACTTTTTTCATACTGTTTATTTTAAATGATTGGTTAATTGATTTTTTATTCCTTCCTTATTAGCCGAAATTAGGGGAATAGCCCTAAAAATAAAAGCAAAAATGAAAGGATTTCTTAAACTTAACATCTTCCCTCAAAAAAGGTTGCAAAATGGTTAAAAAAAAGAAATAAAAGGAAACAAATACGATCAAGTATCTTTGCATTATGGAGAAAGAAAAAGTAAATATCAGACATCTCGAAGTAGCTGACATTGAACGATTTATAGGGAAATTGGGGGAGAAATCCTTCAGGGTAAAACAAATCCACGAATGGTTATGGCAAAAGCATGCGCATAGCTTTGACGAAATGACCAATTTAAGTAAGGATTTGAGAAAGCAATTAGAAGAGCACTTTACATTGCCTGCCTTACAATTAAATACGACTCAATTAAGCAGCGACGGGACTTTAAAAACTCGCTTTGAAACTTTTGATCATCACATGATTGAAGGGGTATTAATCCCCACCACCGAGCGAAAAACTGCTTGCGTATCTTCTCAAGTGGGATGTAGTTTAAGTTGTAAGTTTTGCGCTACAGGTTATATGGAAAGAAAAAGAAATTTAACTTTTGATGAAATTTACGACCAAGTCGTTTTAATCAATCAGCAAAGTGAAAAAACATTTGATCAAAAGCTTTCCAATATCGTATTTATGGGTATGGGAGAGCCATTGTTGAATTATAAAAATGTTTTAAAATCAATAGAACGTATTTCTGCAACTGATGGTTTAGGAATGAGTCCGCGCAGAATCACTGTTTCTACAGCTGGTGTGGCCAAAGGCATAAAGCAATTAGGCGATGATCAAGTTCGATTTAAATTGGCATTATCCTTGCATGCAGCAAATGACAAAAAAAGAAATGAGATAATGCCTATCAATGAAAGTAATAATATTGAAGCCCTCATTGATGCACTTAATTATTTTTATAAAAAAACAGGTAACGAAATTACCTTTGAATATATTTTATTCAAAGACTTTAATGATTCCGAACGTGATGTGGAAGAGCTCACTAAAATTTATCGAAAAGTGCCCGCCGATTTAATTAACGTCATTGAATATAATGCCATTGATAAATTTCCTTTTGACAAACCAGATGAAGATGGATTTGAAACCTTTGTAACTGCATTGCAAAAAAACAGAGTAAATGTAAGAGTAAGACGTAGTAGAGGAAAGGATATTGATGCCGCCTGTGGTCAATTAGCAAATAAGGATAACTTTTAATTCTACTCTAGATGAACCAAAAAAGATCAGATAATTTTGATAAATTTTCTTTGAAGAAAAAAGGAAGTGCTGTTAAAGAGGCTATTCGTCAAGACAAGAAAAAAGCGAAGGCCGAATCCAGAGCCATGGGAGAAGCCATGCGTCAAAGAAAAAAAGATAAAGCAAGAGGTATCATCACCGACCCTCCTCCTACTTATGAAAAAGGAAAAAGAGTCAATCCTCCTAAAAAATCCAATCCTTATAGCACTCCAAGTGCAGCTCCTGCAAAGTATGGCTCCTTACAACCAAGTGCACCACAAGGCAGAGCCAAACGTACTCCAGCGGCGATGGATAAAGCGGACGAAAAAAGAACAGCGTCTATAGGAAAAGTAACAGCAGCGAATGATGTTCCTCATGAACAAATGCCTTTAAATAAATACATTGCACATGCAGGTGTATCAGGTCGTCGCGAAGCTGCCGAAATGGTTAAATCGGGACATGTCACCGTTAATGGTGATACTGTTTTAGAACCTGGATACAAAGTTCAATATAAAGATGTAGTAAGATTAAAAGGGAAAGTGTTGCAATTGCAAGTCACTCCTGTTTATATATTATTAAATAAACCAAAGGATTATATCTGTACTGCGAACGATCCAGAAGGACGTAAGACAGTGTTGGATATTATTAAAAATGCAACCACGCAACGTATGTTTCCCGTGGGAAGATTGGACAGAAACACAACCGGTGTTTTATTATTAACAAATGATGGAGACTTAGCACAAAAATTAACACATCCTTCTTTCGAAATTAAAAAAATATACGAAGTGACATTGGATAAGCCCGTTACAAAAGCTGATATGGAAGCGATTGCAGCTGGAGTTGAGTTGGAAGATGGATTTATTGCAGCAGATGCAGTAAGTTTTTTATCTAATACTTCTAAAAACGTAATAGGAATTGAAATACATAGTGGCCGTAACAGAATTGTGCGACGCATATTTGAACATTTAGGATATGATGTAAGACATTTAGATCGTGTGATGTTTGCCAACATGACTAAAAAAAATGTGGACCGCGGTAAGTGGCGTTTTTTATCAGAAAAAGAAGTAAGGTTGTTGAAATTTATGAATAAATCATTTACCAGGAAATCGAAGCAGGAATGATCGACATCATATTTGAAAACGACGACTTAATCGTACTAAATAAACCAGCTGGCTTATTTAGTATACCCGATAGATTTGGCAAGGAAGCTTCTCTAAAATCTTTATTGCAAGCAAAATATCCAAGCATCTTTACTGTACACCGTTTGGATCAACAAACCAGTGGCTTAATTGTATTTGCAAAAAATGCAGAAGCGCATCAACAACTCAGTGAATTATTTGAAGGTCGAACGATAGAAAAAAAATATGTTGGATTGGTAATGGGATTGCCTCCCCAATCAGGAAGTATTGAACAAGCCATCATGGAACATCCGGGTAAAAAAGGACAAATGGTGACCCATGCAAAAGGGAAAGCAGCACACACCACTTACGAGGTCTTAAAATTTTATAAACGTTTTGCTTGGGTATCCTTTCAAATTCATACAGGACGTACCCACCAAATTAGAGTGCACGCACAACATATGGGACATCCTATTGTAGCCGATGAAATTTATGGCGACAACACTCCCTTATTACTTTCTGCCATTAAAAAGAAAAATTTCAAATTAAGTAAAGCAGAAGAATCTGAAAGACCATTATTAGCTAGACAAGCATTACATGCTTTATCCTTAAAATTTACTTTAGGTGAAAAAGATTATGCTTTTGAAGCGCCACTCCCTAAGGATCTTACTGCCACATTAAAGCAGTTGGACAAATGGAATAGTTAAATACCCTCCTATTTATTGGGCTGTGGGGTATATCTTAAATAAGGTTTTACAATATTTAATCCTTTAGGAAACTTTACCAAAGCATCCTCGGTGGTAACGGCAGGAACCACAATCACATCTTCGCCATCCACCCAATTAGCAGGTGTAGCGACACTATAATTAGCAGTCAATTGTAAGGAATCAATCACTCTTAATACTTCTACAAAATTTCTTCCAGTAGAAGCAGGATAGGTAATTGTTAATTTTATTTTTTTATCAGGGCCTATTATAAATAAGGACCGCACTGTAAATGTTTCACTCGCTTTTGGATGAATCATTCCATACGCATTCGCAATAGATTTATCTTCATCTGCAATAATGGGAAAACCAACAGTCACATGTTGTGTTTCATTGATGTCTTTTATCCAATCTGCATGTTTTTCAAGAGAGTCTACACTTAAGGCTAACACTTTTACATTTCTTTTTGCAAACTCTTCTTGTAATCCCGCAGTACGACCTAATTCGGTGGTACATACAGGTGTGAAATCCGCAGGATGTGAAAACAATACCCCCCAGCTGTCCCCTAAAAATGTATGAAATTGAATGGGGCCAATACTTGTTTGGGCTTTAAAATCGGGAGCGATATCGCCTAATTGTAAACTCATGATTTGCTATTTTAATTTTTTGCTTTTTTAATAAACGAATGAACACTTTATATCTACATTTTTGTTCGAAAGACAAAGGTACGGAAACTGTTTTTATCTTCCTACTAATTTAGTAGACTTTTATAATAAAAAAAAGGAAACTTTTTTATTATAAAATAGTATTTACTCTTCGGTATATAAATCAAGCAGTCCATCAGGTAAATTGACCAGCACTACTTTTTTGGCATGATCCACCCCCAATAAACTTTCTTCATGTAATGGGATATAGGCTTCCTGGCCTTTATATAATATGGTGACCATTAATTGATGCGGCTGTTCAATAACTTCTTGAATGATCCCTAAGTCCTGTCCGTCTTGTTGTACTTGATATCCTAATAAGGCTAAGGGTGAACTCTTATCTACTAATTTTTGAAAAGCATCTTGTGGAAGCCATACTTTTTTACTCATGAGTACCGAAGTCGCTTCTCTGGATTGAATGCCTTCAATTTGAAGATGGGTTATGGTATCGGTTTTAGCCGTAGCAGATTGAATAAAATAGGGAATAAAACTGCCTTCATTTTTTTCAACAAACAAAGCATCAATTCCTTTAAAGTGTATAGGTTTACCAAGGGCATGTTCTAAAATGATTTGCCCAGCGACGCCATGTGGCGCAACAATTTTTCCAATGTGAACGTAATCTGTCATAAGATAAAAACCCCCGATTTCGCAAAGCGGAACCAGGGGTTAGTATTTAAAGCTAGTTTGAATTCATTATTCAGCAGCTGGAGTTTCCTCCGCTGGAGCTTCTGGAGCTACTTCTTCCGCTACTTCTTGAGCAACAGGTTCAGCTACTTCTTGAGCTACGGGTTCAGCTACTTTTTTCACCACAGGAACATACACTTTTTTTGCAGCTTGTGCTTTTTTGTGTGAGTCACTGATGTTTGCATTTTTTGCTTCATGCTCAGCATACCAAGTTTGGAACTTAGCCATTGCAGTTGCTTCATCAAATAAGCCCAACTTAACACCACGTAATAAGTGTTTTAAGTAAAGTACTCCTTTGAATGATAAAATACGGTGAACGGTGTCAGTTGCTTGAGCACCTTTGTTTAACCACTCTAAAGCTTTTTGACGATCCAATTGGATTGTCGCAGGAACTGTTAAAGGATTGTAAGTACCAATTTTTTGGATGAATTTACCATCTCTTGGTGCGCGTCCGTCGGCCACTACTATAAAGTAGAAAGGTCTTTTTTTACTACCATGACGCTGTAGTCTAATTTTTACTGCCATGCTAAATAGAAATTTAAAGGCGTTATTAAATAGGGTTAAATTGGACGCAAAGATAATAGAAACTAAGATAACTCCCAATAAATATTTGAAAAATATCAAAAATAGTATTGATAATCAACGAATTATCTTCTTAATCCAGGCATTTTCCCCATGGGCATATTGTTCATTTGCTTCATCATTTGCTTCATTTGATCAAATTGCTTGATAAAAGCATTGATTTCGCCAATGTCCTTTCCAGACCCTTTTGCAATTCTTTGTTTACGGCTAGGAGATAATAAATCGGGATTTCTTCTTTCCACCACAGTCATAGATTGAATGATCGCTTCTACTCCTTTAAAAGAGTTGTCGTTAATATCTACATCCTTCAAACTTTTTCCCATACCAGGAATCATTCCCATCAAATCCTTCAAATTTCCCATCTTTTTAATTTGCTGTATCTGAGATAAAAAATCTTCAAAATCAAATTGATTTTTACGAATTTTCTTTTCTAATTTTTTTGCTTCAGCCTCATCATATTGTGCTTGTGCTTTTTCTACTAAGGAAGTAATATCCCCCATCCCTAAAATTCTTTGCGCCATTCTATCTGGATAGAAAATATCTAAGGTGTCCATTTTTTCACCACTGCTCATAAACTTGATAGGTTTATTCACGGTGTACTTAATAGACAAGGCAGCCCCTCCACGTGTATCTCCATCTAACTTAGTTAATACCACTCCTGTGAAATCAAGACGATCGTTGAAAGCCTTTGCTGTATTGACAGCATCCTGTCCTGTCATAGCATCTACCACAAATAAAATTTCCTGTGGTTGCACTGCAGCTTTTATATTAGCTACTTCATTCATCATAATTTCATCCACTGCTAAACGACCTGCAGTATCTATAATGATGACATTTTTATTATTGGCTTTCGCATATTGAATGGCATTTTGTGCGATGGAAACCGCATCTTTATTGTCTCTCTCTACAAAAATATCAACTCCAATTTGTTCAGCTAAAACACTTAATTGATCCATCGCTGCAGGACGATAAATATCAGCTGCCACTAATAACGGCGATTTTTTTTGTGCTTTTAAATAAGTGGCTAGTTTACCAGAAAAAGTGGTTTTACCACTACCTTGTAAACCAGCAATTAAAATAATAGATGGATTTTTTGTTAAGTCTAATGTAGCAGCTTGTGACCCCATTAAAGTCGTTAATTCATCTTGCACAATTTTTGTCATTAACTGACCCGGGCTAATAGCATTGATGACTTTTTCTCCAATGGCTTTTTCCTTAATTGTATCGGTAAACTCCTTTGCAATTTTAAAATTCACATCCGCATCCAATAAAGCCTTACGAATATCCTTTAAGGTATTGGCCACATTTAACTCATTAATAAGAGCCTGTCCTTTTAGATGCTTAAAGGCGGATTCTAATTTTTCACTCAAACTATTGAACATATAAAAACTTTATGGCGGCAAAGATAAGTGAATGATTTGAGCGAATAAGAATGTAAATCATGGCATCTAAAAAAAATGCAGAGTGGATTATCAGTAAAAGATTCAAGTATAAATAATTGAATACCAATGTTTTATAAACAAAATAAAGCATCATTCACCATCCGGAGGAAAGGGATGTACGAATTAACAAAAAAAATACTTGGAACCTACCATTTATTTAATATTATTGCACCTAACGAACCCCATTATAAAGAGGTATTAGATTTATGAGTAAGAAACAATTATTTACATTAGAATTTCCTGTGAGATGTTCACCCGCTATATTATTCGAATTTTTATCAACTGGCTCTGGTTTACAAGAATGGTTTGCAGATAAAGTGGACGAATGGGAAAATGTTTTCAGTTTTTCATGGAATGGAGGGGTACCCGATAAAGCAGAATTAGTAGATCAAGAAGAAGATAAGTTTATTCGTTTTAGATGGTTGCACAGTGAGAAAAATGAATACTTCGAATTCCGTATTGAAAAAACCGAAATATCCAATCAAACTATTTTGATCATCAAGGATTTTGCTGAAAAAAATGAGATTAAGGATCAATCACGTCTTTGGGAATATCAAATTAAAGAGCTATTTCATAGAATAGGTAGCTAGTAATACAACATTGTTCAAGAAGTTAGACATACTAATTCTTCGCGCATTCATTGCGCCTTTTTTGGCAGCATTGACCATTTGTATCTTCGTGCTCACCATGCAATTTTTCTGGCTTTACATTGATGACTTAGTAGGTAAAGGTTTAGACCTATTAACCATTTTAGAATTAGTCGGATTGGTATCAGTTACCACTTTCACTACTGCCCTTCCTTTGGCTTTACTATTTTCCTCTATCATGACTTTCGGAAATTTAGGAGAAAGTTTTGAGTTAGTAGCCATTAAAGCAGCCGGGATTCCTTTAATACGCTTTATGCGCCCTTTATTTATTTTCGCTCTTTTTTTAGCCGGGGTGGCATTTTTATTTTCAAATAATATCATTCCAGTTTCTCAAATGAAACTCACGAACTTAAAGTATGATATCATTGTAGCCAAGCCTGCTATTGATTTGAAAGAAGGAGTGTTTTATGATAAGATAGACGGCTACGTAATTAAACTTGGAAAAAAAGAATCCAACGATAGCGTCATTCATAATATTGTCATTTTTGAAAAACGATTTGCACTGCAGGATAATTATTTAATTGCAGAGTCAGGCATCATGCGCGTTTCGCCAGATAAAAAATTCTTAGAATTTATTTTGCATAATGGTTGGCGTTATCAAGAACGTGGACTAAGAAGCACTACGAACACGGAGTTTACTCGACTTTATTTTAAAGAATATAAAAAAGTTTTTGACTTAAAAAGTTTTCAAGTCAACAAAGGCAATGATAATATTTACGATCCTAAAATGTTAAGTGTGCGTCAATTAAATAAAGCCATTGATTCTATTTCTAATATGGATAGTTTTTTTGTCAAAAGACTGACGCAGGAGGTTGTCCCTTACTTACGCTTTATGCAATACAAAGACAGCTTAGCTTTATTTAATAGTCCTTCTGTTAGCCCGGTTACAAATATGAGACAAATCATTCCAGATTCCATGGCCAATAGTGTGGTTGAATCTGCCAGCTTTCAGTTTGGAAATATAAAAAATAACATGAAAATTTTGGGAGATATTTACACCGAAACTAAAAGTTCGGTTGCCATTCATAGTATCGAGTGGCACCGTAAATTCACTTTATCTATTGCCTGTTTAGTGCTCTTTTTAATTGGAGCTCCGCTGGGTTCTATTATCCGCAAAGGTGGCTTGGGAACTCCCATGGTCACAGCCATCATCTTTTTTGTATTCTTTTTTCTACTCAATAATTTTGGTGAAAAGTTTGCCCGCTCAGGCCAATGGACCGTATATATGGGAATGTGGCTTTCAACCTTTATTTTAGTGCCTATTGGTGTATTTTTAACCTACAAGGCCATGCGCGATTCCCAATTATTTAATCAGGAATTTTACTACCGACTTTTACATCCAATTAAAGTAACTTTACGTAAGTACTTTAAAAAATAAAATCATGTCAAAATCATCCACCAATAGACGCCAGTTTTTAAAGCAAACTGGAAAGGCGAGTATTGCGATTGCCGCAATGCCCTTAGTAAGTTCTTTTACTTCCAAAAACTTTTTTGCGAATGGTGACTTTCAGCAACAACCATTGCCTTATGCATTTAATGCATTAGAGCCTTATATAGATGCAATGACCATGGAAATACATTACACAAAACATGCTGCTACTTATGCTAAAAATGTTACAGATGCTTGTGTAGCAGAAAAAATAGACACGACACAAGTGTCATTGGTAGATGTCTTAAAAAATATTTCAAAATACAGCGCTAAAATGCGCAACAACGCAGGTGGGCATTATAATCATGAATTGTTTTGGCAACTCATGAAACCTGCACCCAATAATGCTCCATCTGGTAGTTTAGCAGAAGCGATCAATAAATCATTTGGCAATTTTGCTGAATTTCAAAAGGCATTTGGAGAAGCAGCTAAAGCAAGATTTGGAAGTGGATGGGCTTGGTTATTAGTAAAAGCAGATGGAAGTTTAGCCGTATCCTCTACGCCCAATCAAGATAATCCGTTGATGGATATAGCTGAAACAAAAGGTTTCCCTATTATTGGTTTAGATGTGTGGGAACATGCTTACTATTTAAAATACCAAAACAAACGCCCTGACTATATTAATAGTTGGTGGAATATTGTGAATTGGGAAGTAGCGCAATCAAGATTTGCAAGTGTTGTAAAATAATTTTTTGATTCCTTTTAATTGAGCCCCTTGCAAACGTCAAAACAAAATTTAAGAATACAGTTTTTTGTCACCAGTCTGAGCATCATTCTGTTTGTCTTAAAATTTGTGGCCTATTTTATGACGCACTCTTTGTCTGTTTTATCAGATGCGTTAGAAAGTATTGTGAATGTATTAGCTGGCATCATTGGTTTATATAGTTTATATGTGGCTTCTAAACCAAAAGATAAAGAACATCCTTATGGACATGGTAAAGCCGAATTTATATCTGCTGCATTTGAGGGGAGTTTAATTATCACCGCAGGCTGTATTATTTTATACGAGTCCATTGATACTTTTTTTGATCCCAAACCATTACATAATTTGGACAACGGTATTTGGGTATTATTAATGACTGCACTTTTAAATATGGCAGCCGGCTTATTCGCAAAAGCCCTAGGTAAAAAAAATAAATCCCTCGCACTTACGTCAAGTGGTCAACATTTATTAATTGATAGTTATACTACTTATGCTGTTGTAATTGGAATTGGATTAGTCATATATACAGGGTACAAATGGATAGATGTAACTATTGCGATTTTTATGGGTTTATGGATTATATATAACGGATACAAAATTATTAGAGAATCTTTGGCCGGTATTATGGATGAAGCAGATATGGCTTTGTTAGAAGAAGTGATTGCAGAATTAAATTTATCTAGAGCCGTTCAATGGATAGACTTGCATAACTTGAGAGTGATTAAGTATGGTGCCTTAATGCATATTGATTGTCATTTGACAGTGCCTTGGTATTATAATGTGAATGAAGCGCATGGTGCCGTAGATGGATTTACACAATTAATCAAAAATAAATTTGGAGATAGTGTTGAATTTTTTGTGCATACCGATGGTTGTATGCCATTTAGTTGTCCTATATGCACTATGGAAAATTGCGAAAAAAGAAAATCCCCTTTTCAAGAAAAATTAAATTGGTCTCTTGAAAATGTATTATCAGATTTAAAACATCAATTAAAATAAATTAAGATGCAGGCTTGGAAAAATTATCAAGAAGAAAACAAGGATCGTTTTTTAAACGAATTATTAGACTTATTAAGAATTCCTAGTGTCAGTGCAAAGTCGGAACATAATGCAGATATGTTGGCTTGCGCAAAAGCAGTAGAGCAATCATTAAAAAATGCGGGGGCGCCAGTGACTAAAATATATGAAACAGCAGGTCATCCTATTGTGTATGCTGAAATTATCACAGACCCTAGCTTACCCACTGTTTTAGTATATGGACACTATGATGTACAACCTGCCGAACCTTTAGAACTATGGAAAAGCGGGCCGTTTGATCCAACGATTATTGATGGAAAAATATTTGCACGTGGAGCTTGTGATGACAAAGGACAATTTTATATGCATGTAAAAGCTTTGGAAATCATGACCCAAACAAAATCATTGTGCACGAATATTAAATTTATCATTGAAGGGGAAGAAGAGATTGGAAGTCCTAACCTTGCAGATTTTGTAAAGTCGCATACCGATTTATTAAAAGCAGATGTGATATTAATTAGCGATACTGCCATGATAAGCATGGACAACCCTTCCATTGATATTGGAGTACGCGGATTAAGTTATATTGAAGTAGAAGTCACCGGACCAAATCGTGATTTACATAGTGGTGTTTATGGAGGTGCTGTTGCCAATCCAATTACTATTTTGTCTAAAATGATTGCAACTTGTCATGATGAAAATAATCATATTACCATTCCAGGATTTTATGATGATGTGATAGCATCTACTACAGCAGAAAGAAACAAAATGGCAGAAGCGCCTTTTGATGAATCGGAATTTATGGAGGATTTAGGCATTGGGCAAGTTTGGGGTGAAAAAGGATATAGCACCAACGAGCGCACTGGCATTCGACCTACATTAGAAGTGAATGGAATATGGGGTGGTTATACAGGCGAAGGTGCAAAAACCGTATTGCCTTCAAAAGCTTTTGCTAAAATTTCCTGTCGTTTAGTCCCTCATCAATCTTCAGCAAAAATTACCGAAATGGTTTTGGCCTATTTCAAAAAAATAGCTCCTGCAAATGTAACAGTAAATGCATTTGAACATCATGGAGGGGAACCTTATATCACACCTATCGATTCACATGAATACCAAAGTGCTGCAAAAGCTATTGCAACTACTTTTGGCAAAGAACCTATTCCTGTAAGAGGGGGTGGCAGTATTCCTATTTGCTCTTTATTTGAAAAAGAATTAGGATTGAAAATTGTATTTATGGGCTTTGGTTTAGATAGCGATAATTTACATAGTCCAAATGAAAAATTTGATATCGTAAATTTTTATAAGGGTATTGAAACCATTCCCTACTTTCATAAATTTTTTGCAGAAAAAAAATAGTGCATGACGGCAGCCGCTGGAAATACAAAAAAAGAAACCGGTAAAGTACGTATTGATAAATACTTATGGTCGATTCGTGTTTTTAAAACAAGATCTCAAGCCACAGAAGCCATTGATAAAGGAAGGGTGAAATTAAAAGGAGAAAATATTAAGCCTTCACGAAATGTGGTGGTGGGGGATGTTTATGAAGCAAGAACAGAGCATAAGAACTGGACCCTTCGCGTGACACAAATACTTGAATCTCGCATGGCATATGCGGAAGCCATCAAATATTATGAGGATTTATCTCCTATTGAAGAAAAAGAAAGAATCAATATGGTAGCGGCTTCCTTCCAAACCGGAAAAAGGTTAAGTAAAGTAGGTCGACCAACTAAAAAAAATCGACGCGAATTAGGCAATTTTCTTGACTAGACTTGTTTTATATTTGCCTTATGACAATCGAAATTATTTGTGCGGTTCCTGAATTATTACAAAGCCCTTTTGAGCATAGTATTATGAAACGTGCGCAAGAACGCGGATTGTTATCTCTTAAAATACATTCCCTACGTAAGTGGGCGATTAATAAACACGGGCAAATTGATGATTATCAATATGGCGGGGGTGCTGGTATGGTGATGATGTGTGAGCCCTTAGCCAATGCAATTGACGAATTACAACAAGAAGGAAAATTTGATGAAATAATTTTCATGACCCCGGATGGAAAAACTTTTGACCAAAAGCAAACTAATAGTTTATCCTTAAAAAACAGAATACTTATTATTTGTGGTCATTATAAGGGAATCGATCAACGCATTCGAGATTTATATGTAACCATGGAAATATCCATTGGCGACTATGTATTGAGTGGCGGTGAATTAGCCGCAGCCGTTATTGTGGACGCCATTGGTCGTGTCATTCCTGGTGTCATCAACGATGAGACCTCAGCACTCACCGATTCTTTTCAAGACAATTTACTAGCACCTCCTGTATATTCTAGACCCGCCGAATTTAGAGGTTTACAAGTGCCCCCCGTTTTGCTCACAGGAGACCCTAAAAAAGTGGAACAATGGCGTTTAGAACAAGCATTAGCGAGAACCCAGGAACGCAGACCCGATATTTTGGACAAAGAATAACCTTCTGTCCTTTTTTATTGCCATTTTCCCCTATCTAAGCCAATTATTTAATAAGTTCCATGATATTTGCATCACTTTAATTTATAAAATGATTCAACGTTTCCTATTTGCTTTTTTATTTATCATGACCGGGGCTTCTTATGGAGTGGCTCAAAATATTTCTGATTTTCAGAAACAATTTCAATTAAACATTACCGCAACAAGTTCGGAAATAAAAATTGATGGTGTATTAGAAGAGCCTATTTGGAAAACGGCTCAGAAAGTAAACATTGATAATAAAAAATATCCTAGCAATATAGGTAAGCCCCAGCAAGCAACCGAAGCTATGTGTACGTTTGACGATAAAAATATGTACTTCGCTTTTATTGTGCATAGTAAGGGGGATCAACTTATTAAGAGTTTAAAAAGAGATATAGGTTATGATGGTAGTGATGGGATTTCGGTTGTATTGGATCCTTTAAACCAAAAAACAAATGGATTCTTTTTTGTATTGACTGCTTCCAATGTTCAGTCCGAAGATCAGTTATCATCTAGTAGCGAAGATAAACCAAGCTGGAGTTGGGATACAAGATGGTATTCTGCTACAAAAATATATGAAGGCTATTGGATAGCAGAAATTGCAATACCCTTTAAATCATTAAGATATAATGAACTCCAAACCGTTTGGGGCATTAATTTTTTAAGAGCCGATTTTAAGTCCAATGAATACAGTTGTTGGACGAAAGTAGTTCCAACTTTTCATTCCTATGATTTAGGTTATACGGGCATGGTAACTTTCCCCAACAAATTACCACCCAACAATAATAATGTTATTATACAGCCATTCGTCACAGGCAATGTCACTCAAGATCACCAAAATGCAAATAATCATGGAGGAAATGGCAATGCAGGTTTTGATGCGAAATTTACTTTAAATTCCTCCTTAAATATGGATGTTACGGTCAATCCAGATTTTTCACAAGTAGAAATAGATCAACAAGTCACCAACCTCACTCGATTCAATATTTTCCTTCCTGAAAAAAGAAATTTTTTCATGGAAAATTCAGACTTATTTGCTGGATTTGGAAATCCACTTTACAAACCATTTTATTCTAGGACCATTGGATTAGATAAAGAAGGGAATCAAATCCCCATCCTATTAGGAGCAAGATTGTCGGGTAATTTATCACCCAGTGTAAGAATAGGTTTAATGAATATGCAAACTGGAAAAAAAGGAGATTATTCACCTGAAAATTTCACTGCATTTACCATTCAAAAAAGATTTTGGGCTCGATCTGTGATCAAAGGCTACTTTTTAAACAGAGAAAATTTTATTTCAGAAGAAAAAGCGGCACTCAACCCTTTGGATCGTTATGGTCGTAATGTGGGTATCAGTTTTGATTACTCTAATAGTGATGGCACTAAAAATGCAAATATTTCCTATCATCAATCCATCAAGCCTAACATTCAAAATCTAAATGGGTATGTGGATGCCAGTATTACTAGAACCATCAAAAACACAACTTATACTGCCTACGTAGGTAATGTGGGAAAGAATTATTACACCGACATGGGATATGTGCAACGCATTGAAAACTACGATGCCATAAAAGATACTGTCATACGACAAGGATATAAAAATTTATTTGGTAATATTTCTCATAAAATATTTTTCGAAAAGGGGCCTATAGGTAGGATTCAGTTTAATTTGGAAGAGCTAGTAAATTATACTCCAGACAATACGTTCAACGAAAATGAATTAAACATGAAAGTAAGTGTGGAAATGAAAAATTCATCTGGCTTGAGTTTACAAAGTTCAAGTAATAATTTGAATTTACTATTTCCTACACAACCTGCAGATGGCAAGCCTCTACCTATTGGGACCTATCAATACACAAATTATAATTTGATGTATTTCTCCGATATGCGAAAACTTTTTAGTTACCGCGTGGGTGTTTTTGCTGGAGAATATTACAATGGAACGGTGCATGGCTGGGGAGCAGGTATTAATTGGCGCAAACAACCACGCTTAAATATTGATATTAATTTTCAACTCAATGAAATTAGTTTGCCTCATCCCTATGGCTCTGCAAAGTTATTGTTAATCGCTCCCAAGATAGAATACAACTTTAACACTAAACTATTCTGGACTAGCTTCATACAATACAATACACAAAGCAATAACTTTAACATTAATAGTAGATTACAGTATAGATATCGACCTATGAGTGACTTTTATTTAGTGTACACTGATAATTATTTTACTGATCCTTTATTCAAAAATAAAAATAGAGCGCTTATCTTTAAGTTCAGTTATTGGTTTAATTTATAATAAACCCCACCCCATGAGTGCTCAGTTTACGGTTACTGGACAATATGTAGACATATTAGGCAAAAAAATTTTCCCGGCAATGGTGACTGTCAAGGACGGAATCATTGCAAGTGTTACCCCCTGCGAGGAAGCACCCATTCATTATATATTACCAGGTTTTATTGATAGTCATGTACATATTGAAAGCAGTATGTTAATACCAAGTTCTTTTGCTAGGTTGGCAGTTACGCATGGTACGATTGGAACGATTAGCGACCCCCATGAAATAGCCAATGTTTGTGGGATAGAAGGCGTTTATTTTATGATTGAAAATGGGAAAAAAGTGCCTTTTCACTTTTTCTTTGGAGCCCCCAGTTGTGTGCCAGCAACTAATTTTGAAACAGCAGGTGCTGCTATAGATAGTGAACAAATAAAAAACTTACTTGCATCAGAAGATATTTATTATTTAAGTGAAATGATGAATTTTCCAGGAGTATTGTATGAAGATGAGGAAGTGATGAAAAAAATAAGAGCCGCACATAAATCAGGAAAACCGGTGGATGGTCATGCTCCTGGATTAAGAGGCGAAGAAGCTAAAAAATATATTGAAGCAGGAATCAGTACCGATCACGAATGTTTTACAATCGAGGAAGCCATAGACAAATTAAGCTATGGCATGAAAATCTTAATTAGAGAAGGAAGTGCAGCTAAAAATTTTGAAGCTTTACATGAATTAATTGATGATCATCCTAGCATGATGATGTTATGTAGTGATGATAAGCATCCCGACAGTTTACTAGAGGGTCATATCAATCAATTATGTGCGCGTGCCGTAGCAAAAGGGTTGGATGTATTTAATGTATTAAGAGCGGCTTGTATCAATCCAGTTATACATTATTCACTACCCACAGGAAAAGTGCAGCCTAATGATTCTGCCAACTTTATAGTAGTCAAAGATTTAGTGAACTTTGAAGTAGCACAAACTTATATTCATGGAAACTTAGTGGCAGAAAACGGAATAAGCTTCATCCCACACATTGAAGAGGGCGCTATTAATCAATTTAATGCGACATTTATTCAAGGGAAGGACCTGAGCCTATCTGTCAATGACTATCCCACACAAAATGGAAATATCCCAGTCATTGAAGCCATCGATGGACAATTAATTACCCATTGTTTATGGTTAGCCCCCAGTATTGAAAATGAATTTTTAGTGTCCAATACGCAAACGGATACTTTAAAAATCGTTGTTTATAATAGATATTTTAAAGCGCCTCCTAAAATTGCTTTCATTAAAAATTTTGGTTTTCAAGAAGGAGCCATTGCTTCAACAGTAGCACATGATAGTCATAATATAATTGCAGTGGGAGTGGATGATGAAAGTATAGCGAGAGCCATCAATTTAGTGATACAGGAAAAAGGCGGTGTCAGCTGTGTTTCAGCCCACGATGAAAAAGTATTGGGTCTGCCTGTAGCAGGATTAATGAGCAATGAAGATCCTTATGAAATAGCGGCCAATTATACCATCATTGATAAGATGTCCAAACAACTTGGAAGTTCTTTGGGTTCTCCCTTTATGACATTGAGTTTCATGGCATTATTAGTAATTCCGCATTTGAAATTAAGTGACAAAGGATTGTTTGATGGGGATCAGTTTAAATTATATTAAATTGGGATGGAAGAATTAAATTTGGATGGAAGAAATTGAGTTTTAAAAAATAATCGGCATTTTATGGTACATCATTTAAGCGAGCAACATAGTTTACTTAGTAATTGGATAGCAGAAATTAGAGATGTATCTATACAAAAAGATAGGATGCGTTTTAGAAGAAATATAGAACGTATTGGTGAAGTCATTGCATATGAAATGAGTAAGGGCTTCGCAAGTAAGACAAACCCTACTACAACGCCATTAGGCATTCATCATTCTAAAGTATTGGCAGAACAACCCGTCATAGCAACTGTATTAAGAGCAGGCTTACCCTTACACCAAGGCATGTTAAATTATTTTGACAAAGCCGACAATGCATTTATATCAGCTTATCGTAAACATCATGCCGATGGCAGTTTTGAAATTAGTATTGAATATTTAAGTTGCCCCGATTTAAACAATCGCATTTTAATTATAGCAGATCCCATGTTAGCTACTGGCGCCTCTTTGGTGGAGACCCTACTTGCAATTACTAAAACTCAAAAACCCAAGGAAATTCATATTGCAGTAGCTATAGCGAGCAAAAAAGGAATTGAAGCCGTAGAAGCCGCATTGGGTAAGAATATCCCTATTTGGTGTGGTGATATTGACGACACTTTAAACGACAAAAGCTATATCGTACCTGGCTTGGGTGATGCAGGGGACCTAGCTTATGGGACGAAAATGCAATCCTAAATAGGGACTTCGTATCTTTAATACAAAACCAACCCCTTGTTAAAGGAACTCATTTTATCTATTCGAGCTTATTTTTTAGCACATCGTTTTATTCTGCAACATAAATTGTGGAAATGGACGATCATCCCAGGTATTATTTATGCCATCTTATTTATAGTAGGCATGAATTATTTTGGAGCGACTTCAAGTAACTTTATTGAGTGGATTATATTACGTACAGGATTAAAAACATGGTTAGATAGTATTAGCAGCGATTGGCTAGGATTTTTTATTACTATGGGGAGCTTCTGGCTATGGTTTACTTTGTTTCTTTTTTACTTCGCTTTATTCAAGTATTTATTTTTGCTTTTATTTTCACCCTTCTTTTCGTATTTGCATTTAAAAATAGATGCCATACAAAAAAATGAACCTTTTGTATTTGATAGAGATGCCTATAGAAAATTGATAAGACGTGCATTATTGTTAAACGTAACCAACCTTCTTTGGCAAACCGTTTATTTAATACCTATTATTGTTTTTTGCTCTATTCCTTTAATAGGCTGGTTTACACCTATTTTCACTATACTTATGGAATGTTATTTTTTAGGCTATGGCATGTTAGATTATGGATTAGCGACCGAAAAGAAAAGCAAAATTGCCTCTGCCAACTACGTAGGAAATCATAAGGGCTTACCCATAGGGAACGGAATTATTTTTTATGTGATGCATTTATTGCCTATCATTGGATGGATGACAGCTCCTTTTTATGCACTTATTGCGGCTCATCTAAATACTCAAGAAGTAAAAGACAATAACTAATGACACTCGGAAAAGTATATTTACTGCCCATGCTCTTGCATGAAGAAGGTTGGGAAAGTATCCCAGCTGGCACATTACAATGGATACAACAATGTGACGCTTTTTTTGCAGAGAATGAAAAAACCACACGCCGATATTTTAAAAAAATTTGGAAGGAAATGGTGATTGATAATTATGTATGGCATTCTATACATAAAGTAGAGCAAGCCCAAATCCAGATTTTCACTCAATTACTGCAAGAAGGAAAAAATATTGGAATTATTTCAGAAGCAGGATGCGCAGGCATTGCCGATCCAGGGCAACAATTAGTAGCTGCAGCCCAAAATATGGGCGCGATGGTAAAGCCATATGTAGCGCCCTCTTCCATTCTTTTAGCCTTGATGGCAAGTGGCATGAATGGACAATTATTTCAGTTTCATGGTTATCTTCCTATTGATGCTTTAGAAAGAAAGAAAAAAATTCAAGCACTAGAAGCAGATACCAAACAAAGAGGATGTACGCAAATTTTTATTGAAACTCCCTATCGTAATAATCAATTATTAGAAGCCTTACTTCAAAATTTACACCCCACTACAAAAATTTGCATAGGGGTTGAAATCACTGGGCCATCGGAAACCATTCAAACTGCAACAGCGATTCATTGGAAAAACCATTTACCTGATTTGCATAAAAAATTAGTGGTGTTTTTAATTGGCGCAGTTAATTAGATTGTTAATTGATAGTCTAATTATTTAGTTACAGAATAAGCTTTCTCCGTATTTACCGAAATTTTTATTGCCCAAATTAAGGTTAGCATTCCTGAATGGAAAAATCCCTAGCGCATTGGAGAGCAGAGCATCCTCTATTATTTGTGTCCATGGCTATATGTATTGGATTACTCCTTCAATATTACGCAGCTGATCAAGGTTTTATAGTCACACCGCTAAAATCCTGTGGCATTATGGTATTCAGCTTAATCGCGTATTATACAAACGAAAAGTATAACCCGCATTTTCAATGGCAAGGAATATTTATTATTGTGATTATGATTGTTTGGGGCTATTGTATGGGAAGTACCCTTCCCTCGTCTATCCCCCAATTTGGATCATCAAACACTTTCTCATCTAATTTGATAGGGCCCGAATATCCTTTTATTAAAAATCTAAGAGAGGCGATGATTCAAAAAATGAATTTATATATTATCACTAAGGAGGAAAGTGGTTTTGCGCAAACCTTATTATTGGGAGTCAAATCAAGTTTAGATAAAAATATTTTAAAAGCCTATTTACAATTAGGCATCATTCATATTATTGCCATTAGCGGAATGCATATTGACTTAATATTTAAAAGTGTACTTAAATTAACGCAATGGAAACCTCAGCATAGCATATTCAAATGGTTGGAACTCATTTTATTGTTAGGTGGGGTATGGACTTACACACTAATTGCATTTGCAAGTGCTTCCATAGTGCGAGCTAGTATATTTTTTAGTATTTATTTAATAGGTCGTTTTTTCAATCAACCTAGGTATACTTTAAATTGTATCGCTGGAGGATTATTAATCATGCTCCTATGGGACAGTAAAAGTGGATCACAAATTGGACTTCAATTATCCTATGCAGCAGTAGTGGGAATTTATTTGTTTCACCCACTGCTTCAAAAACTAGTGCCCATGGACAACGTCTTATTAACCATGATATGGAGTAGCTTCTCCATCAGTTTCGCAGCTCAGCTAACAACATTACCCCTTCTCCTGTATCATTTTCATCAAATCTCTCCTATCATTCTAGTGAGTAATTTCATTATAGTCCCTTTAAGTAACTTATTACTTTATGCATTATTGATTTTCATCATCTCTCCTTCCATTTGGAATATTCCCCCAATTTTAGGGAATGGAATACAATATTATATTCATGGGCTCAATAGGGGGATATTGTTTTTTTACGAAAAGGGAATGGGGAATACATTGTACTCTAAATGGGATAGTCCTCAAGTTTGCTTGTACTATGTATGCCTTTTGGGGCTGTATTTATGGTGGCATCAAGCCAAAGCTAGGTATCTATTGTATATACTAGGCATCATTGTAGTATTCCAGTTTATAAAGTTATTCAGTTCTTGATTTTTTTTGTGGAAAATGAGCAAAAAAATAAAATAGCAAAGCGCGTACCTTTGACTATGGAAAAGAAAATACAATCAGCCCTTATTTCAGTTTTTTATAAAGATGGCTTAGAACCATTAGCAAAAACCTTACATCAATTAAATATCACCATTTATTCTACCGGTGGAACACAAAAATTTTTAGAGGATTTAGGCATCCCATGTGTAGGTGTGGAAACCGTGACAGGATACCCTTCCATTTTAGGTGGTCGTGTAAAAACATTACACCCCTCCGTTTTTGGTGGTATTTTAGGTAGAAGATATGAAACACAGGATATAGCTGAAATGGCACAATACAAAATCCCTGAATTAGATTTAGTGATTGTTGATTTATATCCATTTGAAGAAACATTACGCAACACCGATGAAGAAAAATTAATCATCGAAAAAATAGATATTGGCGGTCCCTCCATGATTAGAGCTGCAGCCAAAAATTTCAGAGACGTTGTAGTATTATCTGCGAAAGATGATTATGCTACACTCCATTCCATGCTACTTGAACAAAAAGGGCATACCAGTATGGAACAACGCAAAGCATTTGCTGCTAAAGCATTTGAAGTAGTGATGCAGTATGATATAGCCATTAGTAATTATTTTAATCCTGTGCAAGGAAAAGTATTACGCTATGGTGAAAATCCGCATCAGGTAGCTACTTTTTATGGTCACTTAGAGCAATGGTTTGATCAATTAAATGGCAAAGAACTTTCTTATAATAATTTAGTGGATGTAGATGCAGCTATTGCCTTGATTGCGGATTTACCTACTACAAGTTTTGCGATTATCAAACATACCAATGTATGTGGAGTAGCACAACGCGATACAGTATTTGAAAGTTGGCAAGCTGCATTGGCAGGTGACCCTGAAAGTGCTTTTGGAGGTGTCTTAGTAACCAATGGCAATATTGATAAAGCTACAGCCGAAGCCATTCAAGAAATATTTTTTGAAGTGTTAATAGCACCAGGATATGATGCAGATGCCTTAGCCATTTTATCTAGCAAAAAAAATAGAATATTACTAGCATCTAAGCCAGGAATGACTTTTAACCCTACGCAAAAAAAATCTATACTCAATGGCACATTAGAGCAAGGATTAGATGCTGGAAATTATACCAACTGGGATGAAGTTGGTGGAAGACCTTGTAGCGCATCAGAAAAAGACGATTTAAGTTTTGGAAATATTATTTGCAAGCACTTAAAAAGCAATGCCATTGCATTAATTAAGAATAAGCAATTGGTCGGAAAAGGATGCGGACAAACGAGTCGTGTAGATGCCCTTCGCCACGCCATTGAAAAAGCAAAACAATTTAATTTTGATTTAAAGGGTGCTAGTTTAGCATCTGATGCGTTCTTCCCTTTTGATGATTGTGTTCGTATTGCTCATGCCGAAGGAATTGAAGCCTATATTCAACCCGGCGGATCGGTGCGTGATAAAGATAGTATTGCTTATTGTCAAGCAAATGGATTAGCCATGGTCATGACACAATTAAGGCACTTCAAACACTAATTGAATTTTATACAGACTTAATATTATTAGAAAAAATGTCTATCAACTAAAAATATGAAGCAACAGCAAAAAGCATATGCAGCACTTGCTGTTACTAGTATTGTTTGGGGTACTACATGGGTTGCTAGTAAAATGGGATTGGCCCACTTGCCTGCTTTTGAATTAGCAAGTATTCGACAATTTATGGGAAGTAGTATTTACATTAGTTTTTTTCTGATCAAAGGAGAAGGTTTACCCACACGCAAACAATTTTTATGGCTCATCCCTATGGCTTTTTTGATGTTTGTTTCCAGTAATGGTTTAGCCACTTATGGTTTACAATTTATTACCAGCGGATTAGCCGCCTTGATTGCAGCATTATATCCCTTAAGCGTAGTATTGATAGAACGTTTTTATTACAAAGCCATTAAAATTACACCTCAAACATTACTAGGTTTATTGCTAGGACTCTTAGGTATTGCTTTTATTTTTTACAAAGACAGCATGGAGCTTCACGGTAAAAATTATATGATAGGAGTTGGATTTTCTATGTTCGCGATGATTACATGGAGCGTAGGTTCTGTGATTATATCAAGAAGCAATATCAAAATGAACGCCTATTATTCAATTGGATGGCAAATGTTCATAAGTGCAGTCACCATGGGTTTGATAACTATTATCTCAGGTAATTATGTTCCATTAAATGAAATTAATGCAGTATCCTGGGGCGTATTAGGATACATGGTATTAGGAGGATCTGTCTTTGCCTTTATTTCATTCATCTATAGTATGAAGCATTTGCAACCTGCGATTGCTTCCTTATATGCCTACATCAATCCTATAGTTGCTATATGGGTGGGTTCTATATTATTGAAGGAAGAAATGACCATGACTAGTATTATAGGAACCGTCATTACATTAGTAGGTGTGTATTTAGTCAACAACAGTTTGAAAAAACAAAAGGATCCAGTAGAAGCCATTGCAGATGCAGATGGTATGTAATTGTCAACTCCTAGAAATAGTAATAAAATTGGAATAGCGGATCTTAAAAGTGAAATAGCATATTTAAAAATGAAATAGAGTATCAAAAAAAGGAACTCAATAAAGAAGTACTTTAAAAAAATAAACTATTAAGATTTTCTTGACTCCTGATACATTTGATTAAATGTCTTTTTAGGAAAACTCAATGGCGCACGTTGATTGGACCATCCTTTAAACATTTTATTAATCACCCAATTTTTTATCGTTGCATTTCCTTGGTTCATTAACATACGACTCATAGACGCATTCTTCCACATTTTCCAAGCAAATTTTTCTGCAAAATCAGCTTCCCCCAACACCACCGATTCTCTACGATTTTCTAATAAGAGTTCGTGCACATTAATTTTAACAGGACACACTTCGGTGCAATTGCCACACAAACTTGAAGCATAACTTAAATGTTTGTAATCATGCATCCCTCTTAAATGCGGAGTAATCACACTTCCAATAGGACCACAATAAGTGGTATCATAAGCATGTCCACCAATATTTTTATATACAGGGCAAGCATTTAAGCAAGCGCCACAACGTATACAGTATAAGGCTTCGCGCGCTTTAGCGTTAGATAATAAATCGGTACGGCCATTATCTAATAATATCACATACATTTCCTCAGGTCCATCTGTTTCGCCTGCTTGACGAGGACCGGTTATAATACTATTATACACCGTCACTTGTTGACCTGTTCCATATGTGGCTAATAAAGGCCAAAATAAACCAAGGTCATTGATAGAAGGAATTGTTTTTTCAATACCCACAATCACAATATGCGTTTTAGGCCATGCTGCAGATAATCTTGCATTGCCTTCGTTTTCAGTTAATGCAATGCCTCCAATATCAGATAAAATAAAATTGGCACCTGTTACCCCAATTTCAGCTTGCACATATTTTTCTCGCAAATTTTTGCGCGCCACCAAGGTTAATTGTTCTGGTGTTAAAGAAATATCGGTACCCAAATGTTCATTGAATAATTTTGCAACGTCCTCTTTGCTTTTATGCATGGCAGGAGTTACAATATGATAGGGAGCTTCTCCATCCATTTGTTGAATGTACTCTCCTAAATCTGTCTCCACGCTTTCTACACCAATGGAAGTGAGATAATCATTTAAATGAATTTCCTCCGTCACCATACTCTTACTTTTCACAATGGATTTGCATTCTTTTTCTTTACAAATCTCTCCAATAAAATTGAGTGCTTGTTCGCTGTCTTCGGCCCAAAAAACTTTAGCGCCGCGTTGTGTAATTTGTTCTTCAAATTGGGTGAGGTATAAATCCAAATGCTCAATGGCCTCCCACTTTCTATTTTTAGCTAATTGACGTACCCTATCTAAATCAGTAAATTGCGATTTCCCTTTAGGAACCACTGCATTGTACTTGGAAATATTAAAATTAAGCTTGCGTCTATGCTCCAAATCAACCGCCTTGACGTTGCTTTTTTCATTAAAGGAGGAGGCGTAGATACTTTCCATAGTTGGAAACAAAAATAGCTATTTATTTTTTAGATGTTGCGCGGAAGCTTCTAAAGCTTCGTAGAAATTTTCCCCATATTTGCGGATAATAGATTCCTTTAAAAAAACATACGCAGGAACTTTTAATTTTACACCTAAGGAACAGGCCGCTTTACATAAATCTTCGCGAGGTTCGTAATTCATGTACTCAATATCAGGATCTTGTTTGCTTTTTTGCACTTTAATGGGAAATAAATGGCAGCTGATGGGCTTTTTCCAAGGAATTTTCCCATCATTATAGGCTTGCTCAAAAGCGCATTTAATCACCCCTGCTTTATCGCGATTGCCATACACACATATTTGACCATTGATGGTAGGAGTTACCCATCCAAATTCACGATCATATAAAAACTGACCTACTTGTTGGACTTCTTTAATCCCCTCGGGAGTCATATAAGGCTTAACAATTTCGTAGAATTCTTTAACGTATTCTTTTTCTTTGTTTTCAAGTGGCGCCCCTGCATCACCATCTTCACAGCAACCTCCTTTACATTTGGTCAAATCACATACAAACTGTTCCTCAATGACCTGGTCGCTAACCAAAACTGAATCTATCGCTATCATATCAAAAATTATGGGGTGAAGAATTTTATAGTTTACTTATGGAGTCGTAAAGATATCATTATTTCCATTTAAAGGTATTTACTAATCGCTTCACATCTTCCAATAAAAATGCATTATAAGGCGCTAAGGAATCAGCATTAGGAGTGGTATTAAAATACAAAGCCCCTCTAAAAAAATGATGCGTAGAATCGGTTAAAAAAAACTGATACGCCGTAGCTACGTCTCCCCCAATATGAAAGAACACACCATGCACGCCTAAGGGAGTTGTAAAAACCGAATCCTCAATACTACTTGCTTTATTGGCATGATTGGTCGCAAATTTATAAGCATCATTTAACAAGGTATCAAATTGATTTTTTTGAATCGTTTTGTAACTGATATATAAGGTGCTATTAAAAATAGGAAAATCCAAGTTCATCCAAGCCGCTGATTTTTTTTCTACCCCAAAATAATTCACCTCGTGATTCACGCTTGCGTATGTGGGTATCTCAAAAGAATAAGGAGTTGTAGGATCCGAAAAAGATTGATATTTTTTTTCAGGAAAAGAAACCATAGGATAGGCTTTTTCCTTAGGTATATAGGGCGAATTACATGCTATCCAAAAAGATGTCATTCCTAACAAAACGAAGAAGACAAAATAATTACGCATGATCAATAGTACTTGGAATAGTGGGAGTAATTATCATCTGAATTTTATGAATTCTATTTTTTTGTATTTCAAGCACAGTAAAACTATAGGATTGAAATTTAACTACCTGTTGAAGGGAGGGGAATTCTCCCGCTAATTCTAAAAACAAACCTGCCATAGTATCGCTCTCCCCTTTGACAGAATCAAAAGTAGTCGCTGGCAAATCAATATAATTACACAAATCAATGATAGCGGTTTTGCCTTCTACCATATAATGATAAGCATCAATTTTTTTAATCGTAGATTCTTCTTCGTCAAATTCATCTTTAATATCTCCTACAATTTCCTCTAAAATATCTTCTAAAGTAATAATACCACTGGTTCCGCCAAACTCATCTACCACGACTGCAAAGTGAATTCTCTTTAATTGAAACTCTTTTAATAAATCCTCGATCATTTTTTGTTCGTGCACAAAATAGGCAGGCCTGATTAAGCTTAGCCATTGAAAATTGGGGAGCTCCGTCAAATGAGGAATGATATCCTTGGTATGAATCATCCCCACCACGGTATCTAAATCATCTTTGTATACAGGAAAT
Source organism: Chitinophagaceae bacterium (assembly GCA_037141925.1). Lineage (GTDB taxonomy): Bacteria > Bacteroidota > Bacteroidia > Chitinophagales > Chitinophagaceae > Sediminibacterium. The sequence continues at coordinate 99,845 of JBAXBS010000004.1, forward strand.
CGGCTATAACTGAATTCCTTAATACTATCAAGAACTCCAGTAAAATCAAGCGTTTCATTGATGGCATGTACATCTAATCGGGTCTTCATGATTTGTTTCACCGAAATATTTCCAAACTTAACTATGCCTTTTAAAATTTTCTTTTCATTATCCTTATTTGGCTCATTACTCGTTAATTCTATAGCATGATCCAACTCCTCCATACTATAAGAACTACCTGCATTTTTTTGAGCTAATTTTTTTTCAATCACATTAGTGTATTTCACCATTAAGCCACTCATATTGGAGAATAAAAAATAAACCGTTTGAATGATAAGTCCAAAATCCTGCGCAAAACGAATATTGTTTTGAGTGGCCATGACCTTGGGCAAAATTTCACCAAAGAATAATAATAACAAAGTAACCACCACCACTTTTACTAAAAATTCAAGACCAGGGTATTGCGCTGCATCAAAAACAAATAAATGATCAATTAAAATATTCGCAATTAAAATGATACAGATATTGATAAAGCTATTGGCAATTAACATGGAAGTCAACAGCTTTTTTGGATTTTCTAATAATTGTACGATACGTTGCAAGGGAACATGTCGTTTTGTTTTAAGCACTTGAATATCCTTATAAGACAAAGAAAAAAATGCAACTTCGGAACCTGCTATGACAAATGATAAAAAAAGTAACCCCACCATCAAAAAAATGAGGCTTGCGTCTTGTTGCAACTTGAAGAGTATAGAAACGGACAAAAAAGTAAAATCACCCGAATGCGCTTCCAATTGTAAATTATTTATTTATGGAAAGTTAGTATTTTTTTAGGGTTACACCCAAATTATAAGTGTTAATCTAACCCAAATTTGACCACTCTTGAAATTGAGTTTTTAAAAAATCATTGATGATTTTAGGGAAAGCGTATTTTTTTAAAGAAGTCGCACTCACCCAAAGGTCATTGTCGTACAATTTTGGCTTTTGCTTTAGTTTTACCCATATAAAGCGAGCCTGTAACAACTGATGAGTAAGGGTTTGACTAAAAATTGGCGAAACGTTTTTTCGATTTAATTCAATACCTCCCGATTCAAAATTTTGATTTTTCACCCCTAATTGATCCTGCAAAATATGAGTCATATAGCTTACTGTAAGGGGGCGCATGCTTGTATTTTCCACTACATAAAATTGAAATAAATTTTGCCATATATCACCTTCTCCTCTCTTTTGAATCCACCAAGTATTTTTATATTGAAAGCAGAAAAAATCAAACTGCCTTTTTTTTCGTTGTATACTTTTTATTTTAATAGGCAACTGATTCACTAACCCTTGTTGGTAAGCAACACATTTAGACTGAAGGTTACAATGTGCACAATTAGGTGCCAGCGGCTTGCATATAGTAGCTCCAAAATCCATAAGCGCTTGATTGTAAATACCTGCTTGATGGGGCGCTAAATTTTTTTGTGCTAATTCATTAAAAATCAATAGTCCTTCTTTGCTATCAGTGGGTGTGTGAATACCATAAAATCGGGACAATACTCTAAATACATTGCCATCCAAAACTGCATAAGGCAAATTATAGGCAAAGGAAGCAATGGCAGCTGCAGTATAGGGACCCACCCCTTTTAAAGAAAGTAATTCTTCGTAAGTATTCGGAAAAACTCCATTATATTTTTTTACAATTTCCTTTGCCGTAAATAATAAATTTTTACATCGATTATAATACCCTAGCCCTTCCCATAGTTTAAAAACCTTTTCTTCTTTTGCTTTTGCTAAATCTTGGACTGTCGGAAAGGCTTTTGTAAACTTTTCGTAATAACTCCAACCCTGTTCTACCCTTGTTTGTTGTAATATGATCTCACTCAACCATATTTTATAGGGGTCTTTCTCTCCCTTCCAAGGCATGGGTCGATCATTTTCGATTTCATTCCAATAAAGGAGCTGCTGGGTAAAGTAAGTGGCCATATTGCACAAAAATGCTAAAAAAACGGGTGACTTAGATTAAAATTATCGTCTAAAAGAACAATTATAAATTATACTAATTTTATATATAAATAATAAATATGTATATTCCTTTAAAATAATGGCTAAAAATGTATAAAAATATTAGGATATAGTTGTAATTCGGTGAAATTTAATTTATTTTTAATATTGAACCTAAAACCAAACTTCATGAGAAAATCTGATCTCATTAATCAAATTTCTGAAAAAACTGGAATACCTAAAGTAGATGTTCTTGTTACTTTGGAAACAATGTTTAAGGAAGTAAAAGAAAGCTTGTCAAACGGCCAAAACATATACATACGTGGCTTTGGCAGCTTTATTACTAAAAAAAGGGCGGCTAAAATTGGTCGTAATATTAAAAAGAATATTGCGGTTGAGATCCCTGAACATTTTATTCCTGCTTTTAAACCAGCAAAAGAATTTGTAAACGATGTAAAAAGCAAGCGTAAGTAACTACCTTTGCTGGAAATTGATTTACATTGAAGAAGCCTCAAATTATTGTTGTTGCCCTATCTATTGCCTTATTTTGTACACTCTATTTTTGGGTACCTAGGCATAAAACCATCGAATCTGCAGCCTCCAATACGACTGATAATCAAGAATTTACGTCCACTAGTGTCCTAGAAACTGCCAAATTAGGACTCACTCCAGAACAAAAATTAACTTTACTAAGCATTGAAAATCAATTCAATAGCTCAAAAACTCCAAAGGATAGTATCGCCGTAATTGCTCAACTAAGCCGCTTTTGGTCAGACTCTGCTCAAAAGCTAGGTCCTTATTTATATTACACATACAGTGCTGCTTTGTTGGAAAATTCTGAAAAAAGCCTCACTTTTGCAGCCCAACAGTTGGTTGATAACTTAACCAACCAGGAAGCACCTCCAGCCTTTCTTAAATGGATCGCCGGAAATGCAAAAGTTCTTTTAGATAAAGCATTGATTATGAATCCCAATAATGATTCAGCTAAGATCAATTTAGGTGCTTGTTATTTGTTTGGAAATATTTCGGACAATCCTATGCAAGGCATTTTAAAGATTAAGGAAATAGTGGACAAAAATCCGCACAATATTTACGGTCAAATGATTCTAGCATTGGGAGGTAAAAAGTCTGGACAAAATCAAAAAGCCATTGAACGCTTTTTAATCATCCTGAAAGAACAACCTAATAATATGGAAGCCCTCATAAATGTGGCTGAATGTTATGAACTTACGAATCAAAAAAATCTTGCTTTGGAATATTATGAAAAAGCTAAAAAAGCAAACCAAATGAATATTCCAGGGCTGAATAGTGCGATTGACAAAAGAATACAACAATTAAAGAAATAATATTATATAACAACAAAATTATCGGACATGCCTTGTGGTAAAAAGAGAAAGCGTCATAAAATTGCGACGCACAAAAGAAAGAAGCGTTTAAGAAAAAACAGACATAAGAAGAAGAATAAATAATTCCTTTTCTATGCAAGCGTATTTTTATTAAATACGCTTGCATTTTTTTCAAATCACACACCACTTATCTACTAAGCAACTTTACTTTACCTTTTCCTTCCTTTGTAAAGTGGCCGTGTTTCAAAAAATGATAAAGCAAAACATGCGTGTTAATGCGCTATGCGTGCTTTAAAAAAGTTGCTATCAGTGAACAAAGATTTAATAATTAATAGTTCTTCCGATGGGGTAGAGATTGCCTTGTTAGAAGAAAAAAAGTTGGTTGAAATACACAACGAAAAAATGGACGCCCGTTGGTCTGTAGGCGATTTGTATTTAGGTAAGGTTAAAAAAATAATACCTGGCCTGAATGCCGCTTTTGTGGATGTAGGTTTTGAAAAAGATGCTTTTTTGCATTACACCGACTTAAGCCCTTATGCCAAATCCATCATTAAGTTCACGCAATTAGCGATGAACGATAATGACAATAGTTTTGATTTTGCGCATTTTCAAACTGCCCCAGAAATCGTTAAAACAGGCAAAATAAGCGAGGTGTTAAATGGCAAGCCCAATGTGTTGGTTCAAATATTAAAAGAGCCTATTGCGGCCAAAGGACCTCGTTTAAGTTGTGAAATTTCATTAGCAGGACGTTTCGTTGTTTTAACTCCCTTCAATGAAATAGTGGCAGTGAGTAAAAAAATTCATTCAGGAGATGAACGCAGGAGATTACAAAAAATAATTGAAGGAGTGAGACCCAAAAATTTTGGGGTCATTGTTCGAACCGCTGCTGAGGGAAAAAGCACCGCCGAACTTCATGAGGATTTATTAACCCTAGAAGCCAACTGGAAAAATATACAATCCAATTTAAAAGGCGCTGTTCCTCCTGCTCGCATTATGAATGAGGAAAGTAAAACGACAAGTATACTAAGAGACTTATTAAATGAAGATTTTAATAAGATCGTAGTGAATGATAAAAAAATATACGACCTCACTTTAAGTTATTTACAACGTATAGCCCCAGGCAAAGCGAATATATTAAGTTTACACAATGGGGATCAAGCAATTTTTGATCAATATGGTATTACTAAACAAGTAAAATCTTCCTTTGGTAAAACAGTGAACTTACCTAGTGGCGCTTATTTGATCATTGAACATACCGAAGCATTACATGTCATTGATGTGAACTCAGGTTTCAAGAGCGTTTCCAATAACCAAGAGGAAAATGCGATGCAAACCAATATGGAAGCTGCTGAGGAAATCGCAAGACAATTAAGATTAAGAGATATAGGCGGGATTATTGTCATTGACTTTATTGATATGAAATTGCCGGAAAATAGACGCAAAGTTCAAGAAGCTTTAGAAGGCTTTATGAAAACCGACCGTGCAAGACATTCGGTACTTCCTATCTCCAAGTTTGGATTATTACAAGCGACTCGTCAAAGAATACGCCCAGAGGTAAATATTAATACCTCCGAAGACTGTCCTGCATGTACAGGAACGGGGAAAATCACATCCACTTTACTCTTAGAGGATGAAATGGAGAAGAAATTGGCCTATTTGGCTACACACGGGCATAAAAACCTGCAGATAGTAGTTCATCCCATCATTCATTCGCACCTCACTAAGGGCATCTTTAATAGCATTATTAAGACTTGGAGAAAGAGATATAAAATTAAACTTACATCACAGGCATCCAATATCAGTCATTTAGTAGAATACAAATTTTTAGATGAGCATTTAGAAGAAATTAAGATTTACGCATAGTCTTTATATTCTAGTACTTGCTACTGATCGAAATTTATGGACACAACATTCCTGAAAAAAAGAGCATAAAAAAAGACCCACCGAATTTTCGGTGGGTCTTTTTTTATATT
>JBAXBS010000005.1:0-101825 GCA_037141925.1 Chitinophagaceae bacterium
GCAAGTAAAGCGATTGAAATAATAAATAAAAAATATAACTAATGGAAGTACATCATCCACACCACCCTTCACATAAAAAGAAGTGGTCAGAATATATGCTTGAATTTGCAATGTTATTTTTAGCTGTAAGTATGGGATTTGTAGCTGAAAATGTGAGGGAAAAATATGTTGAAAAAGAAAGGTCTGAAGAACTTATACAAGCCTTTATTATTGATGTCAAAGCCAATCAAAAGCAATTAGATTCTTTAATTATAAAAAACCAAATAAGTTCAAATTATTTTGACTCTTTGAGCATTAATCATGCTATTGTTGATCATTCAATTAATTTAGTGGACTTGTCAAAAAGTTTAGATTTTTGGATGTATAGATTTATAAATCGTAAAACCATTTTTGAACAGATGAAAAGTTCAGGTGCATTAAGATATATACAAAACAAAGAAAAATTAAAAGCAATTCTACAATATGAGGAGCACGCAAATCTTGCAGAATCAAGATCAATGGAAACTGAAACTCATCAATACTTTGATCAATTCAGACCAAGTTTAGAAAAAATATTTCCTCCATCTTTTTATGTTATAAGGGAAGTAGATACATTTAATGTTAATAGAACGAATTTAGAAGTGTACCCAGGTTTAATGAAAAATTATCTTTTAAATAAAAATGAACTAAAAAAACAACTTGATAATACAAAACTTTCAATTGATCAAATTAGAGAATTATCGAAAATTTGGTTCCACAGAAATGAAAGGCTTCAAACTAGCTTAATGTCTCAATTAGGACTAAGAGCAGAAAGTAAGCAATTGATTGTGTTATTAGAACACAAGGAATAGTGGTGATCTTAAAACCGATATTAATTAATCAATAAATTATAAATACCCATGGAAGTACATCATCACTCTCACCATCCCAAAAAATGGAAAGAATATCTAACCGAATTCATCATGTTGTTTCTGGCAGTTAGTATGGGATTTATTGCTGAAAATGTTAGAGAAAAATATGTCGAAAAAGAAAGATCGGAAGAATTTATTAAATCTTTCATATCGGATATTAAAGAAAATCAAAAACAATTAGATTCAATAATAATTAACAATCAAAGAAGCGTAAATTATTATGACTCCTTGTCTTTGATATATGGATTTGAGAAACAAAAAGTTGACTTAAGAAAATTATCAGAAAGTATTGACTTGTGGTTATACCGTTTCAATAATAAAAAAACAATATTTGAAGAAATGAAAAATACAGGTTCATTAAGATATATTCAAAATAAGGAGGTGTTAAATGCTATATTAAGGTATGAGGAAAATGCAAATCAAGCAGAAACAAGATCAATGGTTGAGCTTGAACGATATAATGCTGAGTTTAGACCTACAATTACCAAAATTTTACCAATATCATTTTTTAAATATCATAGTGAAGATGAATTAAAAATGTTGGATAAATCAGATTCTACTTTCCATAAATTTCGTTATGAAAATTATTCTAAATTTAAAGATGAAATTATACATTCCTTAGAAAATATAAAACTAACTAGCGAACAAATTGAAACATTAGCCAAGGCATGGCATTTAAGACAAGAAAGAACTACTGTTGGTTTAAGATTTCAAATAGAGCTAAGAGAGCAAGGAGCACAACTACTAAAATTAATTGAACCAATTTATAACTAATGGAAGTACATCACCACTCGCACAAGCCAAAGAACTGGAAAGAATATATCACCGAATTTATAATGTTATTTGCAGCGGTCACTTTGGGTTTTTTAGCAGAAAATTTAAGAGAACATCAGGTTATTAATCACCGCATAGAACAAAATAAGATTGCTATTTACAAGGATTTGCAAGCAGATTCAAGCGAAATAGCAAGAGTACTTAATGTAGAGGACAACTGTATAAATACATTTAATAGGTTTAATAATTTATTATACTTGGCAAAAAATAATAAAATAACTCAAAATCAATTAATTGATTCCATTAAAATAACAAGTGATTTAATTGCTTATTCTACAACCCTTTACGTAAACAATAGTTCATTTAAAAACCTACAGTCAAGTGGCTTATTAAGTAATCTGGAAGAAGGGACTTTGAAAAATACATTAGCCACCTATTACGAAGTTGACTTTAAAGCAGTAGAAGCTGCCAATGATTTTTTTGATCAAGAAGGTATCATTTTTAACAATTACTTCCCAATTGGATTAGGAAAAGGAATTAGGGAAAGTCTAAATTTATCAAAAGAATATGTTTTAAATGATAAAAATGGTTTTGAAAATTTTATGTTAAGCTTAGATAAAACAAAAAAGATTTTACAGTCAGATGATTTTATTTACGAAGTTCAAAAATATTATAACTTTATTTACTACTACCGAGTAAATATATATAGAGCTAAAAAAAGTAATGACGCACTTTTAAAATTATTAAGATCAGAATTGAAATAGTCTTTTCAAAGGTTTTTATTAACTTCAAACCATGAAACAATTAATTCTTACAATCTGTATTTTAACTAGTATTCACTGTATTGCACAAAACAATACCAGCAACTTCGTTTATTACGGCAGAACTACCGGAAAATTGCCTGCTTTATCCTATGGCATGGGTGAAGACCGACTAGGGGGTGCTAAGATGGGTTATATTGATACCAATGTATTACTGAAGATAGTAGATTCAGTGAAGGACATGTACACCGTTCAATTATCAAAATTTCATAGTGCACTAATCGAAAAATCATACGTTAAGCCTGATTCATCATCTCCCATAAAAAAACCTTACCATTTAACAGGTTCCTTTATTTCAAAAGGGGATAGCTTATTTGATTATGTGAACATCTATCTTGACGAAAAACTTCCTTACAAGTCATGGATGGAAATAAACCCTAGTAAAATTATGGTTGATATATACGGGGTTCAAAGTAATACCAACTGGATAACACAATTAAGTTCACTCAAGGAGGTTAAAAACGTTTATTACAACCAAGTGGAAGATGATGTTGTTAGAGTTACTATCGAATTAAAACATGCTCAACATTGGGGTTATTCCATTTCCTACAAGGAAAAATTATTAAGTGTTAGAATAAAGCGTCAGCCTGCTAAATTAGATATTCGAAAAATGGTGATCGCTATTGATGCGGGTCATGGAGGTAGCAACAGCGGAACAGCTGGGATAAAGCTAAAAGCTTCCGAAAAAGAACAAACCCTTCTTTTTGCAAAAGCACTTGAAAAATCCTTAAAAAAAATTGGGGTTAAGAATATCATCATGACACGACAATCAGATACTAGCTTTGATAATAAGGACCGTATTTTATGGTTACAACAGCAAAATCCTGATTTTGAAATTTCATTACACTTAAACTCCAGCTCTAAAGAAACAATTAAAGGGGTAAGCACTTATTACAAGCATATTGGTTTTAGACCTTTAACCACTAGCATTTTAAAGCGTATGCTTGAGTTAAAATTAGATGAGTTTGGCAATATTGGTCATTTCAATTTTGCGTTGAACGCGCCCACTGATTTCCCGAATTGTTTAGTTGAAATTGCATTCCTGAGCAATGAAGAAGACGAAAAAAGAATCGTTAAGCCAACTTTTCATACTCAGGTTGCCGGTAAAATCCAATTAGGAATTATGGACTGGTTGAATTTTATGAAATAAAAGTGCTACCTAATTCTTAATTAAACTTCTGACTCTTTTCTTTCTTTACATAAGGAGTAGTTAAAAAATTACTAACTGTTTGATTAAACAAATCCTTAAAGAATATTGGAGTAGAGTGCCCTGAATTAGGCAAAATCCATAAATTAGATTTTTGAATATTTTCGGCGATTTCCAAAGTGTGTCTAGGCATGATTACATCTTGATCTCCTCCAATCACAAGAGTTGGACATTCAATCTTATTTAATGCCTCATGACTTATATGTGGCGCAACCACTAACAGGGTATGTAATTTTAACAAACGTTTATTTTCATTTGTTGCGGGTAAATTTTTTAAACTTTTTATATAATTAAATTCATTTTCCACTACCCAAGGATCGGTACTCAAAATAGGATCTGGAATTAAGTTAGCTCCAGTGACTGCTAATTTTTTAACTTTTTCGGGATGCCTTATTGCTAAAAGTAATCCCTCAATGCCACCATCGCTCCAGCCTATTACATTACAAGAATCCTTATGTAAGTAGTTTAATAAAGAATTTAAATCATCAGTCATCATTTCATAACTCAAAGAATCATTGTTATCAATAGATTTTCCATGCGCGCGACTATCTGCAAGTATCACTTGGAATTTTTTTGAAAAATATGGAATTTGATTTCTAAAGTCGTTAATGCTTCCATCATTTCCATGTATAATTAACAAAGGCTCCCCATTTCCATATATTTCATAATACATATGAAATCCTCTATGGTTCAAATACTTTCCATGTTCTGGATTATTTCCATAATCAACTTTTTTTATTTCATTTTGTTGCGCATTTCCTAAAAATGCAATAAACAAAAAGGGTGTAATTAGTATAGATTTCATATTTGAAAATGTTTGTATGTAATTTAAATGAAATAAAAATAATTTCTTATTTTTATTTCATAAAATTTAAATATGAAAGATCTACGTTATCCTATTGGGAATTTTGAATTTAAACCTTTTAGCAATGAGTTTAAAAATGAATGGTTACATGAAATGAAAAGTATGCCAGGCAATTTGAACTTGGTGACTAAGAATTTAAGTAAACAGCAATTAGATACTCCTTACAGAGAAGGCGGATGGTCTGTACTTCAAGTGGTACATCATTTAGCCGATAGTCATATGAACGCTTTTATTGTATTTAAATTAGCATTAACCGAAGATGTTCCTACCATTAAAGATTACAGCGAACATGATTGGTCATTTACAGCCGATGTGTTACATACTCCTATAAGTGTTTCAATTACACTTTTAGATGCATTACATCAAAGATGGACAGACCTATTGTCTAGTTTAACCGAAGAGCAATGGCAAAAGAAATTTTATCACCCTACTCACAATGTGCAAATTAGTTTGTGGGACTTTTTTGCTGTATATACATGGCATGGTAAACATCATATAGCCCATATTACACAACTAGGGGAAAGAGAAGGCTGGTAAAATTAATAATTTCTTAAAATTTGAATGCTACCTCACTTCAAAGACCGCTATTTATTGGGGAGTGGATTCTTTATTTTATTGATTACCAATTAAATAAAACAAATAATGGAAAAATAATTTCCACTAAAACACATTATTTAATGTTCTCACATCAAGAAGCGATTTGCACCCAACATTTTTGAGTGAAGTAAAGCTATAATTAAGGTTTTTTATTATCTTCAAAGACAGGAAAAAATCTAAATTTATTATTTCCCGTTTTGCTTAATTAACAAAAACCTCAACTCATTCATATAATTAAATATTTGCAATTCTAGGTATGAAGTATTTGAGTTTTATCCTTTTATTTTTACTGCACAATAATATATCTTATTCACAGGTAAACCAGTCCAAGTCCATTTGTAGTGGCGCTACAATAAATTTGACTTCGGCTGATTTTGGATTACCTGATACAACTAACTACACTTGGAATTATTCAGTAGGGACAGGATCTGTTTCTGGCTATAACACTAACAGCATTAGTACAAAAATATTTAATCAAACTTTGTATGTTAGCGGAAACGTTGTTGGAGTTGTAGTGTATTATATCACTCCATCCTATGGGAACCCATTTACAGTAACTGTAAATATCAATCCTACAAATATGGTGATTGATGCAAGCACAATTGCGCCCTCTATTTGTAGTGGATCTAATTTTTATGCTAGTGTAAGTGGTGTTCCTACTAATACTCAATATACTTGGACGACTCCCATTATGAGTACAGGTGTAATAAATGGAACAGGGCAAACTACACCACAATCTTATATTGTTCAACCATTAGTTTATACTGGTGCTGCAAATACTTCAGGCACTGCAACCTATACAGTAACACCCAGGGTTGGAGATTGTATCAATCCTTCATTTACTTTTAATGTGACTGTAAATCTTACCGGAGGAACAGCACCTACCATTAGTAATAAAGGTACCATTGCTCCAAAATGTAGTGGTGCATCAACCACGTTCACTGCAACTGCATCGCCAAGTAATGGTGTTACATTTCAAGGCTGGGTTAGACCAAATCAATATGGAATTAAAGAAAGTTCGAGTACAGGTAATAGTAGTGCTATTAACGAAACATTAAATGATACACTTAATACCCCTATTTCGGTTAGTTATTTTTATAATTTAACTTATGGCGCAGGCGGAAAATGTCTGACGACAGAAGTAGTAAATATTACTATCAATCCAATTGCAATAATCACTTCTAAGCAAATAAATGTTTGTAGTGGAAGTTCAATGAATGTGAACATCAATGATATTATTCCTCCAAAAACAGTATTTACTTGGACAACGCCTACTATTAGTACTGGTGCTGGAACTGTTAGCGGAGCGAGTGCTCAAACTTCACAAGCATCTTTAATTAATCAAACATTAACCAATAACCCTATTTCAAGAACTGTTCCTGTTACCTTAAATTATACAGTTACACCAATTGCAATTACTGGATCATACAGTTGCACGAGTCCCACTTTTCCTATTACTGTAATTTTAAATCCTGTTTCAACAACCACCCAACAAACTGCTACAACCTGTAGCAACCAACCTTTTAATATTTCTTTAAGTTCATTCCCAGTTGGAACTAATTTCACTTGGTCCTTAGCGCCTTCTATTGCCCCAACAACAAGTGCAATTAGCAGTGGCACTAATCAAACCAGTCCTATAAGTGTGATTAGTCAAACTTTAACTAATAACACAACTTCAGCTGCTACAGCAACGTATGTAGTGACTCCCGTAACAGATAAATGTACTGGAAGTATATTTAATGCAATTGTGACGGTGAATCCTTTACCCAATATTGTAAATATAAATCAAGTCGCTACTGTTTGTAGCGGTTCGGCACTTACCTTAACACAGTCGGGTGTTCCAACTAATACAACATACACTTGGTCAACACCCACTATTAGTCCTGCTAATACGACTAGTGGAGAATCTGCAAAAAGTGCACAAGCTTCATTTAGTCAAACCATAACAAACAATACTGTTTCACCAATTACTGCAAATTATACCATAACACCAAATGCAGGAAGCTGTTCTGGAGCTCCGTTTAATATTTTAGTAACAGTAAAACCAATCGCGACATACACTACTCAAACTTATAACTCATGCAGTGGGGTTAATTTTATATTTAATCCTTATAATCCACCGGAAGGAACTACCTATACTTGGAATTTACCTTCTTACCCGCAAAATTCTAAACTGAGTGGCGGTAGCTCTCAGTCCTTGCCTGTAAATAATATCAATCAAACATTGACAAATAGTGCAGATACTTCTTCTACTGCCATTTATACCATTAAACCCAATACCAATGGATGTATAGGGCCTGACTTTACTTTATTAGTAAACGTGAATCCTTTGCCTACAGTTCCTGATATTGTGCAATCAAATTGTAGTGGAACTCCTTTTTCTGTGATTCCTAACAGTTCTATTCCTGGAACATTATACACTTGGAACGCACCAGAAATTCCATTAAATAATATTTCTGGCGGATTAGCTAAACTAACTCCTGCATCTAATATTACGGGCACTTTAATTAATGTCACACTCGCGAACGCCATTGCAAAATATATCATCACCCCCATCGCAAATGGTTGTACGGGTAATACATTTAATTTAATTGAAACTATAAACCCAGTTCCTGTAGTAGGACTTGTTACTTCTAAAATTTGTAGCAATACCGCCTTTGATGCATCTCCAACAGGATTACCCATTAATGCTATCACTACTTATACATGGAATAATCCTGTCATTAGCCCAGCCAACGCATTATCAGGAGGTAGCAAACAGGATTCAGCTGTTACAAATATTAGCCAAAATTTATTAAATAAAACAAATGCAGTTGCTACTGCTTCTTATAATGTAACCCCTAGTACAGGAGGTTGTCAAGGAAACCCTTTTAAAGTAGTTGTAACAGTTACACCAAGAGCAGCTTTGCAAGATATTAGTACTACTATTTGTAGCGGAGGTACTTTTATAACAGTGCCTAATAACGCTCCTATGGGCACCAAATTTTCCTGGCTCACTCCTACTATTACGACTGGTATTTTAGGAGGTCAAGCCAATGCATTATTTGTAGATACCATTTCTCAAACACTCATCAATTCTAATTCAAATGTGAGTGTAGGTTTAGCAAAATATGAAGTTACACCCATTACAGATGGTTGCACCGGCAATAATTTTTTCGTAAATGTGAATGTTAATTCAAGTAACGCTATATTATCTAGTACCTTAAATCCTACTGCCGTTTGTAGCAAAACCTCTTTTATTTATTTGCCAACAAGCAATATCACTGGGACTTCCTTTTTATGGACAAGAGATACTGTTTCTGGTATAGATAATTTACCTAAATATGGATATGGTGATGTCAATGAAACATTAATCAACAATACAAGTAATCCCATTACTGTTAAATATTCATTTACCCTTTCTTCCAATGGTTGTACTAATTTAAATAAACAAACGGTTTTTGTAGTGGTGAACCCCATTCCAAAATTGAATAGCAGCGCAGCTCCTGCTTCTATTTGTTCAGGTGCAACATTAAATTACTCTGCTACTTCAAGTACTATAAATGTTTTATTCAACTGGGAAAGAAGTTATGTTGCCGGCATTAATGAAGCACTCACAAATGGATCAGGAAATATATCTGAAATTTTAACCAATAAAACATCAAATGTTTTACTGGTGCCTTATATCTATACCTTATCTGCGAATGGATGTAGTAATGCAGAAACAATTTTTGCTACCGTAAACCCGGTACTAGTATCTCCAGATATTAGTTCTACAATATGCAGTGGTACTGAAGCTAATATTACCTCTGCCACTTTACCTCAAAACACATTATATACATGGTCATCTATTGCGAATACAGGAGGCGTATTTGGAAGCAGTTCTCAAACTTATATTTCACAAAAAATAATCAACCAAAAATTATTTAATAATGGGAATCAAGTGGGTTATGCAATTTATTCGGTGACCCCATCATTGCCAAGTCAAATAAGTAATGGGTGTTTAGGTAAACCTTTTACTTTAACCATATTAGTAAACCCTTTACCTGTATTAACTTCAAATTTTGTAGCTCCAGCAATTTGTAGCAATACCGAATTTAATTATACCCCAACTAGTAATATTATTGGTACTGTTTTTAATTGGTATAGAGATGCTACCATTGGTTTGCAAAATGCAAAATCCGCAGGAGTTGGATTTATAAAAGAAACACTAATTGATAGCACCATTAACCCCATTAATGTAACATATAAATTGGTGATGACTGCCAATGGTTGCTCAGATACAAGTTATATTGTAAAAGTATTAGTGAATCCGGCGCCACTGTTAAGCGATAAAACAATTACGGTATGTAGCGGATCTTCCTTTAATCTTCCTAATAATTTAATGCCATTTAATACGACATATAAATGGGGCAATCCAGTTATTCTGCCCTCTAATAGTTTGACAGGTTATAAAGCAGCTACCACCCCGCAAACTATTGTAATTGATAGTCTATATAATAATACACTCAATAATGCAACTGCTATTTATACGATTCAACCAATTAATAGCAGCTGTAGCATTGCACCATTTAATTTAATTGTAAATACAACTCCTACGCCTACTGTTTCGGATCAAGAAATAAGTATTTGCAGTGGGGCAGATTTTGTATTTGTGCCCAATAAAATTCCCGATAATTCTGTATTTGAATGGGCTAACCCGGTGAGCCAACCTTATGGCGTTGTGAATGGTTATACTTCGGATAGCTTATTGCATAAAAATATTAAGCAAAAATTATTTAACCCAAGTATTAATACAGCAAAAGCAATTTATAAAATTAGACCTAGCAATAATGGTTGTAATGGAAGTGATTTTAAACTAACAGTGAATGTAAATCCAATTCCCACCTATTTAGTCACTTCTATCAATGAAGTTTGTCCCAATGTTGCTGATACCTTATACCTTACATTACTGGGTAATGGACCTTGGAACATTTCATACATTGATCCTATTTCAGGAATTGCTAATACACTCAAAAATTTAACTGCACCTAGTCAAAAAGTAGTAGTGAATAAATTGCCTGAAGTAGGTCCTTACAAATTTAAACTTGTAAATATACAAGACGCTTTTTGCTACAATGATACATCCACTATCATCAACACTCAGCAAATTCTTCCGCTACCCAAAGATTCTATATATGCGCCTTCCGGAAATCAAATATGTATTAATCAAACTCTACCATTAAATATTAATAATGCAACGGCTAGTTTATATAAATGGTATTATAATGATACGCTCTTTATTCAATCTAGCAATAACAACATACAAGTAGGAAAGCCTGGGATTTATTATGCAGAAACTAAAAATAGTTTTGGCTGTATTAATAAAACCATTAACACAGTCACCATGAGACAGGTTTTTGTAAATCCTGCTATTAATTTTACGAATGATATTTCATGTAGCTTACTCCCCATTAATTTTACAAATCTTACAGACACATTAAAAACTGGGCAATTAAATTGGACTTGGTATTTTAACAAGATGGATTCATCTAATGGATACAATTCAAAATACACCTTTAAAAATGGAGGTTCTTACACTATTAGATTGATTGCAAAATCCCTCATTTGTAATTATACTACTACAAAAGATTCTACGATTTTAATTAGACTTGCAGAACCAGGTGTGAAACTTCCTCCTATCACAACCTATATTAATACCAACACACGTATTAAGGGTCGAGATTTAATTGGAGAAAGCTATCAATATAAATGGGAGCCTTTTTGGGGATTAGATTCCACTAAAATTGCAAGTCCTTTATTTAATTTTAATACCAACCAGATTTACAAAATAAATTATATCACTAAATACGGGTGTATCACTACAGATACTTTACCTGTATATGTTTTTGCTAATGATATAGTGGACATTTTTGTTCCAAAATCTTTTTCTCCTAACGGTGACGGCGTAAATGATCAATTATATCCTTATTTAGCAGGCATCAAAAATTTTCATTTTATAAAAATATATAACAAATTTGGTCAACTCATGTTTGAAAGCAAATCTAATAATATTCCTTGGGATGGTATTGCGAACGGACATTTACAACCTATTGATGCTTATGTATGGTTCGCAGAAGGGGAAGACATCAATGGTAAAATATTTTCAAAAACTGGAAGTGTAATGTTATTAAGGTAAATGAGAAAGCAACTATTTTATATATTATTGATTTTATCTTTTCTATTAGAAGCCAAAAATTCTTTTAGTCAAGATCCTAATTACTCGCAGTTTTTTGCTTCTCCATTAACTATAAGTCCAGCATTAGCAGGAAAATCAGATAATAAATGGGAGGCAAATTCTATTTACCGAAAACAAACTTTTGGACCAGGAGTCAATTACAATACAAAGTTGATTTCTTTAGATGGAAGACTTTTTGATAACTATGATAATAATAATACCAGCTTTCTGGGCTTAGGGGCTATGTTTTTATCGGATGATGCCATGGAAGGATTATATAAGAATACTTTTTTTTCTATCAATAGTTCTTATCACATTACCTTAGATAAATATGAAGAACATAGCCATTCTTTAACCGCTGGACTTGGATTTACCTATAATAAAACCAATATTGATTATGCTGGCTTAAGTACGAGTGAGCAACTAAATTTATACGGATTTGATAGAGCTTTGCCCACTGGAGAAACTACATTTAAAGACATACCAGCAACCACTTCAACAAGCGCTGGTTTATTATACTCCTATGCAACTGAGAAAAACGTTTTAGATGTAGGAATTTCTGGTTACAAATTTTATAAAAATCAAATATCCGTATTTGGAAATGGAACACAATATGTTGCACCTCGATACAATGCACATATTAACTTTTCGCAATTTTTAGATTATAAAACCTTATTATTTTTAAAAGGCTATTATCAAATTCAGGAAGGGAATACCTACTTTATCGGTGGCGGACATTTAGAATATTCAATGAATGAAGCCTATCAAGATTTTCAAGAATCATTTAATATTGGATTGTATTATCGAGTAAAAAATGCAATCATTCCTTATATTGGATTTACCTACAATCAATTACAATTTGGATTTTCATACGATATACAAGAATCTGGTATCAAAAATTCATCCATTCGCCCCAATACATTTGAGCTTTCTATGATTTTCAGAAAGCAGAAAAAATGGTGGAATCCATTATTATAATTGGATAAATTCAAGCCTAAATAATCTAATTATTTAGGGTATTAGGGTTATTTAGAGGCTAAAGTCCAGTTAAAATTTACCTCTAGGAAAAAAATCTAAATTTCTACGATTTAATTGTATAAAAGCTACCATTTGTTAGTATTATTGCAGTAAATATCTCCTTATGGGCGTTTTATCAAACCTTGGCATCAA
Source organism: Chitinophagaceae bacterium (assembly GCA_037141925.1). Lineage (GTDB taxonomy): Bacteria > Bacteroidota > Bacteroidia > Chitinophagales > Chitinophagaceae > Sediminibacterium. The sequence goes on from JBAXBS010000005.1 coordinate 12,521, forward strand.
TACCGCAAAAATTTATGTCAATTTATCAAGTGAGAAATTAATTAAATTAGCACTTGAGACAGATGAAAGTTCAGCTCTTGCTGATACTGAGGCATTGATGGTTTATTCTGGTGAAAAAACAGGCCGTAGTCCAAAAGATAAAAGAATTGTTGTTGAAGAAAGCTCCAAGGAAAATATAAATTGGGGTGATGTTAATATGCCAATTGACACTGCTTCTTTTGAACAATCAAAAGTAAATGCAATTCATTTTTTTAATCAATGTAAGGAACTATATGTATTAGATGGTTATGCCGTTTGGGATATAGAGAATAGAATTAAAGTGAGAGTTATATGCACAAAAGCATACCATGCATTGTTTATGTTTAATATGCTTATTAGACCTACTCCAAAAGAATTAGAAACATTCGGCACACCTGATTATATTCTTTACAACGCAGGTGCTACCAAGGCAGACCTTTCCATTAAAGGCATTACATCAAAAACTTCCATCCAACTATCTTTTGAAAAAAGAGAAATTTTAATTTTTGGGACAGAATACGCAGGCGAGATGAAAAAAGCTGTTTTTTCATTGCTGAATTACCTCATGCCATTGAAGCAAAATTTATCTATGCACTGTTCGGCTAATGAATCTGAAAAAGGAGAAGTAAGTTTGTTTTTTGGATTAAGTGGCACAGGAAAAACCACTTTATCTGCCGATCCTCATAGAAAATTAATAGGAGATGATGAACATATTTGGAGCGATAAGGGCATTTCAAATATAGAAGGCGGCTGCTATGCAAAGGTTATTAATTTAGAGTCATCCAAAGAACCTGAAATTTTTCAAGCCATCAGAAAAGGAACTATTTTAGAAAATGTAGTGTATGATCCTGCAACTAACAAAGTAGATTATACCAATCCATCCATCACAGAAAATACGCGAGCTTCTTACCCAATTGAATTTATTAGTAATGCCAAAATTCCCTGCATTGGAAAGCATCCTAATCATATCATATTTTTAACCTGTGATGCATTTGGTGTACTACCTCCTATTAGTTCATTAAATTCGGAACAAGCACAATATCATTTTATAAGTGGCTATACGGCAAAAGTTGCTGGTACCGAAATGGGTGTAACCGAACCAGTGGCTACATTCTCTTCCTGCTTTGGCGCGGCATTCATGGTTTGGAAACCAATTGTGTATGCAAAGTTATTAGCAGAAAAAATGAATCAACATCAAACTAAAGTTTGGCTCATTAATACGGGATGGATTGGTGGCGGATATGGAGTAGGTAAAAGAATTAATTTGGCTTATACAAGAGCTATGATAAATGCTATTCATGAAAATTTATTTCAAAACGTTTCTTTTCATACGGAGCCTTATTTTAATTTATCTATCCCGGCGAGTTGTCCTGAAATACCAGATTCTATTTTAAATCCTGTGGATGCTTGGTCCGATAAAAATGCATATGTAGTTCAAGCCAAAAAATTAAAAAATCTTTTTGACGCCAACTATTTAAAATTTCAATAACCAATTTGTAATTGGCTCATTGAAATATTTAAATTTATACATCATAATATGAATACATTTTTTGATTACAATAATGAACAAGTTGCAAATCTCCCTTTACATTTAAGAAAATATATTGTTGAACAAGAATACGATAAATACACATCCGTAAATCATGCTGTATGGCGTTATGTAATGCGCCAAAATTATAGTTACTTAAAAAATGTAGCGTATTACCCTTATATACCCGGATTAAAAAAAGCAGGACTTACGATTGAAAAAATTCCAAGCTTACAAGAAATCAATGATGCCTTGTCTGAGATTGGATGGGGTGCTGCGACAGTAGATGGATTTATTCCGCCCGCAGCTTTTATGGAGTTTCAAGCTTATCGTGTTTTGGTCATTGCAGCTGACATAAGACAGCTTGAACATATTGAATATACTTCCGCCCCTGATATTATCCACGAATCTGCAGGACATGCCCCCATCATTAGTGACGCTAAATACAATCAATATTTAAGTTATTTAGGAAAGATGGGAACAAAGGCGTTGTTTTCTTCAAAGGATTATGAACTATATGAATCAATACGTGCCCTTTCTATTTTAAAAGAAATGGCAAATGTGGATCCAACAGATTTAGCGAATGCAGAAGCATTGGTTTTACATAATCAACAAAATTTAGGTGCCCCTTCCGAAATGGCACTTTTAAGTAGATTGCAATGGTGGTCGGTAGAGTATGGATTAATTGGTGATATTAACCATCCTAAAATATACGGTGCTGGTTTACTTTCATCTATAGGAGAAAGTGCTTCCTGTATGCAACCAGAAGTTAAAAAAATAGCTTACACGATTGATGCCTTGAAATATGGATACGACATTACTAAAGAACAACCGCAATTATTTGTAACACCTACTTTTCAAAATTTAATTGATGTATTACAACAATTTGAAAGTACAATGGCATTCCGATTAGGTGGCCTTGAAAGTATTTTAAAAGCAATTGAATGTAAAAATATTTGTACCGCTACTTTTAGTTCAGGTGTGCAAGTGTCTGGAGTATTTAGTAAAGTACACAAGGATCAACACGAACAAATTAAGTATATCAATACAATGGGGCCAACAACACTTTGTTTTAATGATCAGCTCTTAGACGGACATGGACCTGATTATCATGCAGCTGGTTTTGGCGCTCCTGTGGGTCAACTATTAAACATTTCTAAAAAACTAGAAGATTGTACGAAGGAAGATTTAATCCAATTAGGTTTTGTGTTAGACGCAACTGTTAAGATGAATTATGAAAATGGGATTCAGGTGCATGGAACACTCATTGGCGTTACTTTCAAAGAAGGTAAATTAATAATTATCACATTTAAAAATTGTTCGGTGACTGATGCCGAAGGAAATATATATTTTGAGCCCTCCTGGGGAAATTACGATATGGCTATTGGAAATTCGATTATCTCTGTCTTTAATGGCGTTGCTGATAAAATTATTTTTGAAGATCAATTGCATGTTTCAACTCAAAGGACTTATCAGCAAAACTATAGCGCTAAGGATGTAAAGTATCAGGATTTATTTCAGCAAATAAGAACCTATAGAGAACAAGGCATTCAAGATGATTCCCTTTTGAAAATATGGGAAACCTTGCAAAAAGAATTTTCAGAAGACTGGTTAGGTGCTCTTGAGATATTAGAGTTAGTCGACGTAGATCCTAACAATACTGAAGTAGCAAGTGATATTAGAGCCTATTTAAATGCACAAATGGTGAAGCATCCAAAATATACCAAGTTAATCAAAGATGGATTGAGTATTATTGATTCTAAACTGAAGTTTGAATAATTTCCCAAGCAAGTACGACGGAATTATTTGCTAACGCCGATTTGATTTTTAAAATAGTCGCTTCCGAAAAGTGAGACTTTTGTTTTACCAGATCATCAGGGGATACATTAATATTGGCTAATTGCGCTTTTTCATTATTGGTTAACAAAGTAGAACTCATAATACCAAGAGGAAGTTGATCAAACCCAATACCCAATTTAGTGTTAGGCTTTTCTACTTTAAATAAATTTTCTTCAGTAATTCTAGCATACCAATCACCCCCCAAACGAGCTACTAAATCTAATTTAGCTTGATCAATATTTTTATTCGCATCCAGCACTTCCTCTTTAATGTGTATTTTTTTAATCAATGCTAAAACTAAATTACCTGCACCTGCATTTTCGCCCAAGGTTATTATTTCCTGAACTATACATTCAAGTTGAATAGGAGCTTCTGCCACCCTTGGGGGTTTGACAAGATCAGATGCCAATTCGGTAAACCCCGCTTTCACAAATTCATTCGTGCCCTTTGGATAATCACAACTTGTTAAAGACATTTGTTGCACCATTTCATAGTTCACAATATTGATTACACATTCTGGTATTAGTTTCAAATTTTCAAGTGTATGCTTTGTTGTATTATCTCTGACTCTTCTAGAAGGAGAAAAAATACAAACAGGCGGGTTTATGCTAAATAAATTAAAAAAACTAAAAGGACTTAAGTTCACATTCCCTTCCAAATCAATAGTAGATGCAAAACAAATAGGTCTTGGTGCAATTGCGTATTGTAAATACTTTTGTATTTCTTGTGTACTTAATTCATCTGTTGATAGAGTGAGCATCTGGAATAATTTAATTCAATTATTTTTTTAATGAAAGTATAGACCAATCGGTTGCTTCGGCTTGTATCGTATTGGTCAATGTTCCTAACCCATCTATTTGCATAGTCACTACATCATTAGGTTGCAGCCACTGTGCCGTATAGTTAGGGTTATTGAGTTTTCCAGTACCATTAAGTTCTAAAAAGCAGCCAGTACCAACGGTTCCAGAGCCAATGACATCCCCTGGATACATCGTAACTCCATAAGAACATCTTTCAATAATTTCCGCAAATGTCCAATCCATGTCTTTTACATTTCCGGAGGAAACAAGTTGATCATTCACCCAACACTTCATAGATAAATTATAGTTGTTGCCAACATGCCCCTGTTTTGCAGGAACTAAAAAATTTGCTAATTCATCGGGGGTCACTAACCATGGGCCTATCACTGTTGAAAAATCTTTTCCTTTAGCGGGTCCTAAATTTAATAGCATTTCTTCTATTTGTAATTTTCTAGCACTTAAGTCATTCATGATGGTAAAGCCAGCAATATATTTATCCGCATCTTTTGCTTTTATATTTCTACCTTCTTTTCCAATGACAATAGCAATTTCTAATTCAAAATCAAGTTGGTGAAAATGATCGGGCATGCAAGTAATAGGCCCAGGCCCTTGAATTGCATTATGATTCGTAAAATAAAATATGGGATATTGATCAAATTCTTTAATCATTTCTACGCCTCTATTTCTTCTTGCAGCTTCTACATGTTGACGAAATGCATACCCATCTCTACAAGAAGTGGGGCGAGGCACAGGTGCTAATAAAATATAATCTTTCACAGGAGCAATCAATGAAGCAGCTGCTACCATGGATAAGAGTTTTTTTTCAGTTTCTTGCCTTACTTCATCCTCCATTTGTATGAAATTAATTAGGTCATTGGGGAGGTCTTCATTGACCGCTTGAAGGGAATAAACTTCCTCCTGTACAACAGCTCCTAATTTTGTTGCCCCATTATGTAAATAACTAACTAATTTCATTGATTATCAATATTTTAGAGTGTAATGGTTTTAAAAGACCGAGGCAATTATTTCCGAGTCTATAGCTTATCAAAGTTAAAAATAATATTTTATCTTTTGCTAATAATTGTTAGTATTGTGGTGCTTGAAAATCTAATTTATGCCAATATACCACTCATTGGGAAAGATTCCCGCAAAAAGACATACCATATTTAGACAACCCAATGGAAAATTATATGCTGAAGAGTTGGTTTCAACTGAAGGTTTCTCTGGCATGTATTCATTGGTTTACCATACCCATCCGCCAACCATTGTTAAATCATTAGGCGAATCCTATTCTGTGGAACCAAAAATTGCCAAAGAAAAACATTTACGTCATACAAGTTTGTTAGGTTTTAATATCAAACCGGAAGAAGATTATTTAAAAAGCAGAAAACCTGTTTTAGTAAATTCCGATTTGCAAATTTCTTTAGCAGCACCTAAAAAATCAATGACAGATTATTTTTATAAAAATAGTCAAGGAGATGAAGTGATTTTTGTGCATAAAGGTTCAGGCACATTAAAAACAGGATTTGGAAAAATTAAATTTTCTTACGGTGACTATTTAGTAGTTCCTAGAGGCACTATTTATCAATTGGAATTTGATGACGAAAATAATCGTTTATTTATTATTGAAAGTTATAGTCCTATTCGTTTTCCTAAGCGTTATCAAAATCAATTTGGACAGTTAATGGAACACGCGCCATTCTGCGAACGCGATATAAGAAGACCTATTGACTTAGAAACTTTTGATCAAGAAGGTGACTTTAAAATTTTGATTAAAAAACAAGGTTTAATTTATCCTTATACATATGGAACACATCCATTTGATTTTATAGGTTGGGATGGATATCATTATCCATGGGCGTTTTCCATTCATGATTTTGAACCCATTACAGGAAGGCTACACCAACCACCCCCTGTGCATCAAACCTTTGAAGCAAACAATTTTGTGATTTGTTCTTTTGTCCCTAGAAAATATGATTATCATCCGCTATCTATTCCAGCACCTTATAACCATAGCAATGTTGATAGTGATGAAGTGTTGTATTATGTAGATGGTGATTTTATGAGCAGAAAATCGGTGGTACAAGGTCAAATTACCTTACACCCGGGAGGAATACCTCATGGTCCACATCCAGGCAGTGTAGAGAAATCAATTGGTAAGGAAAGAACAGACGAATTAGCAGTCATGATAGATCCTTTTAAACCCTTAATGATTACAGAAGAGGCTTTGTTAATTGAAGACGAAAGTTATCATAAGAGTTGGCAACATAATATAGAATAGAATACAATACTATAATAGAGAATACATTAAGATAGAAAAATAAAATTCCTTCACTAGAAAAAACATAAAAAAATATCAATGGAAAGCAATGGAATTTATCAGGATTTTTTACCCTTATTAGGAACCGATTATGTGGAGTTTTATGTGGGTAATGCAAAACAAGCAGCACATTATTATAAAACAGCTTTTGGTTATCAAAATTATGCATATAGTGGGCCTGAAACGGGCGATAAAGAAAAAGTATCTTACGTTTTAATACAGGATAAAGTAAAATTAATTTTAACTACGCCTTTACATTCCAGCTCAGCAATTGCAGATCATATTCACAAACATGGAGATGGAGTGAAAGCGATAGCACTGAGTGTAGATGATGCTTATGACGCTTTTGAACAAACCGTAAAAAGAGGTGCAAAGCCTTATTTGCAACCACACACTATTCAAGATGAATCGGGTGAAGTTAAAATTAGTGGTATTCATATTTATGGCGATACCGTGCATTTATTTATTGAAAGAAAAAATTACAAAGGCATTTTTATGCCCGGATTTAGAAAATTAGAAAACAGCTACAACCCAGCTCCTGTAGGGCTTAAGTATATTGATCATTGTGTGGGTAATGTGGGTTGGAATCAAATGAATACTTGGGTAAAATTCTACGAAGAGGTGATGGGTTTTAAAAATATTTTGACTTTTGATGACAAACAAATTTCAACCGAATACTCTGCGCTCATGAGTAAAGTAATGAGTAATGGAAATGGATTCGTAAAATTTCCAATCAATGAACCAGCAGAGGGAAAAAAGAAATCACAGGTAGAAGAGTATTTAGATTTTTATAAAGATGCTGGCGTACAGCATATTGCTATTGCAACAGATAATATTGTAGATACTGTTGAAAAATTAAGTAGCCGTGGGGTAGAGTTTTTAAATATACCTTCTACATATTATGACGACTTGTTAGATCGTATTGGACCCATTGACGAAGATGTAGCACCTCTAAAAAAATTAGGCATTCTAGTAGACAGAGATGAGGAAGGTTATTTGTTGCAAATTTTCACCAAACCAGTGGAAGATAGACCTACCCTTTTCTTCGAGATCATCCAAAGAAAAGGAGCTAAGTCCTTTGGTGCAGGCAATTTCAAGGCATTATTTGAAGCGCTTGAAAGAGAACAAGATTTGAGAGGCAACTTATAAAAAAGAATATTTAATCAAAAGCCATTTCTGGAATATCACCTTCAATGATGAGTTTTCCAAGAGTGGCTTTTTTTATGGTGTCTACCGAAACACCTGGCGCTCTTTCTAATAATTTAAAGCCCCCTTCAGGTAACACTGCTAACACAGCAAGCTCTGTTACTATTTTTTTCACACATCTAATTCCAGTGAGAGGCAAAGTACATGATGGTAATAATTTACTTTCCCCTGCTTTGTTTACATGTTGCATCGCTACAATAATATTTTTTGCAGAAGCTACTAAATCCATGGCACCCCCCATACCCTTTACCATTTTACCGGGTATCTTCCAATTAGCAATATCTCCCATTTCAGAAACTTCCATAGCACCCAAAATAGTTAAATCAATTTTTTGTGCATGAATCATACCAAAACTCATAGCAGAATCAAATATAGCAGCCCCAGGTAACATCGTAATGGTTTGTTTGCCCGCATTAATCAAATCGGGATCCACGTCTGATTCCTTTGGAAAAGGCCCCATTCCTAAAAGTCCATTTTCTGATTGAAAACAAACATGAATATGTTTGGGAATGTAATTGGCCACCAAAGTGGGAATACCAATACCTAAATTCACGTAAGAATTATTTTGTATTTCTTGTGCAATCCTTTTAGCAATTCCTTCTTTATCTAACATGAAAATAAATTTAGTAATGTATTATACGGTAATGGTTTTCTGTTCAATTCTTTTTTCATAATGACTACCTTGAAAAATTCTATGCACATAAACACCAGGTGTATGTATTTGATTAGGATCCAAAACACCTGGCTCCACTAATTCTTCCACCTCTGCAATGGTAATTTTGCCTGCCATAGCCATCACTGAATTAAAATTTCTGGAAGTAGCTTTAAATATTAAATTACCTGCAGTATCTCCTTTCCAAGCTTTTACAATAGCAAAATTAGCATCGAATGCTTTTTCTAATAGATAGTCTTTGCCGTTAAAATTTCTAATTTCTTTACCTATCGCCACTTCTGTTCCAATACCAGCAGGGGTATAAATAGCAGGCATCCCATATCCGGCAGCCATACATCGAAAAGCTAAAGTTCCTTGAGGTATCAATTCAACATCAAGCTCGCCAGAAAGTAATTGTCTTTCAAACTCCGCATTTTCGCCTACATAAGACGAGATCATTTTTTTGACTTGCTTTTGATGCAACATGAGGCCAATACCAAAATCATCTACTCCTGCATTATTGGAAATACAAATAAGATTTTTAATTCTTTTTTGAACAATGGCAGCAATGCAATTTTCGGGAATACCACATAAACCAAATCCACCTAACATAAGTGTATCTCCATCCTTGATGTCCATAATGGCTTCTTCTACGTTGGCAACTTTTTTATTGATCATAGTACTGGATTTAAATCCAAATTAAAGGTTTAAATCTTAATTAAAAAGGGGGAAGTTGTTTCCGTATATAAAACATTGTAATTCAATGATTTACGATTTATGCATGTTAAACTCACTTTTTTATATAAATTGCAAGAGTAGCAGAGTGTAGGCTTTCAAAATAATGCTATCTTTTAGATACTAAAAAATACAGATTTTATTAAGATGTATTGAATTTAGTTTTAAATTCATATCCTTAAAATAAAAAATATGAAAAAAATTCTATTCACAGCTTTAATTGCATCAAGCTTATTCGCATGCAAATCTGAAACAAAACCTGCATTCGATTTAGCAAATGCTAAAAAAGAAATTGAAGCAGCTGATCAAGCATTAGTTGAATTCATGGCTAAAGGTGATTCTGCTGGTATGGCATCAGCTTATAGCAAGGATGGTTTATTGATGTTAAATAATATGCCTTCTGTAAAAGGAAATGATCAATTAGCAGCTGTTTGGGGTAGTTTTATACGTGCGGGTGTTAGTAAATTGACTCTTACCACTTTAGAAGTTTGGGGTGACGAAAACTTTGTTACTGAAGAAGGATTATTTGAAATCAAAACTAAAGAGGACGCTCCAATTGATAAAGGTAAATATTTAGTGCTTTGGAAAAAAGAAGATGGTAAATGGAAAGTTCATAGAGATATTTCCAATACAGATCTTCCAGCAGCTACAAAATAAAAAAATAAATCTTAATAAATTAAAAAAAACAACATATGAAAAAACTTATTTTTTTATTAATGCTTGGTGTAATTGGTTTTAACATGACAGCCTCTGCACAAAAAGCGATTACGTCTGTGCATTTTTATGATGTTAAAAATGCAGACATGGAGAAGACCTATATTGCTAGCTTAAAGGAAATAAATGCAATTATGGCTGAAATAGGTTTTCCTAAAAATTATTATAGTTACTTAAAATTAGATGCTTCTGATACCACCAAAACCTATAGAAATTGTACCATAGGACATTGGACTTCAGATCAAGACTACAAAACAATACACGACCATCCAAAATTTAAAGCTTGGGCGAATAAGAATAAAGACACAAATGCTGTTTTTATTACAGGTCAATTGTATAGAAAATTTTATGCTGCTGATTAATATATTTATAAACTAATTTATTTTAAATATAAAATTCTTTGGAACTGTAATTTTTAAAAGTAAGATTTTTCTATAAAAAAGGGTCCCAATATTCCGGGACCCTTTTTTATTCTAGATAATTTTAGAAATTAAAATATTTTTATTACTTTTTTAATAAAAATGTAACAGGAATATGAAAGCGCTTATTCCATGAAACTTCACTATGATTATCACCTGGATAAAACTTTGTCATCCAGTTAGCATTGGAATAACCTTTAGTAGTCATAACACTATCCACCTTTTTTTGTAGAGGTGGATACATTGCATCCAATGTTTGATCCCCATAATCAAAATATATTTTATGATTTTTAGGGTTAGGTAAATGCGCGCTCATATAATTTAAAAAAGCATTGGGTATCGGATTATTATCTGTTGCAGATGTACCTGGCCAATGCGTACTCATACATGCGGCACCTCCAAAAACATTGGGATATTCGCAAATGGCGTACATTGAAATTAATCCACCCATACTACTTCCTGCAATGAAAGTGTTTTCTGGATTGATATAAGTAGCATAATTTTTATCAATGTATGGCTTTAATTCAGTCACCAAAAATTGTAGATATTGATCAGATATAGGATTGAATACATCTTTAATTCTAGAAGCTCTTTGTAACTGTGCCGTTACAGTGTCTCTCTCCATTGAAGTTAAATTTTCAAATGGCTTTTGTGGAAAATATTCAGCGTGCCTTTCAGTTTGACCATTCCAAATTCCCACTACAATGACATCCTTTATTTTATGCTCTGCAATTAATTGAGTTATTACATCGTCCACTTCCCAACTTTGATGGTTCCAGGTAATATTGGCATCGTATAATCCCTGTCCATCTTGCATATATAAAACAGCATATTTTCTGTTTTCATTATAGTTCTCTGGCAACCAAATATCTACATTTCTTGCCTTAACATATTTGGAGATAAAGTTTTCTACCCTAACAATTTTACCCGACGAAGGGATGGGCATTTGTGCCACAAGCTGATTTACAAATAGTAAACAAAAAAAAGGAATTAATTTATTCATGAATTGAAGTTATAAAATTTATTGATACTGACTAATTTAATGAGTATTAATTTGTTTTGAATCTATAGTTCTTTGCAACTGTAATTTTAAAACGAAAGACTTGTAAGTCTAGGGTCCCGATATATCGGGACCCTTTTTATTTTGATCCATTAATCGCTTATCTTATAAAATAATCTTATATTTAATACTATGAAAAATGTATTATTGCTTTTTGTGATAGTAGGATTTATAAGTACCGTAAATGGGCAAAATAAATTACCTAACAACCTTGATTCGGTTGTATTCGAAAACCCTTATATGCAAGTAAGTCATAACATCACAAACCATGCCAATCCTAACTCTGAAATTTTTAGCTCTAGAGTCATTGCTGCTTTGGATAAAACCATTGTAAATAGTAGTAAAGGAAACAAAGTATTAGAGCGTGGTGAGGTTGCTGTCTTTTTAGAAAAGGAATTTTACCAAATAAATACAGGGAGTTACTTTGAAATTGCATTTAAAAAAAATCATCCCCCACTTACACATCCAGAAAGTTGGGTGGAGCCTTTGAAAAATAAAACTGTTTATGAAGATGATGAATTTAGAATTTTTGAGGAAAGATTAGATGCAGGTGATATTCGTGAATTACATAGTCATGCACAAAGATTAGTGGTACGATTAAATGAAGTACAATTAACTGACCCTCGTTTTAATAAAGAAGTAAAAGCAGGAACTGGTATTCAAGTTCCAAACACTGTGAAATTTGCTGAACCAATAGTACACGCAGTAAAAAATTTGAGTAAAATACCTTTATTTAATCTCGTGATTGAATTTAAAATTTCTCATTAATTGATACATTTCATTACGAAATAAAAATGTTCTATGAAAATTATAATAGTGGCGATATGTTTTACTTGTATTACGAATGTCATTTTTGCTCAAGCCAAAAATGAAGCCCCATCAAGCAGTATCAGAATAGAAATACTTTTCCCAGAAGGTAAGACCAAGGCCTTAATTTTAAGCTACGACGATGGGCCTATTGCTGATAGACAAATGGTGAAGCTGATGAATGATTATGGTCTAAAGGGCACTTTCCATTTAAATTCAAATAAACTAGACACTAAAGGGTATCTCAATAAAGCAGAAATAAAAAGTTTATTTACAGGTCACGAGGTTTCTGTTCATACAGCCAACCACCCCGGACTTAGTGACTTACCTAAAAATGATATTATTTATGAAGTAGTTGAAGATAGAAAGGAATTAGAACGCTTGACAGGTAAAACTGTTAGAGGAATGGCCTACCCTTTTGGTAATTATAATGATGTTGTAGTGGATGCTATCACCGGAATAGGGATCGAGTATGCTAGAACCACAAACGACTCTTACAATCTTTCCATCCCAAAGGATTTCTTAAGATGGCCTGCAAGTATTCATCAATTTGCCAAAGCCTATTTTAAACCCAATGATTCAGAAAATGACAAAAAAGAATTGGCTGTTTTTTATAATTTAGTAAATGATTTTTTAACATCTAAAACTACAGCCCTATTGGATGTTTGGGGACATAGCTGGGAGAATGACGGAGAGGGAAACAAATGGGCAGAAATAGAAAAATTCTTTAAGCTAGTTTACAATAAAAAAGATATCTATTATACCACTCAAATTGATTTAGTGGATTATATCAACGCATACAAAAGCTTAAAATTTTCTGTAGACAAAAAAATAATTAAAAATTTAAGTTCAATAGATATCTATTTCAAAATAGACAATACCACTTATAAAATTTCAGGTGGTTCTGAAATAAAATTATAGGATTGCAATCGAAATTGAATTGAATTGAATTTGATTGACTTTTTTACTTTATTTTCATTCGCCATCCCATATACAACATTCTTCCTGTGGTTGGACCCCAAACCATAGAAGCATCAAAATAGGGGCTGAAAGGATTATTCGCTGAAAGGATCGTATTTTTTTGCATGACATTGGAGAGGTTCTCTGAACCCACATAAAAATCCATGGGATATTTTTTTCCTACAGTCTTACTCACTTGCGCATTCATTAATATAAAACTTGGAGAATAAGGATCTAACTGGAAGAGAGAAGGGTTCGCTGTAGTATTCACAATTCTCTTTTTACCATTATACGTCACAGTATAGTTGAACTTCCATGCATTTTCAGCAGCATAATCAACACTTAAAAAAGCTCTGTTTTTTGCTATAAAAGGACGATCCAGCAATATTCCATTATAGGACTGCTTCACATCAAAGTAGCGATATGCCATTCGCACATCCAGTTTTTTTATGGGAGTTATGTTTAATTCTGCTTGAAAACTATTAGAATAGGACTTTCCTTTTAAATTATAAAACTGCACGCTTCTTGCATTTTCTAAATCCACAATGACCTGATTGTCAAAATCGTTTCTAAAAAAGTCCAATCCTAAAGTGGCGGAATTTTGAAATAGATTAAATTTTTGATCTATACTAATTCCTTTATTCCATGCAATTTCAGGCTGAAGACCATAAGCTGCACCTGCAAGCTTAGGATTTATAACCACCTGTCTTGCACTTACAAAAACACTATTGTTTTCGGAAAATATATTAGCTGTTCTTTGTCCTCTTCCCGCACTTATTCTTATAGCTGTTCCTTTAAATGGCTCATACCTCATATTTAAACGTGGTGTTAAAAATGCACCATATAAATTATTGTCATCTCCTCTTATTCCTGCAACCACGCTCCATTTATCATTGGGCGTATAAGTATATTCAAAAAAAGCACCTGGTACTATTTCCTTGCGAGCATAATGAATATTCTTAAAATCTTCATTATAATGATCATACTGAAAACTTATGCCTGTCCTAAATTTGTGTATCGTTGAATGAATAATAGATTGATATATCAAGTTCCCATAAAAACTTTGTTGATTGGCATTATAATTGGTAAAACCAAAATAAGAATTTTGTTGATGACTTGTAGCATCTACTTGCAATCCAATACTCTTATACTTCTGCTGAGGAAATACATATCCCATTTTACCAAATACCTCATACCTCTCTGTATTGATGGATAGTCCATAATGATTCAATGTATTTTTATCTTTAATAGGATCAAAGCCAATTTCTCCTCCTAGCTTTTTATCATTTAATACTTTAAAACCAAACTGTCCAAGTACCCCTTTGCTATTATCATATTTATAACGATTTACTAAACTCAATTCATTCCCCGTGGGTAAATCCTTAAAGCCATCCTCGTTCATATCCACTGCGTTGTTTAAAAAATTATCATGTAGTAATAATGCAGTAGCCCAATTGGTGTTCAACTTGGTAGCTAAATTTAAATTGAGATCCGTCTTCCCAATCTCATTAACATATATATTCCCTAATAATTTTTCGGCTGTTTCTGGCTTTTTTAATTCGACATTAATTTGTCCTGCAATACTTTCATACCCATTAGCAACAGAACCTACTCCCTTAGTAAGCTGTATACTTTCAATCCATGGTCCTGCAATAGAGTTCAATCCCAACGGAGTTGCTAAACCTCTTGGACCGGGTAAATTTTCAATAGTGAGTTGCGTATAATTGCCACTCAATCCTAATAATTGGATTTGCTTAGACCCAGTCACAGCGTCATTATAAGATACATCCACCGATGGATTGGTCTCAAAGCTTTCGCTTAAATTACAACAAGCCGCTTTTAATAATTCAGTGCCCGTCATGACTTGTGTACGTATGGCACTTGCCATTGGAATAAAACTTCCCAACTGTCGACTGTATACTGTCACTTCATTCAATTGTCCTTTAGAAGCCAATACTACCTTCATTTCTCCTCCGGGCTCAATTGTAATTGTATCTGCTTTATAACCAATATAGCTAATGACTAATTGGTGGCTACTATTGTTTTCTTTAATAGCAAAAACACCTAAGCTATCAGTTACTACACCATCTCTTGTCCCTAACCAATATACACTTGCATTAGATAAGGGTTCGAATTTCCCTTTGTTATTATCCTGCAAAACAACACCTCTAAATTTTTTTACAATTTCATCATGCGCCATTTCTTCCTCTGTCATTTCTCTATAATGACAACAGGCAGGCAGTTCTTTGTAAATTATATCCTTGGCTTTTTTACCCACTAAATCATGCCCCACTGCAATAATTCTCTTTTCAATTTTATCTAAAGTCACTTGACTAGAATCATATTCAAGCAGGAGCATTTTTGTGTCTACATCCCAAATGCCCAACTTCACTCCTTTTATTTTAAGAGCTAACTCAATTCTGGTTTTGCATTGCTCGCATGCGCCAAATACTTTAAAGCTTGTATGGGTAGTATTTTCATTTTTTGAATCTTGTGCATAAGTGACTAAATTGACAATAGTCAAACTTAGTATAAGTAAATAAATATGAAATTTCATTTTTTGATTTTTAATGGATGATTAAATAGAAACACTATTCAATAGTCGATTAAAATCAAATTAAAAAAATAGAATAAAGCACTTGTATATCCTTTAACGTAATTAAAGGTGGTGCATGTAAATATGGAAGGTTATAGCTATTATTGAACGAAACAAGTCCATTGATTGGAAAGGAAATAATTTTATTTTCTGCAACGCCTAATGGTGGTGCTATTGCAAGATTTATGGAAGACTTTTGCTGATCTAATGTTAATTTGATTTGCTTTTTTTCGTCTTTGCAACATCCTGTATTCCTCATACCACATTTTGCACACTTTTCTTTTTTCTCGCTCGTCAAAGACCAGCCAGCAAATTGATTCATGCAGTAATGCATGTTTATAGTAGCCCCAATTGTAGAAACACTATAAATGAGTAACAATAATATGACTATCCCTTTCTTCATGTGAATTCAAAGGTAAATACTATATCGACGCTAAAGCCAACAAATTTTTAAGCCAAATCAAAACGATCTAAATTCATGACTTTGTTCCAAGCAGCAACAAAATCGTGTACAAATTTAGCTTTGGCATCATCACTAGCATACACTTCAGCTAAGGCACGCAATTCAGAATTAGAACCAAAAATAAGATCTACTCTAGTTCCTGTCCATTTTACGTTTCCTGTTGCACGATCACGTCCTTCAAAGGTTTGTTGTGAATGTGAACTTGCTGACCAAGTAGTAGTAATGTCTATTAAGTTTGCAAAAAAGTCATTGCTTAATACGCCTGGCTGATGGGTGAATACCCCATGTGACGATCCATCAAAATTGGTATTCAATACACGCATACCTCCCACTAACACCGTTAATTCGGGAGCCGTAAGTGTTAATAATTGCGCTTTATCAATGAGCATTTCTTCGGTAGAAACAACGGTATGTTTTTTTACATAATTACGGAAGCCATCTGCAAAAGGTTCTAATACTCCAAAGGATTCTACATCAGTTTGCGCTTCGGTTGCGTCTGTTCTGCCTGCTGTAAATGGCACTGTGATAGCATGTCCTCCGTCTTTAGCTGCTTTTTCTATCGCTGCTGCACCACCTAATACAATTAAGTCGGCTATTGATACTTGCTTTTCTTTGTTCGCTGTGTTAAATTCTTTTTGCACAGCTTCTAAAGTATCTAACACTTTTGAAAGTTGTGTTGGATGATTCACAGTCCAATATTTTTGTGGTGCTAAACGAACTCTTGCACCATTCGCTCCTCCACGTTTGTCTGACCCACGGAAAGTAGATGCAGATGCCCACGCAGTAGATACTAATTCAGAAACAGATAATCCTGTTGCTAAAATTGTTGCTTTTAAAGCACTGATATCAGAAGCCTCAATTGTTTTATAATTGGCTGCAGGAATAGGATCTTGCCAAATCAATTCTTCCGCTGGCACTTCGGCTCCAACGTAACGATTACGAGGACCCATATCACGATGTGTTAATTTAAACCAAGCTCTTGCAAATGCATCAGCAAATTGATCTGGATTTTCATAAAATCTTTTTGAAATAGGACCATACGCTGGATCTACTCTTAAAGCAATGTCGGTTGTTAACATCGTAGGCGCATGTGATAATGTTGCATCATGCGCATCTGGCACTGTGCCAGCACCTGCTCCTGCCTTAGGTTTCCACTGATGTGCCCCTGCCGGACTTTTAGTTAACTCCCACTCAAATCCAAATAAGTTTTCAAAATAATTATTGCTCCATTGAGTAGGTGTGGTTGTCCATGCACCTTCTAAACCTGATGTGATTGTATTTACTCCATTCCCTGTATTGAAAGTATTTCTCCAACCCATGCCTTGTTCTTCAATAGAAGCGCCTGCTGGTTCTTTTCCTACATATTTACCTGGATCTGCAGCGCCATGTGTTTTTCCAAAAGTATGTCCACCTGCAATTAACGCAACCGTTTCTTCGTCATTCATTGCCATACGAGCAAAGGTTTCACGAATATCACGAGCTGATGCTATAGGATCAGGATTGCCATTAGGTCCTTCTGGATTCACATATATTAATCCCATCTGTACCGCCGCTAATGGATTTTCTAAATCACGATCGCCACTATAACGCTTGTCCCCCAACCACTCTCGCTCATTTCCCCAATACACATCTTCTTGTGGTTCCCAAACATCTGCACGTCCTCCTGCAAATCCAAAAGTTTTAAAACCCATTGATTCCAACGCACAATTTCCTGCTAATATCATTAAATCAGCCCATGATAAATGTTGACCATACTTCTTTTTGATAGGCCATAATAACAAACGTGCTTTATCCAAATTGGTATTATCTGGCCAGCTATTTAAGGGAGCAAAACGTTGCATTCCTGCACCTGCTCCACCTCGTCCGTCTGTGGTACGGTAAGTCCCGGCACTATGCCATGCCATACGAATAAAGAAAGGTCCATAATGACCATAATCGGCTGGCCACCAATCTTGAGACTGAGTCATGACCTCATATATATCTTTCTTTACTGCTTGTAAATCCAAGCTAGCAAAGGCTTTTGCATAATCAAATTGAGGATCCAATGGATTAGATAAATAGGAATGTTGACGTAGAATATTCAACGGCAATTGATTGGGCCACCAATCGGTATTGCGTGTTCCACGACCTGCACTTGGTTGCATTGAAGCTGCTGTTGCGCCAGTAAAAGGGCATTTGCCTTCGGTACTATTTTCCATATATCACATTTTAAGTTTGGACAACAAATTTAGGTCTAAAAAAGATGTGGTAGCCCTAATTTTTCAGTCATTTTTTACATTGTTTACGCTTTTTTCTATTATCGAAAGAATTACAATTTGAGGCTAGTCATATGAACAACAAAAGGCCCCCCGATTGCTCGAGAGGCCTTTTAAAATTTTAAACTTTATGTATTAAATGTATGATATTAGTTAAACAAATATCTAACACCTAATTGCATTTGCCATCTTGAACCAATACCTGTTGAATTTTGGAATGGTTGAGTAAATGGTGTTGTTCCTGTTAAGAAAGGGAAAGAGAATGATGGAGTTTTACCATCAGCACCTAAACCTTCATATTTCAAGAAATTTCCAGCAGTTAATACTTTCAAAGCACCCCAATCTCTGTTCATTAAGTTTCCAGCATTGATTAAGTCTAAAGATACTTTTACAGTATGATTATCCTTACCCACTTTAACTTTGATGCTTTGTGTAATGTTTAAATCTAATCTGCTATAGAAAGGTAATACAGTTGCATTTCTTTCAGCATATTGACCTCTGTGTGTATTCAAATAAGTTGAATTTGAAATAAACGCATCTAATTGTGACCAAATTTGAGCTGCAGTTCTGATATCAGTTACTCCAGATGTTCCTGTTCCTAAACCACCGCTTCCTACTTTAACTAAGTTAATATCAGCAATTGTTTTAGGAATGTAAATTAAGTCATTACCAGAGTTACCATCTCCATTTAAATCACCATTGTACACATAAGATGCAGTACCATTAGTATTTAATTCATAGATAGCACCAAATGATGTAGATAAATTTTTACCCTCATCTAAACGGTATGCAAAATTTGCAATCAAACGATGCGGTTGATAATAAGAAGCCAAACCTAAGTTAGGAGCATTTGGATTTTGATCCGCAACAGTTGCTGCACTCCATAAAGAAGAAGCAGTACTTCCACCTTCTGCAGCATTTTCTGCTCTACTAAATGTATATGCTACACCAGTAGATAACTTTTGTGTTGTTTTTTGAATTCTAGCAGTTAATGTATACACATAACCCTTGCTTGTATTGCTCATTAAGATAGCATTACCAATATTAGGGTTTGCCAATGTAGTTCCATAGTAATATTTGTTAGTGTTCGCAACACTAGTTAAATAACGTAATCTGTTATCAACACCACCTAAAGCAAAACCATTTGATTCGTTTAAGTTGATGTTAGAATAGTATACTGCATTTAAATCCTTGGAGTACGTTCCTTCAAAACCTAATACAACACCATCTTCCAACTTCTTATCAATCGCTAAGTTGGATTTGAAAACAGTAGGATATTTAAAATCTTGAGAAACTAAAGCAGTACTATAAGAAGTGTTTGCAGCACCCGCAGTTGGACGGTAAGCATCAGGATTAGTACTAAATGCTTTTGAAGCTACAGTGAATGAACCAAATTGAATACCGTTGTTAGATGCTTGGTTAGATATCCAAACAAAAGGAGGAGGGCCCGCAAAAAGTCCTAAACCACCTCTTACTTGTAAAGTTCTGTCACCTTTTGGATTCCAGTTAAAACCAACTCTTGGAGAAATAATAGTGTTATTCATTGGAGCTTTTCCAATATTGTAAGTTTTACCACCTTCAAATTGTAATGCATCAAAATAAGGATTATCGGTCATTGCTTGCTTATAGATCGTTTTATCTAAACGGATACCATAAGTAACAGTGAAGTCGTTAGATACTCTCCACTTGTCTTGAGCAAAAGCACTTAATTCGGTAGAACCCGCATAAGCCCATGGGAACTCATTATTAGGTAATGCAGAATATTGTAAATAATAACTCTTCGCATTTGCTAAACCATTGTTAGCACTATTGTAAAAATCAGTTAAAGAGTTAAACTGATACACCCCTTGATATCCTGGTGCAAATGCATTTTGATACTTTCTGTAATAATCCTGTGTTCCAAAAGTAAATTCATGCGCACCTTTATAATAAGTTACGATATCAGAAAATTGATAAACATCTGTATTTAACTTATTGTTGTAAGTATACATTTCATAACCAAAAGTGGTATAAATATTATTATTGTTTAAGATATCTACTAATGGGAAGGTATTGCTAGAAGAATGTGGCGCTCTGTAATCTCTTAATGCAGTATATCCAAATTGTAATTTGTTAGATAACTTATTAGATAAGCGAGTATTTAATTCAGCAATAAAAATATTGAAATTGTTGTTAATTACGTAACCACTTCCAAAGAAAGGCATTGAATAAGTTCCTGGTTGTCCACCCGTTACTTGACCACTACCTGGACGGCTTGTACTAGCAAATTGATCTGCAAAAGATTTTAAGAAATTATACTTAATAGTAAATGTATTTTTTGCGTTGATGTTCCAATCTAATTTAGCAGTTACTTTATCACTGTTTGTTTGGAAAGAATATCCTTGAAACGCACCTGGATCATAATTAAATTTAGTTTTCAAGAAACTCGCTAAAGCAGCTAAAGTATCGGCATTTGCTTGAGAATAGTTTCCGCCTGGTGCATGACTTGCATCAGAAGCAGATAAACTCGTTGCTGGAGCATCTTGTCTTACTTGTTCTGCACTAATATAAAAGAAAACCTTGTTTTTAATGATGGGACCACCTAAAGAAGCTCCTTTAATAGAATATTTAAATGGAGTTTTTGTAACGGTAGTAGGTCCCACATTATAACCTTGATAATCTTGATTTTTTTGATAAGTATACACACTTCCTTTAAATTGGTTTGTACCACTCTTTGTCACTGTGTTAATACCTGTACCAGCAAAACCACCTTGTTTAATATCATAAGGAGATACGTTCACTTGAATTTGCTCAATTGCTTCTAAGGATATAGGTTGAGACCCAGTTTGACCTCCTAATAAAGAAGATAAACCAAATGAGTTATTAAAATTAGCGCCATCCACAGTCATATTATTGTATTGACTGCTTCTACCTCCAATGTTTAAACCATTTGCAGTAGGTTCTAATTTTACGAAATCTTGAATAGAACGATTAATAGTTGGTAATTGCTCTAATTGATTTCTTGTAATTAATTCCTGAGAACCATTATGGTTATTATTAAAGATTTTATCATTCGTAGATTTTACAATTACATCCTTTAATGAAGTAGAAGTAGCTACTAAACTAAAATTTTGTTTAAATGATTGACCAACTTCCAAAATGATATCCTCTTGTGATTCATTTTTAAACCCAACATATGAAACTGTTAAGCTATAAGGTCCGCCAATTTTTAAATTGGGTAGGTTATAACGGCCATCTTCACGAGTAGTTGTTTTGTAAACAGTGTTGGTTGGTTTGTGTGTTGCAGTAATTATAGCACCAGCTAATTTTTGAGTACCAGAAGTAATGGTACCTTGAATTTCTGATGTTGTTTCTTGCGCCAATAAACCAACACTAACTGATACAAAAACAGCAAGCATTAGAATAAATTTTTTCATTATTTTTTAATTTTAGGCCACAAAGGTAGTCATCAAAAATTTAGAAAAAAGATTTTCTGTTAAAATCTTTAACATTATTTATTTCTTAATATGAATTTTAAAAAAACATAACAAAAACTTAATAATAAATTAACATAGGATTCTTATTTACCCTAAAATTGTTTAGAATCAACTTTAAGTTTGCTTGATATTATACAAATGATACATATTAATTTTCATGAAACAAATGCTTAAGTTTGCAAAAAATAATTATGAAAAATAAAATAGCAATTGTAACAGGCGGTAGTCGTGGATTGGGCAAGGATATGGCCTTAAGTTTAGCGAAGAAAAACATAGATGTTATTGTAACCTACAATCAAAATAAGGAAATGGCTGATGTTACTGTAAAAGAATTACAGCAATTAGGTGTCAAAGGAGCTGCCATCCATTTAAATATGAGTGATTTTAACAGCTTGGATGGTTTTGTGGCAAATGTACATTCCACACTTACCAATACTTTTGAAAATACTCATTTTGATTTTTTAATTAATAATGCTGGCATGGGCCAAACAGTTCCCTTTGTGGATGTCACCGAAACCATTTTTGATGAATTTTTAAACGTTCATTTTAAAGGAGTTTACTTTTTGACTCAAAAGTTACTTGCTAATATAAATGAAGGCGGAAGTATTATTAATATTTCTTCTGGAACAACACGATTTAGCAATCCCGGTTATTCAGTATATGCTTCCATGAAAGGAGCGATGGAAATTTTGACTAAATATTTAGCGAAGGAATTGGGCGCCAAAGGAATTAGATCCAATATTGTAGCTCCTGGACCGGTAGAAACCGACTTTAATAATGCAGCTATTCGCAATAATCCGCAATTTAAAGCAATGCTTGGAAATATGTCTCCATTAGGCAGAGTGGGTGCTGCAGATGACTTAGGTGGTGTTATTGCTTTTCTATGTTCTGAAGATGCTAAATGGATTAATGGCCAACGTATTGAAGTAAGCGGTGGCATTAACTGTTAGAAATTCACTCCAAATTAGTTTATTAAACTTAGGAATAAAGAATTATGACTACTAGTACTGAGTAATTACCTACTTCCTTATTTCAAGGAAATATGGATGCTTTTACCCCATGTGAAATCGGTAGCATTTTTATGCGCATTCCATAAAATTTCTCTTACTGATAATGCCCCCGTATAAGCATTGATAGATACTAATTCAAATGCTAATTGAGTTTCATCTTTAGCAGATAGTCTGCCCTTCATAGGACTATCAGTCCTAATACAAGTAAGATTCACATTGTTATCTGGGCCTTTATATTGATAATATTCGGTCCAATTTTCATGCCCATGAAAATAAGCTTTGATATTAGGATGTTTTTGTAAGAAACTTATAAAACCTTTTTGTTCTATAATGGTTTCGCCTTTTACATCCTTCCCGTCTTTGTACTGTTCCGGAACTAGATTTTCAAATTTATCTTCCTCATTGATATCATGAAGCCCATTTGGATTTTGAAAAAAACGCGGTTCCACATCCGGTATAGAATGTGCAAATAATAAAACGGGTGTATTCACACTTACACTTTTTAAATCATTTTCCATCCAAACTCTTTCGGCAGAATCGGGGTACAAACTTAGTAATATAAAATGCACCCCCTTTACGTCTTTAGAATAATGAATTCTATTTAAACTACTATCAAAAGTTTTAATAGCCTTTTCGGGAAACATTAAATTATAAATACCCATCATGGAAGCCGGATCCTTCTTTGGGCTCATAGGTCGGTGAAATCCAATGGCATTGCTCATATCGTGATTGCCTGGCATGACCCATAAGTCAGTTTTCAATCCCTCTTTATTTTTCAAATGCATTGAATCAATAAAAACAGTCCTAAACTGTTCCCAAGATTTTGTTGCAGATTGAAGCCCCTTTTCCATTCTATTGGCAATATCTCCTGTAATCACCACAGCATCTATCCCTTGCACCCATTTGTTTTGTTGTACACCATTATCTTTTGGCAACTGAATACTAGGTAATTGATTCATCACTTGCACCATGGCTTTATTTACTTCCAAAGCGGGAACATCCTCTTTATTTCTAAAATGCTCTTTTTCTAATCCAAAATGAACATCTGAAGTAAAAATAAAATGAATAATGCTATCCTTGGATTGTGCAAAAACGATATTACCTATTAACAACAATGCAGTAACAAGAATAACCTTAGTATTTTTTATTTTCCATTTCATGATCTATTCTTTTTTATCATTTTTGGCTTAAACCATAAATAAGTACCAGTAATGGTAAGTAATAGCAAGGATAAACCCATGATTAAAGAATATCCTTTTTTAAACCCACTTACTTTATTTGTAATCCAACTATCTAATATAGCACCATCATGAATATCCTGAATAATACCCCCATATTTTTTTTCAATCAATATGGGTAATCCATTTTGACCATTCACTTGTATACTATACGCATCCTTAAAATAAAATAAAACAGTACCTTTTGAAATTTTAATTTCTACTTTTTCAGATTTTTTAAAAGAGGTCCCCGCTTTTTCATTTATAGAAGCTATTGCTGCTTTTTCTAAACTATCTAATGGTAAAAATTGGGCTAAAGAACCTTCGGCTTTCACTTCCTTGTTTTCAAAAATTGTTTTTGTAAAAAAAGATTTAAAAGCAAGTAAGCTTCCTGTTAAACCTATAAAAAAGAAAAATACAAATAAAACAGAGGCAAATTTTCGGTGTAAATTTCTGAAATTATTTAATAAGGATTTTGACATGATATTGGAGTATTAAAAAAGGTGCCAAAAGTAACCACTTTTGACACCTTTTATTATTAATTTAAAAATTAGTGTTGGTTCCCTCTACCGTTACTTTGATAACATCCTATGTCTTTTCCTGGAGGCGTAATTTCAGTAGCCCCTAATCTTAAATCTTGAATTACATCCGCTCTTGGTGAAAACCCAGTAAAACCAGCACCAATACAAGGTGAATTAGCTTTTAAAGCAAAATTGTAACTACCTACTACTGCAATATCGCGAAGCATTAAACCTGCTGGCAAAGGTACAGGAGCATTAATGAATTGAGGATTATTGGCACCTACAATAGATGCAGGAGCAGTATACACTGCGCCAATAGCCCAACCTGAAGGTAAATAAGTAGAAGGCTTTGGAATATCCGTTTCCATTGGCTTACTAATAGCTGTACTTACAGATAAAGAAGGAATGAACTGACTCGCTACAGATATTGAATCTGCATAATAAAAATTATAGCCGTATCTTAAATTGGCAGTATCCGCAATTGGAGTTCCTACTACTCTCAATCCAAATTTGCAATTCACAATTAAATTATTGTATGCCATACCACCAGCGCCTTCTTCAAAGTTGATAGAACCGCCACGACCAGCTGCCGATCTTCTATACCCACAGTTAATAATGGTATTATTAAAAATACGAACATTAGATCCTGGTTTTCCTACTGCCACATTAATATTTGAAACTTTAGGTCCGTTAGTTGCCATGCCAATACATAAATTGTAAGCGAAATCGCCAATCGTTCCTGCTTTTGAATTCATTGCTTCTCCTCCGGTATAACCACATTTTTCAAATGTGTTTCTCATCACATGAATCTTTCCACCGTTAATTCTAAATGGATCATCCACGCTTCCATAAATCCAAGAATCTTCCAAAATAAAACTTCCATCAGGATTTGCAAAATAAACTGGATAAGGACTTGAGCTTCCTGTAAAACTCTTCATGGCAGAACTCATTGCTGCACCACCAAATTCAATATGTGTCCATTTGATTACTATTAAAGGGCAAGTTGTAGCTCCTGTTATTCCAGTCCACTTTCCTTTTAATGCTGGATCTAAATCAGGATTAGCACCCAATTGATCCGTCTTTGTGACTCCAGAATACGTCAACATGATAGGATTTTCTTTGGTTCCTAATGACAACAAAGTTCCTTTAACTCCAACACCCACTGGAACACCCGCAGTTCCTGTAAAATTCACAGTCACTCCTGGCTGAATAATTAAGGTATCCCCCGTATTTACAAAAATATCACCTACAACGGTATAAGTTTTGCCCGCTAACATGGTTCCTTTTACAGGACCTGTTAAAGGCGTTGATTCACTGATGGGTGAAGCGGGTACAATGACTGCTGCCCACAAATCCTTAGTTTCTTCTGTTTTATTACAAGAAACTAACCCTGTAGTGATTGCAACTAATAAGAATAAAATATATTTTTTCATCTTTTTAAATTATAATATGATTAAAGTTTATAGCGAATTCCAAATAAATAAGTGGTTTTATAATAATCCTTCTGGATAATAATTCTATTCTCAGGATCAGATTGTAAAGCCAATATTCTGGATCCACTTGCTGCCATATAATTATTATAAGATTGATGTAACGATAATTCTAAAGGAGCATCAGTCAAGTTGTTCACTTTACCATAGAAAGAAAAATGTTTTCCAAATTTTTTCTCAAACGATAAATCTAATTGAGTAGTTGGTGATTGCCAGTAATTTAATCCTGCATAAGGACTCACAAAACTGATTCTTTCTCCTGTATACACTCCTGCTAATTGAAAATCTAACCCAATTTTAGGATTTTTATAAATCAAGGATATGTTTCCTACGTTTTGAGATTGACCTTGTAATGGTCTTGTTTCAGAAACTCTTTTTGATACGATTTGCCCTGCTGTATTTCTACTAGAAAAAATTAAACTATCATTGGTAATGCTAGAATTTGTATAAGTATAGTTGGCCGAAATTCCAAATGAACCAAAGTACTTAGTTGCCACTGCTTCAAATCCATAGTTAGTTGCTTTCCCGATATTGACAGGTTGCAAATACAAGCTATTAATATTTACAGGCTTAACTGCAGAAATCTCAATGGGGTTTTGAATATCCTTATAAAATCCACCTAATAATAATTGATCCGAACCTTTGCTATATAATTCATAACGTAAATCTAAATTATCGGCAATCGTATGTTTTAAATGGATGGGGTCACCCACTTCTTTAAAGAATTCTCCATCCGCGCCATCTGGAATTAATTCAGAAAAACCAGGTCTTGCGATAGCTCTGTAATAGGCGAAACGTAAATTTTGATTAGGAGTTAAAGCTAATTTTAATTGTGCACTAGGTAATACATCAGTATAATCAATGGTACCCGATTTTGCATCAACATCTTTAGTTAATAAGGTCTCATAATGTTGATTCGTGTGCTCCGCTCTTACACCACCTAATAATTCTAATTTATTAGTTAAGTTCCACTTCCCTTGAACATATTCTGCAGTAATTTTTTCTTCAAAAGTATAATTATTACCATTCAATGAAGGTGCTCCGTCTCCCGTATTAAATTGATATTGAGCATTATTAATATTCGTATATACAGAACCAAGTACTGGCTTTAATGAATAATTGATATAATAATTATCTCTGTTTTTATCGCGATACAAACCACCTAATTTTAATTCAAAATCACGATTAAATATGGATGTATTTTTTGTATAATTGAAATAAGCCGATTTGTCTTGGTCTGTATTTTTTGACCAAATTCTGGACATAGATTGTAACTTATCTGCAGTTAAACTTGTTGCAACAATGGCATATTGATGAATAAATTGAGATTGATCAGGTGTGTTGCTTTTAGCAGTAGAAGACACTAATGACCAATCAATTTTATCATTGGAAGTTAATTTATGCTCGCCTTGTAAAGTTGTGCTATTAATAGTTTGGAAAATCCATTGGCTTCTTTGCCAGTTATCAACTACCGAATTCAATGCAACTGTATCCCAAACAAATCTTGTTTGATAATCGTCTAAACGAACAAAAGTATTAAATAATGAAATCTTATTATTCTTATTAATTCTGTAATCTAACTTGGCATTCACCCCTTTTCTTTGGCTCTGCACAGAATATTTTCTTAATTGCAAATCAGAGAATAATGGAATATTATTTAAACCTGGTTGTGAGTTAGGTAAAAAGAAATTAGAAGTCGTTCCTCTGTAAATATTTTGAAAACTTCCAGAAATAATGAATCCAAATTTATTATCCTTACCAAATCTGTTTCCTAATGTTAATCCAAAAGTAGAATTCACAGGATTTGATTTTTCAGTATAGTTTAAATGCGCCACTGGCAAATCATTCAAATTAGCAACATAAGTGCCACCATTAATTTGCGCAGGTGATTGTAAATTCATAGTTGAATTATCAAACTTGCTATACTTTTGATCAGGAAAAGAAGTGTTAAAACCACTTGCTGCATTGGCTTGAACTATTAAACGATCAGGGGCATCTTTCATCACTAAATTGATTGTACCACCTATCGCATCGCCTTCCATACTTGGAGTTAAACTTTTACCCACTTCCAAACGCTCTAGTAATTCTGAAGGAAATAAATCCAATGGGATAAAACGATTCTTATTATCTGGGCTTGGAATTTTAATGCCATTAATTAATGTGTTAATGTATCTTTTTTCCATCCCTCTAATGATAGGATATCTGGCTTCACCCGAGCTACTTTTTTCTATGGTAACACCACTTACTCTTTGTAATGCATTGGCAACTGTAATATCTGGTAATAATTGAATATTTTTTGCAGACAATACGTTGATAATGGGATCAGCAATTTTTTCTAGTCTTCTGATAGATTTATCATTATCCTTTCCTGTGCTAGAACTTACTGTTACAGAAGCTAAAGCGTTACTTGTTGGCTGAAGTAAAATTTCAACATTTTTTACTTCATTTGACTTAGTCAATTGAAATTCCTTAGTCTCACTTTTATAACCCGTAAAAGTAACTGTTAAAGCATTTTTACCCACTTCAGCATTTTTAAACTGAAAGGTTCCGTCTAACTTGATGTAATTAGTTTGTTTATTTAAAACAACAGTCGCTCCCACTAAAGGTTCTCCAGTGACTGCATCCATCACGCGCACTTTCACCCCTTGTGAAAAAGCAAATAAATTAATTGAAAAAAGAAGAATAAAAAGGCTAACCCTTTTTAATAACACATTTTTTGAGGTCATAATTACTTTTTAATAATGAACGACAAATTTCGCATAAAGCCTATGCTGTGTTGAAAAAGTTAAAATATCAAAACATTAACTTATGATGAACATAATGTTTCCTAAATATTAATTAAATGTTAACAGATGAATAATAAATATTGAAATATTAAATACCGTATTGATTATCAATATGTATTTGAATTCAAGAAAAAACGATTCAATACTTGTTATAGGAACCAATACACTTACCTCATACTATTTATATAATTGAGACTCAAAAAACAAGTTGTGATACCCATCGGGAAGTAAAATTTACCCTAGAAATGTTAAAATGATTGGATTTTAGTCATTTTAGAGCTTATTACTTGGCATAAATTTATAATACATTTCGAAAAAGCTTAAATTTAAATAATCTATTTATCTGAATTTTGAAACTCTTTAAAAATATCTTATGAAATATTTTATTACAGCCTTGATATGCGTTTTCGTGATTTCCGCTAATGCACAAAACAAAACGCCTTTAGCTGAAAGAAAAAATGAATTAAAAGTAGGCTCCTTGCAATTACTCTTAGCTGGCAATGTAGATCTTGCCTATGAGCATTTAACTAATAATAATTTTGGATATGGTGTATCCTTATATAGTGGTAAAAGTTTAGTGCCAGATAATGAATTCTCTATTTCCCCATTTGCTAGGGTTTATTTTGGTGAAAATGAAAAATTAGGAGCGAACGGTTTTTTTGTGGAAGGTGCCGCTAAATTTAGTAAAAATGTGGGGGCAGGCCTTTCAATAGGTAAAAAATGGATTCATAAAACTGGTTTTATTTTTGAAACTCTTGTTGGATTAGGACGTGATTTCAAATCAGGTCAAGAAGTGTATCCTCGAGGAGATTTATTTATAGGTTACCGATTTTAGTATGCTATCAAAATACATTATATTTAAGTATATAAAACACCCAAATAATGATTCATAGTAAGAAGTTTATCACATTAAGTGTAATCGTTTTAGCGATTGCCTTTTTAAGTCAATCTTTCCAAAATATACAACCAAGACCACCAAAAAAGCTAAAAAATATAAAAGCTTTCCCAGCCTCGATGACATACAATGAAGTGGATCATCAAATGGATGAATTTAAGGTTGATTTAGGTGTGAAATGTAATTATTGCCATGCTCCTTCTAAAACAGAAGCTCCTAAATTAGATATGTCATTAGATGATAACCCTAAAAAGGAAATTGCTAGAAGTATGATTCGTATGACCATTGAAATGAATCAAAAATATATGAGTACATTACCTCATGGTGACACCACTGCAGTTCAAACTATTACTTGCAATACTTGTCACAGAGGTGCTGCTAAACCTTTTGGTAAATTACCTGAAGTAAAGGCAATAGTCAACGGGACTAAATAGTTTAATAGTTTAATTTTTTGATGGTCTTTACCTGAAAAGTATAAAAGATCCAGTTTTTTTCACAGGAATGACATCTCCTGTCTTGTAATTTTTATATTGATACTCTAAATAATAGCTATATCCATCTGTTTCTTGTAATGCCCCGTTTATGTCGCGGCCATTCCATCCCTTTGTGATATCATTGGTTTGAAAAACCATTTTACCCCATCTATTAAATATTTTAAAAGTAAAGGTTCCTGTCACCCCTGCACCATATTCTACTTTTAAAATATCATTTAACCCATCACCATTGGGTGTGAACGCATTGGGAAGATTCACATACACATCTGGAGATACAATAAGTTCATACTCATCTGCAACACTACAACCTGTTACTGTATCGGTGCGCATTAAGATATAATCAATAGATTGATCTCCTTTAAAATTAGGAAACGAAATAGTACTAGACGATAAATAGGTAATTGGATTCCAATTATATTTTACATATCCAGGATCCATCTTTGTTGGCAATATTGTATCCTGATAAGACATTAAATATAATTTATAGGAAGTAGGTTGAATAGGTGAAATAACTTTTAATGTTTTACCAATCACTTGATAATAATATTTAGGGCAGTAATCGTTTGTGACATTTAATTTAATTGTAAAATTCCCATTGGTTACATATTTATGTTCCACCGGATTGGCTTTTGAGAAATAAAATCCATCCCCAAACTCCCATCTATAATGCACATTGTATTGATCCTTGGCATCGGTAGTGATTTTTATAGGAACACCTACGCATACAGTTGCGTTGTATGAAAATCCATATTGTGTAATATCTAAAGGTGATATTTTAATACTAGAAGATGTCAATGAATTACACTTGCCGTCGTTTACGATGAGCGAATACATGCCTGGTTTATTATGTCTCATACTATCAATCGAAGTAGTATATACCAATGTGTCATTACGATACCATTTATATTTTGTAGCATTCGTTCCTGCTCCATAAATATTGACAGAATCTCCATTACAAATCACGGTATCCTTCGCCGAAATAGTCACTATTGGAATATCAATTGCAGGAATAGAAAATACATTATCAAATGGATACACGCAGTTTTTAGCATCGGTTACTTTCATGGAAACACTGGCTACTCCATTGCTTATTCCTTTGATCCTATTTTGCAAAATACTTGCGAACGTATTATCCGAACTATAAGAATAGGTAAAAGGTCCCACGCCGCCTTTAGTGGTGGTATTTAATATTAAACTATCCATAATACAGAGATAGTTTTTATCGGTTTGGATAATGGGGGTTTCGGGGGGCGCTACAATGTGTATGGCTTTCGTGGTGTCTATGTAACAAGCGCCCCCCGAAAAGGCTTTTACTTTAATGGTATAATTTAATTTTAAATTATTAGGGGCGCTTATATTTTTATAAAAATGTTGATAGCCTTTATTAATGACTGGATCATCCACAACCGAATCTGCCGTTCCATCTCCCCAATTAATTTGCAATTTTCCAATGGTTCCAAAATCTACCCAAGAAGAATCAATAATTTTCACCGATTGATTATGACATAATAAACTATCATTCATCACTCTAAACTGCGCTTTAGGAACAGCTCCATTTACAAAAAAACTATCCACTAAAGTATTTTCGCAACTTGCATTAGAAACTATTTTTAACGTTACATAATACATGCCAGAGGTATCATACTTATGCCTTGGATTTCGCTGATTAGATGTGTTGGGATAAAGCAATGTGGCATATTTATCTCCAAAATTCCAATTCCAGGTTTTTAAAGCCACTCCATCTGCATTAGTAGTTGAATCATTAAACTGTCCAAAAGCATCTTTTAAACATATTTCTGGTTTTGAAAATTTGATATTAGGCAATGAATTAATAAAAATAGTTTTGAAAAGAGTATCACTCTTACAACCCATACTAGACTCTACCGCTAACTTCATGGTATAGTTGCCCCAGGTTTGAAGGGTGTCTTTAAAGGGTATTTTAGAAATTTCATTTCTTATTTTCCCATTCCCTAAATCCCAATACCATTTTGTAAGCGTATCTAAAAAGGCTCTGGAACTATCACTAAATAGAATGGTGTTTTTTTCACAACGTATTTTTGAAATATCAAAATTAGCAATGGGTATAGGATTTACAATCAAAGTATCTTTTTCACTACTATAATTTACATCCACTACACAGGAATTAGAATCGGAAATATTTAAAATGCTATAAATGGTGTTAACCGTTGGCGACTTCGTAAAATAATTGGGTGATTGTGAAATCCCTTTAAGCGTATCATTTTTTGTTCCATTGGTAAAAGCCACTGTCCATGGTGCTTTCCCATTCAAACTAAAAGCTATATTTTTTGCGCTGCCAAAACATACGGAATCTATTGATTTTAAAAAATGGATGGTAGGTTTGGGGTTTACTTTTACATACACGCTATCCATAGACAATCCACAGCCATTAATATTAGCGACTACCACATACATTCCTGAATCTACAAATTTTGCATTTTTAATAATTGGATTAGAAATAGAATCCATAAAATTATTAGGACCCGTCCATTTATATTTAACATTTAATAAATCGGTGGCTTGTAATTGTATATCCGAACCAAAACAAGAAGTAGAAGCAATTACCGGCACTAATGCCACTTGCGCATAATTTGAAAAATAACCTAAACGAGATCCGCCACTACTTGTATTTAAAAAACCTAAATGAAATAACCCAGTGCTATTGGTTACAGAAGTTGCAGTCGTAGTGCTAATTAAATTATTTAATGCAGGAATGGAAGAAACATTGATTCTCGCATATTGCCAAACATTATTGGTTCCATTGACTGGACTAAACATGGTTGTGTTTATTAATCCAGCATTCCCATTAATTAAAAAACTACCAATATCTTGTGTTTTACAAAATAAGTTTAAATAAAATTCACTTGCATTAGGTCTTACAAAGGAAACCGATTGAGATCCTGTACATTCTATACTAGGTAAGGATGTGGCTGCTGCTTCGGTGCCTGTTCCTGTTAACTGAAACACATAAACAGGCTTGTCTGTTGTAATATATGCTGTGGGATCGGAAAGTAAGAGTTCATAACTTTTCCCTTTATTATACTTGGTAGTTAATGCTATACCATTAATAGTAATTTCAGTGTTATCTTCCGTAGGCCATATATAAATAAAATCGGTAAGTGGGTAATTGGGAGTGAAGTTTAAAACTCCTTTTACGACAATAAATTTTTTACCTGTATTATTTATCGGAACAATTTGATCTCCTATAATATCCCATCCACCAATTACAATAGAATCATCATAAATGGTGACACAAATGGGTTTATTTGATTTCACCACCGACCCCCCTATATGAGTGGAGACACTTGCACTTGCTGCATTTACCGCATAGGTTTGTCCTTTATTCAAGGTAACACTATAAGTTACTCCAGGTAAATGACCTGCTTCATCTTTATTGGTTAAAGTGATATCCACTTGCGTATTATCTTCAGTTGCAATTATGGCAAATCCATTGTGTGCAGGAAATGCAGTATATACCTGATTGTTAAATCTTGTCTGTGCAGGAATTAAGAAATCAACGCCCTTGGAAACATTTCCTTTGAGTGGAAATATTTCTGGATTATTGGTTGATGCTAGTTCATAATAAGCAGATATGGAAGCAGTAGAAGAAATTAATATTCCATAATTCAAAGCAGTATTTCCTGGCTTATTCTCTATAACGGGTAAATAGGAAGTGAACTCAATACTATAGGTTTGATTGGCAAAAACGGAAAATACAATAGGGGCAAAACTAGGATTCGCAGGTTGGGAAATGGTGACTATCGCATCTTTTGAATATGCGGTCACTCTAAAAAAAACAGGTTTATCAGCATGATCAGAAGTGACTTCAGGTGCCGCAAACCAAAACTCACGATCCGACTGTGCTTGTGTTGAAAAAAATACAAAACAAGCTAATAAGATCATGATCCCTCTACAGCTTACTTTCCACTTTTTCGATTCATAAAACATGCCCCAATTTAGCGAAATAATATATGCTTTTCTAAATAAAAAATCCCGCGCCAAAATGAATGAACGCGGGAAACCAACATAGATTACTATTCTCTATTCTAATCCTAACTTCTTTATATTTCTAATTTGAAATAATAAATAAATAATAACAGCCCAAACTACGGCCACAATGCCATACGCTAATAATTCCAACCAAATAGGAGAATGTCCTCGGCGGGCAAACAAGGATCGGTGATCAAAATTTGTAGTATAAATAGTTTTAGCCCCCCATGGCGCAGCTAGTTCAGCACTTAAATTTCCATACACATCATTGTCTATCACGGATGCGACTAATATAATATTCCCTTTGACATCTCCAGGAATACTGTCTCTTTTAAATTCGGCTTTAACCATTCCACTTGAATCTGTAGTATAGGTAAGCGTTTCATTTGCATTTAATACCCCTCCTAATCGCTTTACACCCAACACCACATCCACCCCGCTAATGGGTGTCCAAGTGGTATCCACCAATGCGATTAATTTGGCAGTAATAATTTTCCCTTCCACCGTATCTATTTTTAATTTCGCCTTTGTGATCGATACTTCAGCACGTCCTTCATCAAACTTAGGTGTCGATTCACCTACTACTACAAAATTTTGATGAGATGATTTTAGCCATTCTATTTTTGCAGCAGGTGGAATCAATAAAACATATTCTCCTTTTTCATTCGTCAAGCCAGTACCTATTAAATTTTTCTTATCAGCATCATTTGTGATATAGAATTGAACTGAAATATGTGCAATTTTTTGAAATTTCCCATCTATTTTAGATTTTGCTTGTACTAATAAATGAAGTGTAACATTATTGTCATTAAAGTATTTCAAAGTAAGTGATAGTCCATTTTTTTCAACTTGCTGAGCTAATAATAATTCAGGCAATACCACCATTAAAATAAAAAATAAACGTAAAATATTATTTGTTTTCATTGGATTCAGTTTCGATGATGGTTTCATGAATAGGTATAATAGGGAATATTCTTGCAAAGAAGGTGATGACCAACAAAGCGCCAGCTAAGGATCCGCCAGCTATTGCCCACTCTTCCCAACTTGGAAAATAATGTTTGTAATTAGCGGGAACGTCATGCATGGGTAAAAAAGGATGTAATAAAGTAGGCGTTACAATTAAATATCTTTTAAACCAAGAACCTACCACTACAAGAATACCCGCAACAAATGCAGCTTTGGGTCTTCTTCCATTTTTAAATAATAATATTCCAATGGGAATAATCATCGCTGTAAAAATGGCAAACCAAAACACCGGCGCAAATTCTCCAGTAAACAATCCTAATAAATGTTCTTCTTCCGATTTTTTCATTTTAAAAGCAGGTACTAAAAACTCATTCACATTAAAGTATAAATACAATAAAGCTAATAACACCACTACTTTACCCATTCTATCAAAATGATCATTCGTAATATACTTTTCTAATTTGTACTGAGTTCTAAATATATACATCGCAATGAGTACAGCACCTGAACCTACTAAAAATGCACCAGATATAAAATAGGCGCCAAAGTTGGTGCTATCCCACCCTGGGCGATAGGTGGTTGCAAACAACCATGAAGTCACAGTATGAATGGCAAAAGCAACAGGTATGATGGATATAGATAAAATATTAATCGCTTTGTCGGTGATTTTAAATTGTTCGGGTTTATTTTTCCAAAATGATCCTAAAAATTCATATAAATTTTGCAGCCATTTACCATTACGTTCTTTAAATGCAATCATGATTTTTAAATCCGGCAATAAAGGAAAATACAATAATAATAAGCTGATAAAAAAGTAAGTTGTAATTACTAATACATCCCAAATTATAGGTGATTGTAAACGTCCGTGTAAAAAAAGATTATAAAATCTTTCGGGTCGTCCCATATCTACTATGATAATTAAGGAAGCAAATGTGATTGCAGACACTGCAATGATTTCGGCAATTCTAGTTAATGGAGTACTCCAATGAACATTGGTTAATCTTAAAACAGCAGTAATTAAAGAACCCACTAAACTTATGGCTACAAAAAATACGAAATTAGAAATGTAAATCCCCCATGAAACATAATCACGTAAACCAGTCACTTCTAAACCATAGTACAATTGTCGACCATACGCAAAGGCGCCCAAGGCGCATATCGCCAATAAACCTATCACCCACAACTTTCCTTTTTTTCCAAATTTTTGAGGGAGTAAATCCTGGATAATTTTATTTTCTGCTGATTTTTCCACGTTGAATATTTTAAATATTACTTATTCTGTGCTTAGTTCTTTTTTTCTTGGGCTTCATGATTTTCAAAAGGAAAGTTTCGATTCACTGGAGGTAAATAATATACACTTGGCTTAGTGCCTAAATCTTCCATCAATCTATAGCCTGCTTTATCTTTTATTAAATCACTAAAACGGAAAGTCTCAGAACCATTGGTTACGCTATCTTCCAATATATCTCCAAAAAAGAAAACTCCATTTGGACAAGCTGAAACACAATGTGGTAAGCTACCTTGACGAACCATATCAGGACAAAAATCACATTTGCCTACCGTTCCTTTTTTCTGAGGGACACTAG
Source organism: Chitinophagaceae bacterium (assembly GCA_037141925.1). GTDB lineage: Bacteria > Bacteroidota > Bacteroidia > Chitinophagales > Chitinophagaceae > Sediminibacterium. Next base: position 49,342 of record JBAXBS010000005.1, read on the forward strand.
TTTCGCAGTTATACGGTAATGCTGCTAATTCTTTTTCCACTTTGGGTTCTTCCCAATTAAATACTCGAGTAGAATAAGGACAAGCTGCCATACAAAATCTGCATCCTACACATCTATCACTATCAATTAATACCGCTCCGTCTTTACGTTTAAAAGTCGCATCCACAGGACATACTTTTACACAAGGGGGTTCATCACAATGCATACATATAGTAGGCTGCCAATAGGGTGCAGTATGATCCGCTTCCTGCATAGGATATACTTTAATCCAATTTTGATCGGCATGAATATGATGCATATGGTTACATGCAGATTGACACTTTTTTAAATTTTTACATCTGGAAAGATCAATCACCATGGCAAATTTTTTGCCTGGAATTCCAATCCTTGCTTCATCATTAGTCACCGTGGGCATTTCAGGAACTGGTTTTAAAAATGCTTTATCTACTTCAATAATTTCTCCATCTACAGATAAAAGCTTAACCATTTCACCTGAAGGTTTTATGTCTTCTACCTCTTCGGGTGTAAAAGGACTTTTGTTACTACATCCTGCAAGTGCTGCACCTGCTAATAAACTAGCCGCTAAAAATTCTCGTCTTGAATTATCGTTTGTTTTCATTAAAATACTTTTTAGATTTCTTTTTTAACCCAAGCCTGCAATTCTGTATTGGTGATTTTTTGTTTATTGCCTTGTATTTTGGATAGGTCTACTTCTACCAAAATGCCCTCCTGTGTTAACATTTTTACTTTTTTTGAAGCGGCCTCTGGCGCACAACTTATAAGGTCTTTCTTTTTAGTCATAGAGCTAAATTTCAGTAAAGGAAATAAGCTTAAAGCACCTATACTTGCTAATAGTTTTCTTCTTTTATCGTTGTTCATATTATGTTATTAGAATCGTTATGCATATGATGTTTCAGAACCCCTATTTTATTCAGATAGAAAAATCAAAAAATAGGCCCCACTAGAGAGGCTTATTCAATCAATTCATTATTTTTTAAAACTTCTCATGTAGTTGACCAAATTCCAAATATCTTCTTGATCAGGAATTTTCTTTTTAAAACTCGGCATATCTACACGACCTTCTGATGTCTTGAAAAATAGGGCTCCATCCGTTTGACCTTGAAATGCGGCCTTACTAAAATCGGGAGGAGTGGTTTCTAATTGAGCGGCCTTAGAACCATCACCTAAACCTGATTTGCCATGACAAGAAGCACAATGTTGCCCCCATAACGACTTACCTGTTGCAATAGATGCTGCATCACTTTTTACTGGATTAGTAGCCTTTGCTTTGTCTGCAGGTACATTCCATGGTTTTGATTGAAATAGTGTAAAACTGGCGGTGGATATAAAAACCACGATTAAAATTAAGATGGATAATTTTTTCATTTGTAACATATTTTTATGACACAAAGATTAAAATTTGACCCGTTAAACATCAATGACTGCTATCATCAAAAAATATGATATTGATCATTAAAAGCATCTACTTATCAAATGATGCTCAATCCACTAACCAAAAGATCCTCTATCCCTTTGAGCTAAAAATTCCATAATCTAGAGATATTAAACCCAATGGTAAATTGACTTTTATTAAAATCATTATGATTAAAAACATTATTAGTTTGGGGGAGCAAATAGCCATAGTTACCTAAGAACAATTGAAAATCGTGTCCACTTGTTTTCATATCTAACCCAATACTAATATTAGGATTAGGATTGTTCATGGGATGCTGCGTAATGGGTTGATCATAATTTGCTATGACTGAAAGGCCAGTTGCTATGATATATCTTCCAGCTAAACTTACTGCTAAATGAGCATTATTTGTTTTGGGCTGTATTACATTATTGGCATCATAAAAAGCTTCCACATTATTGTAATAAGATAAACTAGGTGCTAATTGTAATGATAGCTTTTCAGTCACTTTTCTGGCGATAATAAGTTGTGAAAAATAACTAAATCGATCTTGAACGTTTACAATAGGTAAAGCACTATTTTTTTTCCTTGTATCCATCACGGTATTTGCAAATAAGGTTACGCTCACAGGAATTTTATTGTTTTTGGTTTGTTTTAAAATTGCATATTTTAAATTACCCGTTGTTTGCATTCTATCATTGGTAGCACCAAATCCTAATTGCACATCTTTCACAGGAACATAACTAAATCCCAAGAGCATATTCGCACTTGCGTATAATCCGGCTAAATCTTTCCAACCATTTTCGATAGTTCCAAAACGGTGTTGTATATCAAATTCAAAAGTCCCTTTAATTGGTACCATGACCGTTTGATTGTCTATAATATAATTACCTTCAAACGTATTTTTGACATACGCCATTTTTTTAGCCGCCGGCGCTAAGGGCTGAGTAGTATCTTGCGCAATCAATGAAGAACCTATTAAAATAAAAATGCCTGTAATGATAGGAAATTTTAATAGTTTAAAATAGGATGTATTTATTATTTTTTTCATTGGAATTAATTTAATTGTTTTTTGCTCCTTGTTTAATCCATGCATATATTTTTGCATTTATTTTTTCATCTGGGCCTTTACCGATAGGCATTACTGGACTTTTTTTACCAGTCAACCACATCATCAAAATACTATTATCGGGATCATTCGCTTTTAAATAACCTCCTTCAATAAGTGATTTATAGGCATTCGCACTTGACAAATCCGGAGCTTTCGAGCCTGAGACATGACATCCACTTATTGCGCAACTATTTGTTAGTATTGGTGTAATATCTTTTTCAAAACTCATTATTTCGGTAATACTACTTCCCGGGTTTACTACAATAGTTGAAGTTTTATAACATCCTGTAATAGCAAATATTGTGACTGCAAATAAGCCTAAGATGAATGCTATTTTTTGAGTTGACATACTTTTACTTTTAATCAATTAAGGAACCTATTTATTTTTTGAACTTCAACAAAAGGCCAGGTTGAATTGCATGTTGATAGTTAGATCTATTCCATACTGCAAAACCAAAAGGTTGATCTTGTAAACTTGAAAAGTCAACATCTTGTTTTAATACATCAGATGTTTTTAACCTTCTTTTATATTCAACTATGTAGCCTGTTCCTGTATATACGGTTGCACAATCAATATCTGCTCGGCCATTTTTAAGTGGAGATACAATCACAGAAGGTATACATTTCGCGCCAATTGGACTGGTAGCCGAAGTCCCAAAGCGTTGGTATTCACTACCTATATTTGGATCAATTGTCCCGCCAGCATAAGATAATACTCCAGTAGAACTTACCCCAGTTACTTTTTTTGCAGCACCACCAGATGTGGTATCTGAAATATTGATATAGCTACTTGTAGCACCTGGAATTACATATAACGGAACTGCTACACTGGCACCAGTGCCATCTAATTTTAAATTTTGAGTATTTGAATAAGAACCTTGCGTTGCATCTGCGGAATAGCCAGGTCTGTAAGGCCATGTGGTTGAATTACTTGTAACAGCAACATCATCAACGTGTCTTCCGTTTGCATTTCCTCCTGTGATATTAGTAATAGCAGGGCCGCCTGCCCAATCTTGATAATTGTCATCCATCTTACCATAACTTAACCCCTTGCTTGGTTGCATCCACCACATATCTATTTTTTCTGAGGTACCATTAGTATAGTGATTACCACTTGCAGAGTTTGATTTGTAAGTGGGTGATGTCACTAAACTATCTACCAAACCGGTTTTTGTACTTTTTACCAAAGTTCCTACTGTTGTATAATCCATATAAGGAGTAAATACATGGCAACTTGCATAACAGGTTTGAGTGGCAAATTTCGAAGTTGAATTATCAATATTCCATAGCATGGCAATTTTATCTTCTCCAAATCCATCACGTGTTAATACTCCATTTACATCAAAAGTTCGACTACTAGGTTCTTTTGTCCATAATTTAGTAGTAGGATCAAAATACCAAGGTGCTACTTTTTGACTTTGATCGGCATCCGCATATTGAGCTAAAAAATAAACGTATTGATCATCATACATGGCTTTTAAAGAAACCGGATATTTTTCTCCTACATATCCAGCAAACAATGCATTTCCTGGATCTGGAACTGCAGCAGTAAAATTGATTGCAGTTGCCTTTGCCCATGCAGTATCAATGACGCCATCTATGTTTGGAGCATTCGCAGTTTTTAATGCTGTTAATTCCGAAGTGTTAGCGGTAGCAGTGGGTGCTACAATTTGATCAGTTTTCGTACAATACATAAATGCCAACACTACAAAGGCAAATACTGATAAAATTTTAAAAATTTTCATACATATACAATTTATTGTTAGAGATTTAATTCCAATAGCAAAATTTGCAATAATTTTTGTGGACAATTCTGATGAATGTCAATTTTTAAAATGATTAATGTCATAAATAGATTCCTTTTTTGTAACTTTCACAGTATTAATTGAATTTTATGAATCCACATTTCATTTCGTTTAGCAATAAAATAAATTCACCTATTTTATTTAGATTCTTTTTAGCCACTAAACTACCTGCAGCTTTTTTTGCTGGTTTAAGAATCAAAGAGTTTGATGAAAATAAGTGTGTGGTTCGTATACGTTATTCCTGGTTTAGTATGAACCCATTTAAATCAATTTATTTCGCAGTAGAAGCTATGGCTGCCGAAATGTGTAGCGGAATGTTAGCCTTTTCGCAAGTATATAAACGCAATCCTAAAGTAAGTATGTTAGTTGTAAAGATGGAGGTAGCATTCGTTAAAAAAGCAACAGGTGTTGTGTTATTCACTTGTGAAGATGGCAAAGCCATTCAAGATTGTATCAATGAGGCCATTCAAACTAGAGAAGGAAAAACATTAATATGCAAATCGGTAGGACGTAATCAAAAAAATGAAATCGTAGCCGAATTTAATTTCACTTGGAGCTTTAAAGCAAAATAAAAGGGCTTACTGGTATTACCCAATAAACCCTTTTGTATTTTTACTCACTATTTTTAAACCTATTAAATCCTGATTCCTAAAGAAGAAAATGATTTAAAACGTTTTCGTTCCATTGGATTGAAAAATAAATCGAAAAGTATAATAACGTTGCTTAGTTAATTTATCTGCATCAGAAGCTGTCACAGGTAAAGTCACACCGCCTTTGTAATAATTAATAATTTCAAGTTTAGCATACTTGCCCGATGCAGTTTTAATCACTAATACCCTTCCCGCTAGTGGAGTCACTAAACTTGTGGCTTGATCATAGGTATACCAACCCTTGCCGCTACCATAAGGAATAGCATAAGATGCAGGCGCATTATCAGTTTTAAAAACTGAATCGGTAGGAATAGTTTTTAAGTCATCAAACAATCCAGTATACACAAAAGCACCGCCCATGCCAGTTCCACTGGTTCCGCCATTGATTAATATTTTAGTGGAAACAAAAGCAATATCCCACTTTGTAGAAGCGCTGTCTGTGTTAGGCACTATAGCATTTTTTTCTACACTGTAAAAAGTGTACTTCCCTGCACTATAGGGCATACCATTACTGGCAAGACCTAACACAGTATCGGCTGCCAAATCCTTCACTATTGTAGCGGTAAGAGGTGCTATTGCAGTGTCTTGATTTTTAGTACATGCAATCATTGAAATAGAGGCGATTGCAATTAAGGTGATTTTTTTAATTGTCTTTAACATAATTTTTACTTGTTGTGATTGATTTGATATTTAACTGTCATAAAATAAGTTCTTCCTGGAAGGTTTGGCAAATTGACTGCATCAATATAATTAGTGATATTATCACATCCTATTTGTACACCCCATCCGTTTTTATAATTTTTCCCAATGGAACTGTGAACTGAAAGATATCCATCTGCAAAACTGTCCCCATTATCAAAGACTTGATTCCCATTGGTATTATTCACTGCCCATTTGCTACGATATAAAAATCGCAAGTTTGCAAAGACGCCATTGTCGTTATTATAGTTCCATTTTAATTGCGCCTTGTGTTTACTATTATTGGGAAGTCCCACATAATCACTCATGGTTAATCTTCGGCTATTCCCATTAGCGTCTCTGGTATATACAGTACCAGCTTTAATTTGAGCTATTTGATCCTTGTCACCCGTAATCACTAACTGATATCCACCATTCACTGAAAATTGATTATTAATTTGTTTTCTAAATTCAAATTCTCCTCCTGTTGTATAAGCTCTTCCAATATTGAGATAGCTAAAAATTTGTGCCCCACTAGTATACGCTCCAACTTGTTGTACTTCAATTAAGTTTTTAATGTCATTTCTAAATAATTGAAAACTCAAATAAGTGCTTGCATTAGGTTCGATATCCCAAGCTAAATGTATCCCTGTTGAATATTCAGGTTGTAATATTTTTAATTGATAAAAATTATCATACAAGACTCCAACTTGACCTAATGTATTTAACTGTGTAATCACTTTTTGCGCTTGTGCAGAACCAAATACACTATAGCCGCCTGCTGCTGCATTGGTGAAATCTAAATACAATTGTCTAAAATCGGGTGCTTTAAAACCTTGTCCAATACTCCACTTTAATTTATGAACTGCATTTATTTTATATAGCATTGAAAACTTAGGACTAAAGGCGGATGCAAAGGCAACGTTTTCATCAAATCTTGCACCCGCTATAAAAGTCATTTTTTTGGTAGGTAACCATTCCCATTGTGTGAAAGCATATTGAATGGCGTTCGTTTTACGTAATTGTTCGCTATCATATCTACTACTTTTAACCCCTTCCATCACCGAACCTGCCCCAAAAATGGCATTGATATTTTTTCGAACTACCCAATCGGTTTGATTTTCGACACGTTGAAATAAATGATTTAATACATCCACATAAGGCGACCCGGATAAGGTTAATAAATCTTGTTTAGAATCATATTGAGTGAGATAACTTCTAAAACTGGTTTTTAATGAATTTGAAAAACGATGGTTTAAAGTGGCTGTCACATTGTAGTCATGTATATTTTCCTTTCCATTAGAATGGATGGTGACTCCTCCATTACTTACAGATATATCATTTTGTATTTGCTCGTTGGTATATCTAACACCTAACAACACGTTCGTATTCGTATTAATGGTATATTTTAATTGTTGATTTGTTGTATATCTAGTGATGGGAGTCGTCACTCTACTTGAACTATTAGGTCTTATACTATACCCATCGGTGCTGTAGTAATTGTAAAAACCTTGATAAAAAAGAGACTTACTATGAATTGCATTATCAACACTCATGTCCTCGGTTTGATACGTGCCGTATCTGGCAGAAACCTGAATAGGGATTTGCGTATTTTGATCCGTGATAATATTGACGACCCCTGCCATTGCTTCACTACCATATAAACTAGAAGACGGTCCTTTTACAATTTCAATTTTTTTGACATTCCCTAAAGCGATTCTATTTAAATCTAAAACACCTGCAGTTCTGCCCACCAAAGGCTCTCCGTTAATTAATATGATAGTATAGTCAGGATTTAGGCCTTGTAATTGAACCCCTGCACCAAAGCCACTTGTCATAGTAAGTCCTGGTTGTTCTTTTAATATATCAGTTAATCGTAATGAACCAGTTTGTTGAATAGTTTTAGCATTAATAATGGTAACAGGGACTGTAAGGTTGCTTAATTTACGCTCCGATCTTGTGGCAGTAACGACCACACTATCTCCTTGCAGTTGAATAGTATCTTTCAATACTTTGACTTGGCTAGTTACTATTAAAGGGAAGAGAAGAAAAAATAAAATTGCTTTGTTTTTCACTCCGCAAAGCTGACACAAATAAACTTTAATTAAAACAAAGTACTCTTATAATACACCCTACGAGTGCATATTTTGACACTATTATGACAAACATTAAATGGAATAAAAAAAAGAAATAAAATAGATGAGTTAACTCATAATTTTGTTTAACAAAAGCTAGCTTTTATCAATAATTTTTTGAATATTTTTTATTTCTGACACAGCTATGAAATATTCTAAAAATCTTTTATCATCCTCTTTTCTGACACTTACAATGAGCGATTGAGGGTTATTATTTAATAATTGATATTTTTCGTTGATAGTATTAATCACATCACTTCTTACCTTTTTTTGCAAACCAATATTTTTATCTTTAATACCTAGTACATGATTAATTTGATGAATTTCCACTTTCGTATTTTCTGCAGCAGCCTGAAGCAATAATTGAATTAATGAAGCTTCTACTCCTATAAAAGCCTGGCCAATCGATCTTGTTTTTAAAATTTTTAGTTGATTATTTTGAACTTTATTTTTAAACCTGCTATTAAAGAAATGAATAGTTGCAATCACAATAATTAATAAGATAAACGCCCCAATGATATACTTATCATACTCTTTATCGCGTCCCCAAATAGGAAAACCCAATTGCTCAAAGTTTTTGAGGTCAAATGCAATCTTATTAAAAGTTTGAGTAGAAGAATTGAAAAAGTAGATAGCTCCTTTATATTCAAAACAATTAGTCATCCCTATTCTGCGTACAAAAGTTTGATTAAAATCAGCCTTGGTGCATTTGTAAATTTTATTATTTGCAAAATCAAAATATATCATTTGATCTGCCACTACATGCATCATACCATTTTGAACTGGCAAAAAATTAGTAGAGCCCCCCGAATTAACCAACTTGACTGTTTCCGAATGCATAGTACCCAATAGGATCCATTTTTTTTGATTCAGGTCTAAATAAAAACTTTGATATGCTCTTTGTTTATCAAACTCACTTTCTTGCGTTAATCCAGCATTCATGGATTTTTGAAAGGGTACATAAATCTTCCCTTCTTTTTTAGAAAACCAATGCATGCCATACGTTATAATTTCATCGTTCAGTGGAAATATATCCCACTCCTTATCATTGTAATTAAACTTTCGCAAATGACCATTCGCGCGCCAAAATCCATACCCTCCATAACTATACAACTGGTTTTGATATAAAAAATTTAAACTGCCTATGTTATAGTTAATATTGACAGTTCTATCTAGTCTTTTAAAAACGGCCACCGAATCATAGTAATCTGATAGCTCAAAAACAAACCCCGTTTGCTGAATCATCAATAAAAGATGATTGCCTTCTTTAATAATCTCTTGGGCATTGGGGGTAAATATGGTACCCTCCGTAGGGATAATATGGTTTTCTATTGAAATATTAATATTTGCATCCAGCTCTTTAAACTCCAGTAATTGTCTTAAAAATGGAGTCATTTTGACTTTATAAACCGTATCTAAGTCTCTATTTTGTCCATAACCAATTCCCAAAAAGAGCAAATTTGCTATAATCAGTAAAAAATAAAATTTTTTATAACTCATTGATTTACAATATTTAACTAGGAAAGTAACGTATTATAATTTAGAAAATATATATCTAAGATAAGAAATAACCTATAAGTATACTTATTTGGTAACTTAAAATACTCACTTAAGTATATAAAAAATGCAATTTTGAGATAGCTTTTGGGGGAAAGCTACGGATTTTAAAAAGGCTACGGTTTACCGTGGCCTTTTTCGTTATTAGCCTGTTCCTTGCCCAATATTTACCTGTCATTTCTTTAAAAAGAGACCCTTGACTATATTACCCCATTGTTAACGAAGCTTGGTTCTTGTTAACAATTTAGTAATAATCGAAACCCGTTATTCCGGGTCCAAAAAGGGAAATTTGTAACACTTAATTAAAGTAAACAAAAAACTACTGTATGGACTTAAATTCAATCTTTAAAATCTTCCTTCCTAAGGATCGTGTATTTTTTCAATTATTTGAAGAAGTCGCTGAGCATGTATTTGAAATGGGTGTTAAATTGAAGGAGATGGTTACTGAACCAGATGCCGATAAGAGAGCGAATATTTTAGCTCAGATAGAAAACTTAGAACATACCAACGACGATTTGACGCACAACATTTTTACCGAATTGGGTAGAAATTTTATTACTCCTTTTGATAGAGAAGACATTCACTACTTAGCTACCTCTTTAGATGATATTGCTGATTATATTTATGCTTCTGCAAAAAAGATTAATTTTTATAAAGTAAATCCTAACGACACTGGTATTCACAAATTAGCTGAACTTATTTTGCAAGGGACTATTGAAACTAAAAAAGCAGTTCTTGGTTTACGCAATATGAAAAATATAAAAGAGATGACTGAGGCTATGATTAAAGTGAACAGTATTGAAAATCAAGCAGATGATGTATTTGATATGAGTATTGAGCGATTATTTGAACAAGAAAACGACTTTAAAGAAGTCATCAAGAAAAGAGAAATTTATCAAGTTCTTGAAATAGCTACCGATAAAATCGAAGATGTTTCCAACGTAATTGAATCTATCATTATCAAGTACGCTTAATTTAATTCAAGATGACTTTATTAATTATCATTATAGCGCTTGCGCTTATATTTGACTATATCAATGGATTCCACGATGCGGCAAATTCCATTGCAACTGTGGTTTCAACTAAAGTGTTGACCCCATTCCAAGCGGTTTTATGGGCTGCCTTATTTAACTCCATCGCTTTTTGGATATTTAAGGATCACGCTGTTGCCAACTCTATTAGCAAAACGGTTTATAAGGATTTTATCACTTTGCCTGTTATTTTTTCAGGTTTATTAGCCGCTATTTTTTGGAACTTACTTACCTGGTGGTATGGCATTCCATCTTCTTCCTCTCACACTTTGATTGGTGGATTTGCAGGGGCTGCAATTGCGCATGCACTTATGATTAAAGGATTTGATTTCCCTTGGTCAAAAATTGTCGATTCAGATACCATCATGAAAACGGTATTGTTTATATTCTTAGCGCCTATCATAGGAATTGTAATTTCAATTTTTATTACCGTAGTGACTATCATGCGCAATGTGTGGCTTCGACTTGTCATTATTGCAGTAGTGACTTTAGGTACCGTTTTAATTTTCGACAATTTCGAAGAGACTAAAATGAACGACAATGTTCAAAAATTTTACGGCATAGATAAATACAAAAAAGAAGTTGGAAATTTAAAAGAAGATTTAGCTAAAAATGCAAACGATACTATCTTGCTTTCAAAGCTTGCATTAAACGAAGAAAAATTAACTAAAGCAACGGCTACTTATAATCATATAAAGCCATACGTTGATAATTTCGATAATTTGAGTGCGGATAAAATTGCTAAAACTGCACAAGATAGTGGTTGGTTAAAAAACGCAGCCATTAGTAAACTAAAAGATGCGGTAAGAAACGCGAACGATTTTTTAGTATTAGAAGCTAAAGCACCTGAAAATAAAGAATCAAAAGAAGAATATAAAATTGCTTCTGAAAAAACGGAAGGTTATAAAGCGCCTCTAAAATTATACTTAGAAGGAGCTATCAACCTAGATTCTGCTTTGGTTTTAGTGAACGCCATTTATCCCATTCAAGAAAAAAATATAGAAAAAGTTGAAGCTAAAATTACTAAATTCAATATTGAAAAAACTTTTTCGGATGAAATTGACAAAGCAGATAACTCCATCATCGTATATGGTATTATTGGTGCTTCTATTTTATTCATGATAATATATTTATATGTAGAGAAAATAAAAACCCCTACTGCACATAGTGTTGCGTACATGTTTAAAAAATTACAATTATTTAGCTCTGCTGCCTTTAGTATTGGTCATGGTGGTAACGATGCTCAAAAAGTAATGGGTATTATTGGTGCGGCTTTAATTGCTAGTGGAAGTATTCAGGACTTTAGTCAACTGCCAAGTTGGGTGCCTGTTGCATGTTATTTAGCTATTGGTTTAGGTACCATGAGTGGGGGTTGGAAAATTGTAAAAACAATGGGGTCTAGAATCACCAAAGTGACTCCATTAGAAGGGGTTGCCGCTGAAACTGCTGGTGCCTTTACACTATTCTTCACTGGACAAATGGGTATTCCAGTATCTACCACACATACTATTACAGGATCCATTATAGGAGTAGGTGCTACTAAACGTTTAAGTGCAGTAAGATGGGGTGTCACAACTAATTTACTGTGGGCTTGGGTATTAACTATCCCAGTGAGTGGTGTATTAGCTGCTATAACTTTTTATATCGTCCATTACTTTACAAAATAATAAAGTCGATAATTATAAATTACTTCAAATCCTTCCCGTTGCACGGGAAGGATTTTTTTTCGCAATTGTCCTACTTACTCTTCGTTATCTCTTAAATTTGCTTGCATGCAAAATCGAGCAAGTATATTAGGTTTATTAATGATATTGCTGACCCATTTAATTTATGGGCAAGACACAAGCTATAAGCCACTTGCAACAGTAGTTGTATCTGCCAACAAATTAACCGAAAAGCGGATTCAATCTCCCGTTGCGATTTCTATTTTATCCCCCAGGCAGATTCAAGAAACCAAAGCCCCACGCCTCGATTATCTCTTAAATAAAGTAAGCGGCGTTTATATGCCTACTATTGGCAATGAACAACATATGATGTCCATACGACAACCTATATCTTTAAAAGGTCTATACTTGTATTTAGAAGACGGTATGCCCATTCGAACGAGTGGATTGTTTAGCAGTAATGCATTTATTGAAATTAATACCGATGCCATTTATTCCATTGAAGTGTTAAAAGGACCTGCCTCTGCATTATATGGTGCGGAAGCGATTGGAGGCGTGGTGAATATTTTAACTCAGCCAATAATCACCCAAAAACAACTCACACTCACGAGTCAAGTGAGTCATGTGGGTTATAAAAAAATAAGTCTGCATAGTGCAATTCCTAGCAACAAAGGAAGTTGGGATATTACAGGATCCTGGACCGATCAAAAAAATGGAGTCACCGAATATAGTGACTATCAAAAAAAAGCAGCAAGTATGAAGCACCATTTTACAATTACAAAAAAACTAAGTGGTTATCAAACACTGCAGTATATTGACTATTACACACAAATGACAGGCTCTTTGGATAGTATTAAGTTTTTCCAAAAGAATTTTAGCAGTCAACAAACTTTTACTTATCGACAAATTAATGCTTTAAGGTTTCGCGAAAATTTGCAATATGAGTGGAATCAAAATTCCATCACTACATTCAATGCGATGTATCGAAACAATACCATGGATCAAAATCCTACTTATTCCATTGCTTCTACAAGTAATCCAACTAAATTTAAAGGCCAAGTGAATAGCAATCATTTTGATTCTTATGTGGTAGATGTTCAACACAGATGGAACTTGAATGCTGTACATAGTAAATTGATTGTAGGTGGATATTTGGATGTTACTCAACAAAATTTAGTGGCCCATTATATTGATATATATAAGGACACCACGCTAGGGAAATACACAGGATTTAATTACCCCATCAAAGATTCTCTTATCACCTCCTATCACACCAATATTAGCAATAAAGCTTTATATGTGAATTGGATAAGTGATATCAGTCCTTCTATTCATTTTAATATGGCTATGCGTTATGATGATTTTGCATATGCATTTACCAATGAACTCACTTCTGGAACACCCAGTGCTACTAATCATTTCACACGTTTTACACCTAAAATAGGAATCACCTATAACAAAAATAATATAGGAGGCTATATAAATTATAGTGAAGGATTTGTTCCTCCGCAAATCACCGAAATATACAATGCTATTCGAGTACCTTATTTATTACCTCAGCAATTTACCAATGCCGAAATAGGCGGATGGGGTCATTTTAATAAGCTGTACGCTGAAATATCTGTGTATCAATTAAAAGGTAATAATGAAATCATCTCAGTGCGACAAACAGATGGCGTAAACTTAAATCAAAATGCAGGAGGGACTAAACATATTGGTGTTGAATATCAATTTAAGTATGCATTAAAGCCCACTCTAGGAATTTTATGGAATGGAACTTATGCGAAACATAAATATATAAATACTCAAATAAAGGGAGTAGATGTGAGCGGAAATGAAATGAATGCTGCGCCACATTTTTTCAATAACCTCACTTTACAGTGGAAGCCCATTAAAAATATTTTTACTTCTGTAGAGTGGATGCATCAATCCAAATATTTCATGGACGAAACCAATGTCACCGCCTACCCTGGATTTGATGTTGCCAACCTACGCATGAGCTATCAGTTCAAAAGATCTGAAATTTGGTTGCATATTTTAAACCTTACGAATGCCTATTATTCCACCATGGCCACTAAAAACTTTAGCGTGAAAGGGACTAGCGCCTATTCTTACTACCTGGGAGACGCAAGATCTATCGGTATGGGTTGGAGATGGGATATCATAAAATAAGCAGCCCGAGGGCTGCTTATTTTAAAAAAATTTATTTATAAATTCTTTAAAAACTCTTTATAAAAAATTCGAAAAACCTTTTTCTCAAAAAGAGCACCTTTCTAAAAAGGAGATGATATCTTAAAAAAAGAAAATTGAATTCACTCTCATTAGAAAATCAAAGCAGGATTCATTATCAAAGATTAATTAAAATTCCCTCCTGTTCTAAACTGCATACCACCACCTCTTTGCATGCCTTTCATTAACTCTTGCATGCTATCCATAAATTTCGCACGATTCATTTTTTCACCTTTAGTAGGTTGCTTTAATTCCTTCGCACTAAATTTAGTAGTATACTCTTGTGCAGTAATAATATTATTGCCGTTATCGCTGTCTACTTCTAAAATAGCACCTGGTAAACCAGCATAAGTATCAGGACCTACAGAAACAGGAATAGATTCCGTATACCAAACTGTTATTTCAATTTCTTTAGGTTTAGCTGCAGCGCTATCTGGATTACCCCCGCGATTAATATTGACTCCGCCAATATTAATACTTCCACCACCACGATTAGCATCACCTCCGCGATTTCCTTCACCACCACGATTACCACCACCACCACCAAAACGCATTGTTAATTGTTGTGGCACAATAGAAGTCGTTGCTTTTTTACAAACATACTTTGCAATAGTTTTAGTTTCCTCCGACAATTTCCACTTTAAAGGTTTTAATGTGTCCATGATTAAATAATCTTTTTCAAATAGAGAACGTGCCTCCAATTGAACTTGAGTATTTAAATCAGTATAGATAGTCGTCTCAGGCATTCTAAACATCATACGCATACCGCCACGCTCTCCGCCACCACCACCGCTGTTCGCAAACGGATCTGGTGCTTCATCATCAGGTATCGTCTTGAACATACTTGCTTGTTCATTAAAAATAAGTTCAAATTTTTCGGTTCTGAACTCAGGAATTCTAGCCCTCATTTCGGGATCTGTAATCATTCGACGCATATTTGTTTTACGTTCGAATATTAATTTACCTTCTTTTACTTGTGCAAATACGGTAGTAAAAGCAATAAGCATCATAGAAATCAATAGAGAAATTTTACGCATATATATTTTTTTAAACTCGTTAAAATTAATTAATTCATTCGAATCATCACATTTCTGTTATTCCCACCTAAGCCAGATTTTTGTAAGCTATAAATAAAGCTTAACAAGAAATATTGGTTAATCACATTATAGTTTTGATCCACAATCTGGTTTTGAGATACATTACGGCTAATGCCTGCATTCTTATTTAAGATATCAAAGGCACTCGCTTTTAATTCAGCACGCTTATTTTTCATGAAGAATTTTGAGAAAGAAGCATTCCAAATAGGAATGGCTGTGTTAAATCCTTCTGCACGGCCCGAATTTATTGTGTAATTAAATGATTGATTTAACACCAAATTAAAAGGCAAGTAATTGGTTACATCTGCACCATACACCCTTGTTAAATAATTGGTATTTAAAGTAGGTGTAATTTGATTGTTGGTATTGCTAAATGAATATCTCGCAGATAAATCAATATCTATTACATCTTCCTTTTGGAAGTTGTAAGTGATGGAAGGGCCATATGATTTAGTCACAATGGTATTTAACAGTGAGTTGGTGTAAGAAATATTATTACTAAATCCACTGCTTAATCCAAAGTTTAAACGAGAATATAATTTTTTGATACCAAAACCATAGTTCACACTTCCGTTCACTCTATAAGATCCATTTACGTTCACAGGTCTTGAAAGCGTTACTCTACTGGGTAAAATACTATCGTAGTTCACAATAGAATTATTAGTAGAAGAGGCGTTTAACAAAGCAAAGAAGTTGCGTTGAGAAATAATTTTTGAAGAGAAGAATCGGATATTCAAATTGTTAACATAACTACGTTTCAAATCGGGATTACCAATGGTTTGACGGTTGATATTAGACTGATCTAATACCGGTTGTAATTGTGTAATAGAAGGTTGATTCGTAGAAGTACGATAATTAATATTCAAGTTTTTAGTTTGAGAAAAATTATATTGAAACATTGCCGAAGGTAAGATATCCTGAAAATCCTGATTCAATTTGGTTTTAGCACTTACATTCTCTCCATTTAATTTTGCATTTTGTAATGAAAATCCTGTGGAGAAATTAAATTTACGTTGATTCGTGCGATAGTTCATTCCACCCCCTGTATAGGTATATTCACTGTTAAATTCGTTGGTTAAACGCGTGTTTAATGTTTCAGTAGTTCCTAAGTCATATACTTTTTTACTGCTGCTTCCTAAGCTTTTACTTAAATAAGCATTCATTTCCAATAATGACTTCTTACCCAAAGGTTCGGTGTACACTACGTTTGCCGAAAAAGTAGTGGTATTACCATTTCTAGTGTTACGTTGATTTAAAAGAGAATCTTTAGTCACTTTTCCTAAAGTATAAAACAGCTGATCTGTTAACTGTGTGCCATTAGAACTAGATTCATTATAACCATTCGTAATAGTAGATGACATGGTACGGCCCTTCTTAGCAAACTTTTTTCTTAATAATAAAGTATTCGAAAAATTAGTTGCATCTGTTGCACTGGTAGATTTAGTAGTACTAGAATTTGTCATTGTCCCATCTGGCAAGAAAGTTTGAGAACTTGAATTGCTTTCTGAACTACTATTTGATCTACCAATACTAGGAGTCAACTTAAAAGAAAAAGTTTCAGATACTTTATGATCCAAACTCATTCCAATATTTTGTTGTTGGTTCTTAGAAGTGCTTGTAGAATTATCTTTTCTATTAAATAAATTTCCTGGCGTTAAATTTTGAGTATAAGAGTTACTAATGTTGGTGCGTTCTATATCACTTATAGAAGTGTTCGCATTAAAATCGGTTTTCTTTTGATTAAACACATTGGAATAATTTCCACCACCCGATAAAGTAGTTGCTACCCCTGCGGATCCAGCATCACTGCCACCACCGCCGCCGCCGCCAAAGGAAATTGTTACCCCTCCGCCACCGCCTGGTCGGCCACCACCACCACCGCCATTAAAACTAGAAAAATCTCTTTGAGAGAAATTTTGACGATTGGTATTATTCGCACCACCAATGATTGAAAATTGTTCGTCGTTATTTAATCGATTCAAGTTTCCTTGAAAATCATATCTGCTTGGAGTTCCGGCACCGCCTGTTAATTTACCAAAATTGGATTGGTTTCTATCTTTCTTCACTTTCAAGTTAATCGCAGTTTCTTCTGTACCATCATCTATGCCTGTAAACATCGCTTGATCGGATTTACGATCATACACTTGAATTTTATCAATCGCATCTGCTGGTAAATTTCGAGTGGCCATTTTAGGATCTCCGGTAAAAAATTCTTTTCCATTCACAAATACTTTGGTCACCGCCTTCCCGTTCACCGTGATAGCTCCAGATTTATCTACTTCTATACCCGGCATCTTTTTTAATAAATCTTCTACCACTGCATTGGGCGCAGTTTTAAAATTCTCCGCATTAAATTCAATAGAGTCTCCATTAATTACTACTGGGGCACGACGAGCTGTCACTGTTACCGTTGACATGGTTGCTGCATCTTGCAAGTAAATGGTATTTAAATTAATATTGGCATTTTTCCCGGTTTTAAAAGCCACCCAAATAGGAGCATATCCCACATAGGAAATAGATAATAAGTATGCTCCGGCAGGGATATTTTTAATAGTAAAATGTCCCTGATCGTTAGACCTAGCAAAACTTACTAAAGCAGAATCCTTAGCATGTACAATAGATACTGTTGCTGAGGATAAAGTACGTTTTACGAGACTATCCATAATGGTGCCTTCAACAGTAAAATTTTGGGCTTTAGCCATTATGCTTAATAGAGCAAAAGTGCTCACTAAGAGCGTTTTAAACAAGCTGTTTTTATTCATTTTGTAAAATTACGACTCAATTCGTAAATATTTAATTTTCAATAATTTTTAACCCTTTTTTTATATAAACGGCGCCCTTTTTTTGGATGAGCGGTAATATGGTTGGCACTGATAGGATTTCTATTTGTCTGAATTCAGTAACTTACTTAAAATTATATCCTATGAGAATCGTCTCTTTGACTCTTTTTTTAGCATTGGGTTTAAGTGTTCAGTCACAAGTAAAAGACAACGCACCCAAAGCAACTACTTCCTTTACGCAGTATAAAGGATTGCCTTTAAAAGCAACACGTGCAGTGCCTCTAAAAACTTCCGAGGGCACTTGGACTTCCGTAAGTTTAAGTCCCGATGGAAAAACCATTGCATTTGATTTGATGGGGGACATTTATACCTTACCTATCGAAGGAGGAAAAGCCATTGCAGTGACCAAAGGTTTAGCATATGATAACCATCCTAGTTTTAGTCCGGATGGAAAAAGATTATTATTTATTTCGGACAGAGGGGGTGCCGAAAATTTATGGTACATCGACATGGTGAAAAAAGATACCGTGGCGTTGACCGAAGATGTGAATCAAAATTTTCCAGGAGCGGTATATACCCCCGACGGAAATTATATCGTGTATTCCAAAGGACGCAGAAATAACAAATTGTATTTAATGCATAAAAATGGTGGAGCAGGCACGAGTTTGATTGCTGCACCTGCTAATTTAAAAACCATTGATCCAGCGGTAAGTCCCGATGGTAGATATATTTATTATAGTCAACGTAATGGTGCTTGGAATTACAATGCTATGTTACCACAATATAGTATTGGTGTGTATGATCGCGAAAAAGCAACCACACGTACCATTGCTTCACGTTATGGTTCAGCATTTACACCTGTTTTATCAAAGGATGGAAAATGGATGGTGTATGGTTCTCGTTTTGAAGATAAAACCGGTTTAGTAAAACGTAACTTAATCACAGGGGAAGAAAGTTGGTTGGCCTATCCAGTACAAAGAGATGATCAAGAATCTATTGCTGTGCTAGGAGTATTGCCTACTATGGCTTTCACGCCCGATAGCAAATCTTTGATTGCATCTTACGGAGGAAAAATACATAGTATTAATATTGAAAATGCAGAACAAAAAGAAATTGAATATACGGTAGATGCTCAAATTGAAATGGGCCCTGAAGTATTATTTAAATACCCAGTGAAAGATACTTCTGCTGTTTTAGCAACACAAATTAGAGATGCAGTTCCTTCACCTAATGGCAAACAACTTGCCTTTACAGTGTTAAACAGATTATATGTGATGGACTACCCTAATGGCACACCTAAAAGATTGACAAAAAATAATTTTACCGAAGCACAACCTGCATGGCATCCTAATGGGAATGAAATATTTTTTAGTACTTGGAGTGATCAAGGAGGAAGTATAAAGCATGTGAATATTAGCACTGGGCAAGAAACTACAATCACTAAAGAAAATGCATTATATCAGGGAGTAGCCATTGACCCTTCTGGGAAAAAATTAGTGTTCAATAGAACTTCTGCACAAAAATTTAAAGATTCAAAAGATCCTAATTATGACGATAATGAAGATGAGATATGTTGGTTAGATTTAAGCAGCAAAGAAATTCATGTGATTGATAAAGCGAATGGAAGATATAACGCCCATTTTAGTATGAATGATAATCGCATTTACTTAAATAACAATGGTCGTTTACTTTCTATTGCATGGGATGGTACCGATGAAAAAGAAATTGCTAAAATTACCGGCATCACTACCTTTGGCAGTATTCCTGAACATCGAGGCAAACCCGCTGCTGACGCATGTATTGTGCCTCAAGTGATAGAAGAAGAGGATGACGCGGCAAAAGAAAATAACCCTCCTTCTAATGCGAATAATATTTACATTTCTCCATTAGGAAAAGCGGCTATTGCACAAGTGAATAACAATATTTATTATGTTACTATTCCGCAAACTGGAAAGTCGGTAGAAATTTCGGTGGCCGATGCTAAATCGGCAGCATTCCCTAGTAAAATTTTAACCGAAATGGGAGGCGAATTTCCAAGTTGGGAATCCAATGGAAAAGTGATTCATTATAGTTTAGGGGCTGCTCATTTTACGTATGACATTGATGCTTCTTATGCTTTTGATGATAGTCTTGCTACTGCTAAAAAATTAGAAGAGACTGCTAAAAAAGATACCACTGTTAAGAAAGTAGATAAAAAAGAAACGCCTAAGTTTAAAGCAACCGAAAATTGGGTGAAAGTATATTATCCAAAAGATATTCCGAATTCAAAAATGTTATTCACTAATGCACGTTTGATCACGATGAAAGGAGATGAAGTGATTGCGAATGGAGATATTTATGTCGTGAATAATCGTATTCAAGCCATTGGAAAATCAGGAAGTTTAAAAGTCGCTCCAGGAACACAAAAAATAAATGTGTCTGGAAAAACCATCATTCCTGGTTTTGTAGATGTACACTCTCATATGTGGCCAAGTTGGGGAATGCACAAAAATCAAGTTTGGATTTACGCAGCCAATTTAGCTTATGGAGTTACCACTACACGTGACCCACAAACCGCTACCACAGACGTTTTAACTTATAGTGATATGGTGGAAGCAGGTATGATTGTAGGACCAAGAGTGTATTCCACTGGACCTGGTGTAGGATATTGGGCATACAACTTAAAAGATTCTGCACAAGCAGAATCGGTATTAGCACAATACTCTAAATACTATAATACTAAATATATTAAAATGTATTTGGTAGGAAATCGTAAACACAGACAATGGGTGATTCAAGCTGCAAAAAATCAACAGTTGATGCCTACTACCGAAGGGGGATTAGATTTCAAATTAAATATGACCAACTTATTAGATGGATATCCTGGACATGAACATTCTATTCCTATCTATCCTTTATACAATGATGTGATACAATCTATTGCTGCTTCTAAAATGATTGTAACGCCCACATTATTAGTTTCATATGGTGGACCGTGGGCCGAAAATTATTATTATGAAAATGAAAATCCATATAAGGATCCTAAGATGCAATTTTTTACACCTTATGAAGAATTAGCAAGTAAATCACGTCGTCGTGCTACTTGGTTTTTACCGGAAGAACATGTGTTTCAAAAACATGCTGCCAGTATGAATAAATTAGTAGAAGCGGGTGGCTTAGCGGGCATTGGAAGTCATGGACAATTACAAGGGCTAGGTTTTCATTGGGAATTATGGTCCATGCAAAGTGGTGGTATGCGCAATATAGATGCATTGAAAACAGCTACGATAATGGGCGCTACTGGATTGGGTTTAGATAAAGATTTAGGAAGTTTAGAAGCCGGAAAATTAGCTGACTTTATCATCTTAGATAAAAATCCATTAGATAACATTCGTAATACCAATACCATTCGCACGGTGATGAAAAACGGTCGTTTATACAGTGGGGATTCTTTAAATGAAATTGCTCCAAATCAACGTCCTTTAGATAGATCTGAGTGGTTAGATAAAAAACCTACTACGAATACTAAAGTGAAAGATTAAAAAGAGTATAATACTAAAATTAAAAATTTCAAAGTCAAAACGATTGTGATGTCAAACTCTAGAAGAAAATTTTTACAATATAGTGCACTACTATTAGCGGGCGCGAGTATGAAACCCTCCTACCTTCTTGCACAAAAAGAAACTGCAATGAAGAAACTAATTGGCATACAATTATATTCTGTTCGCGCAGACATGTTCAAAAATCCTTTGGCCACTTTAAAAGCCATATCTAAAATGGGCTATGAATATGTGGAGCATGCAAATTATGTAGATAGAAAATTATATGGCTATACAGCGAGTGAATTTAAAAAAGTATTAGATGATACCGGATTACATATGCCTAGTGGCCATACCGAATTACTAAATGCTCATTGGAATAAAAGCACTAAACAATTTACAGATGAGTGGAAATATACAGTAGAAGATGCAGCTACCTTAGGGCAACAATTTGTGATTAGTCCTGGCATGGATGAAAATGTACGCAAGTCCTATGATGGATTGATGCGCTTTTCGGAATCATTTAATAATGCAGGCGACTTATGTAAGAAATTTGGAATGAAGTTTGGCTATCATAATCATAATTTTGAATTTTCTGAAAAAGTAAATAACCAATTAATGTATGATATCATCGTTAAAAATACGAACCCAAGCACCGTCATTATGCAATTAGATACCGGCAATATGTATGGAGCAGGTGGTCGTGCTAAAGAATGGATCGAAAAATACCCAGGTCGTTTTCCTAGTTTTCATGTGAAGGATGAAATCAAAGCAGAAAAAGGAGAAATGGGGGATGGATATGATAGCACTTTATTAGGAAAAGGCGTGATTGACACCAAAGGCCTTTGCTTCTTAGGTAAAAAAATGGGTGGTACACATCATTTTATCATTGAACAAGAATCTTATCAAGGACTTACCCCACTGGAATGCGCTAAAATCAATTTAGCCACCGTAAAGGGTTGGAACTTATAGTCTACTTGACAACTTAATAAGTCAACTTTCAGACTTTCATTAAAAATCGAATATAAAAAGCACTACCCTAGGGTGGTGCTTTTTTATTAACTTTAGAAAGAAAAAATGATGTCTATGAAAAAGCAAACTGCAATTATAAATTGCCTATCGTTGTTTGTCCTACTTATAATAAATCAAACTAGTTTCGCTCAAAGCAATAGCACTATCGAAAAAGCAAGATGGCAAAAGCATGCACAACAAACGACCATCATTAGAGATGAATGGGGAATCCCACATATATATGGTAAAACCAATGCCGATGCTGTTTTTGGATTGATGTATGCTCAATGCGAAGAAAATTTTGAACAAATTGAATTAAACTATTTAGAAATGCTTGGACGCACTGCTGAAGTGAAAGGTGCGAGTGCGATTTACGAGGATTTAATGATGCGATTAATACAAGACAGTGTAGCGGCTATTCATGATTTTAATAGTAGTCCTTTATGGTTAAAGGAATTGCTCATTGCTCATGCAGATGGATTAAATTATTATTTATCAAAACATCCTGAAGTACATCCTAAAGTGATTCAAAAATATCAACCCTGGTATCACTTAATGTGGACCGATGGAAGTGTTTCTCCCACTCGAACTGGCGGTTTAAAAACAGTAGACGTAGAAAAATTTTATAGTAGAGATGCTTCTTTAGCAATTGTAAATGTGTCAACATCCAATCATAATTCTACTAGTGAACTCACTCCTAAAATAGAAATCACTGCCCCTTATGATATGGAAGAAAAAACATTAAAAGGTTCTAATGGATTTGCCATTGCACCCAATCATAGTAAAAATGGGAATGCTATGTTATATATCAATCCGCATGTGCCCTTTTATTTTCGCTCCGAAATGCACATGGTGAGTGAACAAGGTTTAAATGTGTACGGCGCTGTGACTTGGGGTCAAATGTTTATCTATCAAGGATTCAATGAACATTGTGGTTGGATGCATACGAGTAGTTATGCAGATGTTGCGGATGTATTTGAAGAAAAAGTAACTAAATCAAATACAGGTTGGGTATATGAATATGAAAAGGTAAACTACCCTGTTAAAGAAAAAAATATTCCTATTAGTTATTCCGAAAATGGAACCATCAAAACCAAACCCTTTGTTACTTATGTTACCGAACACGGACCAGTGATGGGAATGCGCAATGGAAAATGGTTGAGTTTAAAAGAAAATAATCGTTCTTTAAAAGCATTAGAAGAATGTTGGATACGCACCACTTCCAAGAATTTACAGGAATACCAAAAGGCTTTAAATTTATTAGCTAATAATAGCAATAATACGGTGTATGCAGATGATCAAGGTAATATTGCTTATTGGCATGGCAATTTTATTCCTAAACGAAACCCACAATATGATTATACTTTGCCTGTAGATGGTAGTATCAAAAATACCAATTGGTTAGGCGTACATTCCTTAAATGAAATTGTACAAAGCATCAACCCTGATAATGGATGGTTACAAAATTGCAATGCCACTCCTTTTACGATGGCAGGCAACATGAGTCCTTTAGCAAAAAATTACCCATCCTACATGGCACCCGATGGTGAAAATGGAAGAGGCATTAATGCAGTTCGTTTGTTAGAAAAAATAAATAAAATTGATATAGACGACTTAATTAAAATTGGATACAATCGTCATTTAACTGCTTTTGATGTTTTACTTCCTTCCTTTATTCAAGAAGCAAGAAGTATGAATTTGAATCCTGACATGAAAAAAGCAGTAGACTATTTAGCCAATTGGGATCATGATGCTGCCGCCAATTCGGTAGCCACTGCCCTTGCGATTGAATGGGCGACCAAATGGTCTAGTGAAATTCCTCCAGCAACGACCGAAGAAGGGGGAACACAAGTGTGGGCTAGGTATCAGCGCATGGTCAAAGAAGTTTCTATCGAAAAAAAGTTATCACTTTTAAGTACTACTTTAATTCAATTGGAAAAAATGTATGGTACTTGGGAAGTAAAATGGGGTGATATCAACAGATACCAAAGAGTGAACCCAGGTGAAAAGTTAGATGATAATAAGCCTAGTTGGTCTGTCGCACAAGCTTCTTCTAAATGGGGCTCTCTCCCTTCCTTTGAAAGTAAAAGAGTAGATACTAAAAAAAGATATGGGTACACTGGCAATAGTTTTATTGCTGCCGTTTCCTTTGGGAAAAAATTAGAAGCTAAAACTGTGATTACGGGTGGTCAAAGTAAATATGCCAACAATACTCATTTTACAGATCAAGCTGAAAGATATATTGAAGGCAATTTTAAAACCATCCATTTTTATAAAGAAGATGTTTTAGCACATAAAGTCACATCATACAAACCAGGATTAGATAAGTAATGATCATATAACTTCGTCAAAAAAGCAATCTTCACTAAGCCTGCTACATTTTTAACATCAAACTTTTGCATCAGTTTAGTTCGGTGTCCCTCCACCGTGCGTTTGCTATGTCCTACTTCATAGGCAATTTGTTTGGAAGAAGCTTCTTGACAAATTCTTACTAATATATATTTATCATATACGGTTAATGCCTGCATGCATTCTATTTGTTTTATTTTTTCCATTTGATTTACTAAATCAAATACTTTTTGGGCAATGGTACTACAGAAATATATTTTATCCATTTGTGCCATCTGTAAAGCTTTCAACCATTCTTCCTTGGAAACGTTTCTTGAAACAATCACCGAAAAGCCAATATCTACCAAATGATATAAGTTCAAATCATCTTCCTCATGATAAAGAACCATGATGGGTATTGTTTTTTTATGGGCGACAATGGATTGAATTTCTGCCAGATTATTTAAATGAAGCATCCCACTGTCTAATACCAATATTTTAGGTAAATCACTTTGATATTGATGTTCATGAAGTAATTCCTGTAATTCTGATAAGCTTCGAATAATACAAGAACCTTTAAATTGAGTGGACTCATCTAATAAAGAATGACATCCTAAAGCATACACTGCTTGTTGATCACATATGATTACCTGACTTTGCATATCAAATGGGGTTAAATGGATGGATAAACTGGTTTATGTAAGTAAATAAACAGGATGTTTATAATAGTCTGATTCACAAACATCTAATGATATATCAATGGTCCCTATTTGTATGATAAAGGGCCCTAATCATGTTTTTTCTATTTATTTAAAATGAAAGCGAATACCATAGAAGGGTATGGGTATTAAATAAACCCCTATAATAATTTGTTAGTATTATATATTTTATAACTTCAATGATAATTACTAACCCTATACACTATCGTTAACCCCTTTGCGTAACCTATTTTATCCCTTTGTTCCTGTAGGACATTTAAAAGTTTGGGTGCTTGCTCCCGCACTGGATAATCCAGATCCTAACCTAGCTTACTACTATGACTTTAGTCAAAGTATTGAGGAATATACGCGTGTATTCAAGGAATTAGATCTTCCTTGGCAATGGCAACCCGTTACTTTAGAGTCTTATAAAACTATAGTACAAGAGATCGCACAGGAACGTGCCATAGGTAACTTTTTCCCTGTAGTGCTCAACTTATGTGATGGAGATGAAATTAATGGAGCACCAGGACTGTCTGTCATTAAAGCATTAGACGATAAAGAATTGGTATATACCGGGGCGACCGATTATTTTTATGATATCACGACTTCTAAAATACCAATGAAGAAAGCTTTTGATCAAGCAGGTGTGCCTACTCCTAAATGGGCTGCCATCAAAACAAAGGAAGAGGTAGATACCCAATCCATTATTCAACAATTAGGAAGTCCTTTGATAGTGAAGCCTGCTGTATCTGGTGGAAGTTTGGGGGTAGGTGTCAAAAATGTGGTGGAGAATGAAACTGATTTACAAGTTCAATTAGATAAAATGTTCGAAGGCTATCGTGGTTGGAACTTATCTACCGATGGCATTATTGCGGAATCCTTTATTCAAGGACCTGAATATACAGTGATGATTGTGGGATCCTATCATCAACCTGAATATGCTAAAATTTATCCTCCTGTAGAAAGAGTTTTTCATGCATCTCTTCCTGAAAAAGAAAAGTTTTTATCCTTTGATCGGCTTTGGGAAATTTATGAGGACGAAACGCCCATGCCCGCTGGCGAAAATTTTTATCAGTACCAAGAAAGTCCTAAAGAAACGCAATTAGAGATACAAAAAATTTCTTGGGATGCTTATGCAGCAGTCAATGGAACTGGTTATACTCGTATTGATGTTCGCGTAGATGCTAATACGGGCATCCCTTATGTGCTAGAAGTAAATGCACAATGCGGTTTAAGTGAAGACGAAGACTATACTTCTATCGGTGCTATTTTAAGATATGCCAATCAAAGTTTTACCGAATTAGTAGTTCATATTATTAATGACGCTTTTGCAAGAAGAAAAATTTAAACTTATGCGCGCGCTTCCTATTTTAAATAATGCTGATAGTTTTAAAGGATTAAAAATTTGTGTTTTGCAACCCGACTATTCTACATCGGGAGTAGATTATCAACATTATGATCCTAAGCGTGACTTATCTGTCATCCTGCCTGAAGCACATATTCATCATGCGTTTTTAAATAAACTCACGACCTACCAACAATTAAAAGAATTAAAAGAACAAAATTTTGATATTTATATTAATCTATGCGAAGGATATTTAGAATGGAAAGTTCCTTCTATTGATGTGATTACTTGCTTAGATTTATTAGGGCTTCCTTATACGGGACCTACTGCTAATTTATATGACCCCGCTAAAACTATCATGAAGTATTTAGCGTTTTGCGAGGACGTTCAAACTCCTGCGCATATTTTAATTGAATCGGTAGAGGAATTACATTTATTGCCTGGCAATTTAAAATTCCCTTTGTTTGTAAAACCTGCGAAAGCCGGTGATAGCTTAGGTGTAGATGATGCTTCTAAAGTGAATGATACTAATTCACTCAACACTAAAGTGAAATCTATCTTGGTTGAATTTGGATCAGCACTCGTAGAAGAATATATTGAAGGTCGTGAATTTACAGTGTTAGTGTGTGGCAATGCAGATAGTAAAACTTGTACTAGTTTCACTCCAGTGGAATATATTTTCCCTGAAGGATTTGCATTTAAAACCTATGCTTTAAAAACTTCCGAACTACATCCTAATGCCAATATTCCTGTTACAGACGCTACATTAGCTGCTAAATTAAAATCGATAGGCGAACAAGTATTTTTATCCTTCAATGGTGTGGGTTATGCTCGTATGGATTTTAGAATGAATGCAAAAGGTGATATTTATTTTTTAGAAATTAATTTTACTTGTTCTGTGTTTTACGCACAAGGATATGAAGGATCCGCTGATTATATTTTAATGCATGACGGTATTGGACAAAGAGGTTTTTTAGAAAGAATTATTATTGAAGGAATGGCGAGGTTTCAAAAAAAGGAAAAGCTATTCACCATTAAAGGTAATGCGATTTCAGGATATGGGATTTATGCAAAATATGATTTACCTGCACACACTTGTATTTTTAGAGGGGAAGAAAAAGCACAAAGAATTGTCACTAAAAAATTTGTAGATAACAATTGGGATGATCGTGAAAAAAATTATTTCCGTAGATACGCTTACCCTATTGGTAAAGAAGTATATATATTATGGGACCTGCAACCCGAAGAATGGTCGCCACAAAATCACCATTGCGATGCCAATTGCGAATACCATGGGTTGAATGTGGTTACTAACAGGACCATCAAAAAAGGCGAAGAGCTTACTTTAGATTACGCACATTTTCTAGATCATACCATGGAACCTTTCCAATGTAGTTGTGGTGCCTCTAACTGTAGAGGCCTCATAAAAGGTGAGCTTGAATTATAATATTTGATGGCTTTTCGTTAAATTGCTATAACAATAAAACGATGCTGCTATGAAAAATATTTCTCTAGCCATAATAGGTATGGGCTTATTAACCCAAGTGTCAGCTCAAAAAATTTCCAGACAAGATAGTATTACCGCAGAAGCCATCAAATTAGAATCCTGGGTACCCGTCCCAGTCATTACCCCCGGCAAGCTAAATACCGATGCACCTTCGGATGCTATTATTTTATTTAATGGTAAGGACTTATCTGCCTTTCAAAAGAAAAATGGCGGAGCGCCAAAATGGACATTAGACCCCGATGGTTCCTTTACCGATATTAAAGGTGCCGGCGATATTGAAACCAAACAAGCTTTTGGAAATTGTCAATTACATATTGAATTTAGATCTCCAGCAGAAGTAAAAAATAGCGGACAAGCAAGGGGCAATAGTGGGGTGTATATGATGGGTAAATATGAAATTCAAGTTTTGGATTCCTATGATAATGTGACTTACTCTAACGGACAAGCTGCTGCTTTATACAAACAATATGCTCCACTTGTGAATGCAAGTCGCAAACCAGGTGAATGGCAATCCTATGATATTATTTTTACAGCACCCGTATTTAACGACAATGGATCATTAGCTTACCCTGGTCGCGTTACAGTAATACATAATGGCGTTTTGGTGCAAAATAATGTAACCATTTTAGGACCTACGGATTGGGTGACAAAACCTAAATATGAAAAGCATCCTAGTAAACTACCTTTCTATTTACAAGATCATGGAGATGATGGCAATCCAGTAAGCTATCGCAATATTTGGATCCGAGAATTATAAAATAAATAATGATACACATACCATTTGCTGAATGTTTTAAGTTTGAAATTATTTTGATTATGAATCCAATACAATTAAGATAAAATGATAACTGGAAAATTTCATCCACCTGCATTTATCCAACCCTTTTCTCCTTTTTGGTGGGAATGCATGGTTATGGTGGTTGTTATTTTAACCATTGTAGTGCGCGCTCCCTTGCATTTAAAAAAAATTAATATAAAATTATACGCGAATTTTATTGCTTTGTTTTTTTTAGGCAACTACATTTTTGAAAACTATTACAACTATAGTAATGGATATTGGAATTTAAAACAAAGTTTGCCTGTACACTTATGCAGTGTTAGTTATTTTATTTGTATTTTTTTACTCTTCAACTTTAAGCAATGGTTAGCGGAATGCCTGTTTTACTGGGGGTTAGCGGGCGGCATTCATTCCCTACTCACTCCCGAATTTACCGTAGGTATGGAGGGCTATAATTTTTATGCTTACTTTATTAATCATGCAGGTCTTTTATTAGTTGTTGCTTTTATGATTACCCATTTAAACTTTAGGCCTCGTGCAAAATCTTGGATTTGGGTCTTTGGATATACTCAAATTGTAGCCTTGGGAGTCGGCTTAGTCAATTATTCCGTAGGAGCTAATTATATGTATTTAGCACATAAGCCCGAAGTCGAAAATCCCTTTGTGATAGGAGAATGGCCTTACTATATCATCGTATTAGAAGCAGTCGCTTTATTACACTTCTGGGTATTCTATCTTCCCTTTGCTAAAAAAAATAAAGTAATTGCACATTAA
Organism: Chitinophagaceae bacterium; assembly: GCA_037141925.1. GTDB lineage: Bacteria > Bacteroidota > Bacteroidia > Chitinophagales > Chitinophagaceae > Sediminibacterium. The sequence continues at coordinate 79,455 of JBAXBS010000005.1, forward strand.
GAAATAATGTATGCTCGTAAAATAGTTTGAATTTTTAGAATTACAATTCTTCTATTCTTTTGGCTTTATCATCTATCACCAAATCAAAACTAGGTTTAGTAGGTCCTCCATTAGGACAATAGCCTGTGATTAAATCATGGAACTTGCATCCCCAACTCGTTAATTGCTGTAGGGTTAAATCTCTTAAGTCGCGCTTAGAGCTTTCTCCACGTCCAGTCCAATAAGTGATATGCCAACCTTCATCATACAGTTGATTGATTTTTGCAATATTATCATGATTTGGTGTAGCTAGTTCATACACTCTCTTATCTCCATAAAAGCAAATGGTTTCATCTATATCTACTAAAGCCTTTTTAGATCCAAACCTTTTTGATTCAATCATTGTTATGTATTTAGTGTAAGTAATCTGATGGGTAATGAACAAACTATACCTTGCAAATTTAGATATAATTGATAAATTACACCTTCTAAATAATTAAAGTCAATTTCATGAAGCATATAAAGATCGTTGTAGGAATTTTAGTCCTTTTTGCATTTGCATTTAGCTCCCAAGCACAAAATAATGCGCCTGTCATTCACACGGAAAAAATCACGATTGCCAGAGATAGTTTTGGTGTCCCACATATTTTTGCACCCACCGATCCCGAAGTTGCTTATGGATTGGCTTGGGCGCATGCCGAAGATGATTTTACAACCATCCAAACTTTAATGTTGACAGGAAAAGGAAAATTAGCCACTTACTTGGGTAAAAAAGGCGCTCCTGTTGATTATGTAGTTGGATTACTTAACACTAAAGCAACTGTGATAGCGCAAATGAATAGTTTGGAGCCCAAATTTATTCAATTAGTAAAAGGCTATTTGTTAGGATTGGAAGCTTATGCAAAAGCACATCCTGAAAAAGTATTGAATAAGCATGTATTTCCTATTAGTATAGAAGAGTATTTATCTGCTACTGTTTTTTCAGTGGCGGTATTTTGTGGGGTAGATAAAGCCTTACCTAAAATTTTAAATGGCACGATTCCCGCCTTACCTGGTTTTACGGGAGAAGGCAGTAACTCCTTTGCAATACATTCAAGCAAATCTGCTTCGGGTGAAAATATGTTAGTCATCAATGCGCATCAACCTATCGAAGGAGCAACTGCATTTTACGAAGCACAATTGCAAAGTGAAGAAGGTTGGAATATTTTAGGGGGATTGTTTCCAGGTGCGCCACTTATTTTTCATGGTGTCACACCGCATTTAGCTTGGGCACATACCGTGAACTTGCAAGACAAAATAGATGTGTATCAACTTGAAACCGATAAACAACATCCCAATCAATATAAAGTAGATGGAGAATGGTTGAATTTGGAAGTGCGAAAAATTAAATTAAGTATTAAAGGCATCCCTATTCCAATTTATAAAACAGCGTATACATCTATCTACGGACCAACCGCTAAAACACCTGCTGGACAATACTTTTCGATGCGTCTTCCTTCTTTAATGGATGCAGGTGCATTACAACAATGGTATGCCATGAATCGCTCTAATAATTTTACAGAATTTAAAGCGGCTTTGACTCAAAACCATTTAGCGATGTTTAATATTGTGTATGCCGATCAAAAAGATACCATATTTTATATTTCCAATGGAAAGATGCCTTATCGTAATAGCAACCCAGCTTATCAATGGAACAGCACGGTTCCTGGTAATACGCGTGCCACTTTATGGACAACTTTTAAACCATTAAGCGCCCTTCCGCAATATCTAAATCCTAAAAGCGGATATTTATACAACACCAATCATTCTCCTTTTTTAGCGACTGCCGAAAATGAAAATTTATCGCCAAAGTTATTTGATGCTTATGATGGTTATGAATTAACACATAATAATCGCAGTCGTCGTGCAAAGGATTTAATTGATGGCCTTGACAAAATTTCTTATGAGGATTTAAAACGTATCAAGTTTGATCGTCAACTTCCTGCTACAATTTTATACCCATATGGCTATCAGGCGGATTCGCTTTTTTTAGTAGATGAAAATAAATATCCAATATTGGCTCCATTGATAATGAGTTTGAAAAAATGGGATCATAGAGCAGTGGCAGAAAGTAATGGCGCATTAATTTATAATTTAGCTTATTATAATATTCCAAGAATAATGGGTAGCAGAAAAAATAATAGCGATCATAAATACGATCTGTTAACCAATGAAGAAGCCGTAGCTACTTTTCAATATATTCATGATTTCTTAATGAAAAACTATCAACGTTTAGATGTTACATTAGGTGAGATGCAGCGTTTGGTAAGAGGTGATGAGAACTGGCCACAGGGCGGTATGCCGGATGTTTTAGCGGCGGTGCAATCTGAACCATTTGGAGCAGGTCAAAGAAAAATGAATAGTGGAGATGCGTATATTTCATTGGTTCGCTTTCCTAAAAATGGCGACTTACCTCTTATTGAAACAGTCAATACTTTTGGTGCAAGTAGTGTGAAAGGAAATAAACATTTTGCCGATCAGCGTCCTTTGTACCAGGCACAACAACTTAAAAAAATGACCTTAGATAAAACTGAGGTATTAAAAAATGCAGAAAGCATTTATCATCCACAATAGTTGAATGAAATTATGGAATGAATTTAAGGAACGTGATTTTTGAATGGAACTTATGGAATAAAATCCTAAAACGAGATGATTCAATAATACGATGGAGAAGTCTCTTTCATTCCTACTATTGAAGAATCTTACAATCTTGCTGTGACAAAGGCTTTGTCTAATAAAGCTTTGGTATCATAAATCACAGCATTACTGCTTGACTTTAATGAATCATAGTTCAATGACTTGAAAAAATCATGTGCAACTGTTAATACAATAGCATCGTACCGCTGTAGTTCGGTTATTAATTGTATTTGATGTGTCCCTAATACTTCTTCGGTATTCGCAAATGGATCAAAAGCATTTACGTCCATCCCCATTTGATTTAATTCCTGAACAATTTCAAACACTTTTGAATTTCTAATATCAGGACAGTTTTCTTTAAAAGTCACCCCCAACAAAAGAACTTTAGCGCCCTTCACCGCAAAGCCTTGTTGTATTAAAAGCTTACTTACTTTTTGTGCTATAAAATGACTCATTTGATCGTTCACACTGCGTCCCGATAAAATAACCTGAGGATGATATCCCACGCTGGTCGCTTTATGCGCTAAATAGTAAGGATCCACTCCAATGCAATGCCCCCCCACTAAACCTGGTTTAAAGGGTAGAAAATTCCATTTGGTCGCAGCTGCTTCTAGTACATCATGTGTGTCAATCCCCATCTTATCAAACATGAGCGCCAATTCATTTACAAATGAAATATTAATATCTCTTTGTGCATTTTCGATTGACTTTGCGGCTTCCGCTACTTTAATACTCGGTGCTAGATGTGTTCCAGCAGAAATTATAGTTTGATACAAGGCATTTACTTGATTTGCTACTGCTGGTGTAGATCCTGCTGTTACTTTTACAATGTTTGTAATGGAATTCACTTTGTCTCCTGGATTAATTCTTTCGGGTGAGTACCCTACAAAAAAATCTTTATTAAAATTAAGACCACTATTTTTTTCTAGCACAGGGACGCAATCTTCTTCGGTACATCCGGGATATACCGTGCTTTCATAAATCACTAAGTCGCCCTTCTTTAATATGCCGCCAATCATCTGTGACGCTTTCAATAAAATACGTAGGTCAGGATTTTTATAAGTATCTACCGGCGTAGGCACTGTGATAATATATATTTGACAATCCTGAATGTCTTTAATATCATTCGTAAATTGTAAGGTATGTAAGGAATTTACTTGTGCTAATTCTTCGCTACTACATTGTAAAGTTTTGTCCGTTCCATTTTGTAAATCATACACTCTTGCGGAGTCAATATCAAATCCAATGACAGGTCTTTTATGAGCAAACGCTACCGCCAAAGGCAAACCCACATAGCCTAGACCAATGATAGCAATGGTTTGGGTAGTAGCTGCATTAGGGGATATTGAAATATGTTCGCTCATGTACTTTCAAAGTTAATGTTCCCACTAGTGATGGCCATAATTTTTTTCACCTGCAGTAACAGCAATAGGTAATCGATTTTGTACTGGAGGCAATGGACAAGTAGCAAAAGCAGTAAATGCACAAGGTGGATTATAGGCTTTATTAAAATCGATTTCAGTATTTCCTTTGGCATCTGGTTTAGGCAGTTCAATAAAACGACCTGCCCCATAAGTAGTCTTCCCCGAAGTGGCATCAGCAAATGTGATAAAATATTGTGGACCCCCTTCGTCTATCACATCTAAACTATATTCTTTACCTTCTATTTGAAAAAATAATTTTCCCGCATTTTTAGTGGCTGTATTTTGACCCAATACATTCATGATCATTAATTGTGATTGTACAGGTGGATTTAAAATGGCTTTTATTTTCCATTTTTCATTCACAGCAAATCGATCTATGTCTTTAAAATGAAGTAAAGTAGATGCCTTTAAATTTCTAAACCGTATACCAACCTTATCTTCTCGTTGAATGATATTCCAAACAAAACTTCGGTAAGACATCATTGCAGCGTTTTGATTTTTTGCAAAAACAGTCTTTTGTTCCTTTGCCTTAACCCACTCGCCGTCTATTTTTACGGAATCAGAATTCGCCGACACCCAAATCACGCTATCTCCTTGATATATAAAATCACCTAAGTAGGATGGAAAATAATTATTCTTATTATCAGCTCCCTCATATCTGCAATCTTTCCCTGCTGAAGCTCCAAAACTATTGGACCCCTTATGTAACCAAAATAAACCTTCTAAATTTAGCCACCCATTAGGCGTTTTTAAATCGGCAATTCTATTTTGATGCCAATTTTCAATGGTCTGCGGATAAGTAATATTGTTTTTTGCCGTCTTCAAATGAACTGCCTGAGCAGTCAATTTTTGAACTCCTCCCAATATGCCAAAAGCCACCAAGAAAGATAAAAACAGTTTAGATAGAGCGTATTGATTCATATTAATATATAAGTCGTAAAGTTAACCCCTTTGCCCTTCTTTATCAAAGCCTTCCGTAGAAATTCATTGGATTTTGTGTTATTTATTATTTAAATTTACGTAGTTCAAAAAACCAAGATATATAACTGAACGATTGATACCCCGATTATCTGCAAAAATTGAATGCGTATGAAAAAATTATTGATTGCACTATCTTTTACAATTCTTATTGCATCATGCAAAAAAGATATGACTACTATTACCGATAATAGTGGAGGTGTTGCTAACACTGATGTGAATACATGGATTTATCAAACCATGAACTATTACTATTTATGGTCTAGCAATATGCCAAAAATCACCAGTACGAATTTGAATGATCGTCCTATGAATTATTTTTACACCATTTTAAATGATTATGGTAATACAGATCGTTTTTCTTGGATTGATAGTAGTGCCACTAATTTAACCAACCAACTTAATGGAATTAATACCGTTCTAGGTATTAAATATTCTATTTTTTATGTAGATAATGCACAAGTGAATTTAGCTTTTGTGATTGCTTATGTTTTAAAAGGGAGCCCCGCTGAAAAAGCAGGTTTAAAAAGAGGTGATATTATTTTAAAAGTGGATGACCAAAATATTACCATGGGAAATTATGGATCTATTTTACAAAATCAAACCTTAAAATTAGGAATGGGAACTTATGCTGCTGGTGTATTTAGTACCAATGGTATTGCTAATACCATTACTAAGATTGAAATGCAAACCAACCCTATTTTAAAAGACACCGTGATCAAATGGGGTGGTCGTAAAGTAGGCTATATGGCGTACATACAATTTTTATCCAGTTATGATGATAGTTTAAGAGCCGTGTTTGGTCGTTTTAAAAATACAGGCATTGATGAACTTGTCATTGACTTAAGATATAATGGGGGAGGCTATGTGACTTCTTCCGATTTATTGACCGACTTAATTGTAAAAGATTTAGCAGGTAAAGTAGATAAACTCATGAATAAAAAAGTATATAATGATACTTATACTGCAGAATTAAATAAATCATACGGAGCTAGCGCCTTTAACACTAATTTTAAAATGGAAGCAAATAATATAAGCACCCTTAATAGAGTATTTATATTAACTTCTAACGGTACCGCCTCGGCAAGTGAATTGGTCATTAATAATCTTAAACCGTTTATGGATGTCATTTTGGTGGGGGAACATACCTATGGAAAAAATGTAGGTTCATTCACTTTAACAGATAGCAAGAATAGATGGAGCTATGGTTTACAGCCCATCACCTTTAAAATTGCCAACTCTCTGAATGAATCCAATTATGGGACCAAGGATGGTTTTTTACCTAATGTAAATGTGGTTGATAATGTACTTCCATTTAAACAATTAGGAGATCCTTATGAAACAGTTCTATACAAAGCTTTATTTCAAATTAGTCCAGTAGCTTTTGTACCTTTTGGTGCTCAAGGCATTGCGAATGAAACAAAAGCTACTTTACAATCGGCAAGATCCATTTCAGATAACCCTAAAATGGATCGCATCGATATGTGGATGAAACCTAAATATTAAAATATAATATCTTAACGGATATTATTTCAATGTAACAAATATGAAACAAATAAGAATCGTGATGTGCCTTATGATAACTGCAATAGTTCAATTAAATGCACAACAAAATAAATCAAAAGCAAGTTTAAACCACACAGCTATTTATGTTGTAGACCTTGCGGCATCTGGAAATTTTTATTCTAATATCATTGGATTAGATACTGTTGCCGAACCTTTTCATGATGGAAAACATATTTGGTATAAAACAGCCGAGCATACTATGTTGCATGTCATTAAGGGCGCTACTCAAAAAAAGGAATACTTTAAGAATCAGCATACATGTTTTACGGTACCCAACTTCAATGAATTTGTAAATAAGTTGAATCAGCTCAAATGGAATTATGAAGATAAGGATGGTAAAAAACAAGCTATTACCAATCGTATAGATGGCGTGCATCAATTATGGATTCAAGATCCAGATGGCTACTGGATAGAAATTAATGATGATAAGTTTTAAGTAATAAAATTTACTTCACTTTAATTATAACATAGTAATTTAAAAATCAATTATGAGTATTCAAGTTTTTATAACGGGCGGCACTTTTGACAAAGAGTATAATGAAGTCAATGGTAGCTTATTTTTTAAAGAAACTCATCTATCCGAAATGTTGGATTTAGGTCGTAGTAAATTGGAATTATCTATCACTACTTTAATGATGAAGGATAGCTTAGACTTTATGGACTCCGATAGACATCTCATCGCAAAAGCTTGCAACGAATCTTTGGCTGATAAAATATTAATTACGCATGGCACCGACACGATGACCATTACGGCATCTTACTTAGCCGAACAATGTCCTCAAAAAACAATTGTCCTAACTGGGGCAATGGTACCTTATAAATTTGGAAGCTCTGACGGATTATTTAATTTAGGAAGCGCTTTAGCTTTCGTACAAGTATTACCTATTGGGGTTTATATTGCTATGAATGGCAAAATATTCGAAGCCAATAAAGTGCTAAAAAATAAAGATAAAGGAGAATTTGAAAGTATTGAATAATACTTCTTTGAAGCCTATTTCTCATTCTATTTTTTTTCTCTGGCCTTATGTGTTCCCAACTTTACGCTCTACTTAAATTTTATAAATTTTTCTTATTCTGTGTCGTCGTATCCAAATTTTTGATTCAAAGCAAAAACTGCTTCTGCCGAAAAATCATTTTTATGGATTAATTCCAATTGACCTTCTAGCAACCCTCTTTTGGTAGGGAGCATTTGTGCATTTTTTTCATAAATCGCATTCGCTGATCCTGTTGCTGTTTTACCCAAAGATTGAATAGCAGCAGCCACATCTTCCATTTGATGAATCACTGACATAATTTGATTAGGTATCCAAGAAGTAATAGGAGTACCACCTGTAGCATAGGCATACTTGGTATTCGCCATAATATATTTTTGTACAAACTGCCAATGCCCATTTCTAAAATGATAAATTTCTTCTAAGATGCCTAATAAATAACATAAGCTATCCACATCTTTATTTTCTAATAATTTGCCCATCAATCCTTTTTCATGGACTTCTTTCATTGAACTTTCTAAGTCGATGAAAAATTGTTGCACACATTTTGGACGATATAAACGTAAATCCAATAAATATTTAGTCAACTCATTTTGAGGATAATAAAAAATCACGCCCGAAAAAATATCTTGCATAGGAATGATATCGTCTTGTGCACCTGTTTGTCCTCTAAAAGCTTGAGGTTCTTCCCAGACACCTTCATATAAAACACCCTCTCCAAATAAATCGGTATTGCCTTTCACTCCCATAATGAAAACTCTAAAATCATTGTATCGTTGCCATCTTGAAGCCTTCCACATTTCCTTGCGACGCAAGTTCATCTGCTTCATAGTTTCCCAATTGGTAGCCAACAAATGCGAAACTGCTTCATCCCCTTTGAATAAAGCCTGAATCGTCTGCATCACAGAGCCTACTAATTTGGCTGAAAAACGATTGATGTCAACATGCAACATAATAAAACCCACTTCATCTGGCTGACCCGAAAATTTATTACACATCGTAATGTTTTCCCAGTTTAAATCACCATTCTCATCTAATTTTTGATAATTACCCAACGAGTAGCCGTAATGATAATCCATCCAAGCAAACACATCTAATTTTTCTGCAACCTTACAATAAGGTTGTGCAATATTAGCTGGCAAAAAATTTCGAGCTTTACCATATTTACCGTCAATTTTAAATTGTTGGAAAGAGGGTTCTAACAAGTAGGCCGAAGTGATAAAACTATAAGATCTAAATAGGGCTTGTAATACAAATACATCGGTTTCCTTTTCAACCTCTGCTAAATGATTTTTGATAGCCATCACCGGAGCTATTATAGCATCCTTGGTGTGCAATAAACCGTTTTCATTTTCATTGAGCACTACAGGCATCGCATCCAATACATCTTGTAGATCCTGATATACTGCTGGCAACTTGACCATAGGCGCTTTAATTGGTAAAAACCCATTTTCAGCACCCACGTTAAAAAATCCATCCGAATAATTAGATAATATAGACATTGTAATTGTTTTTGTTAAAAACCTAGGCTGAAGCTATGAAAAAAAATTGATAGGCTAACAGTTGTTTGTGGATTATTTTTGAACTAATTTGTATTCTAAATTAGGAGGAATTTTAGCGTCATTGGAATTGTTTTTAGTAAGGCCTAGATCCGTTAATTCCATTAACTTTAAATTGTATTTTAATTCAATAAGCAAGCATCAAATGAATCAAAAAATTAAATTATTACTCAGTTGTATGATCATCACAAGTGGTATAATCGCTCAAACCAATACTAAAATTATTGCGCATCGTGGAGCTTGGAAGGAATTTAACAATCCGGAAAATTCTATCGCGTCCTTAAAAAAAGCCATTGAACTAAAATGTTATGGTAGCGAATTTGATGTACGCCGAACCAGCGATGGTATTTTAGTGGTCAATCATGACCCTACTTTTTATGGAGATACAATTCAAACGCATACCTATGCTCAATTGAATGAAAAAAAATTATCAAATGGGGAAGACTTGCCTACCCTAGAAAAATATTTTAAAACGGGGACCCAAGGAATTCATAAAACCTTATTAATATGTGAGATTAAAGAAGCAGTCAAAGATGAGCATGCGACTCAATTAGCTACTTTGGAAACTTTAGCATTGGCCGATCAATTAGGGATTCAAAATAGAATTGTATACATCAGCTTTAGTTTTGAAGTATTAAAAACAATCAAATCAAAACATCCTGAAGCAATAGTATTGTATCTAGAGAACAATAAATCCATTGATGAAATAATAGCGCAACATTTTGATGGAATAAATTATCATTTTGATCAATATAAAAACAACACCAATTTAACCCAACAAGCTTCAAAAAATAATTTAAAAATTGGGAGTTGGACAGTCAACAAAATAGAAGACTTAGAAATATTGATTCAGCAAGGAGTGGAATTTATTACAACCAATGCACCCCAACAATTTTTAGAAAAAGTCAGCAAGTAAAAAAGCGAGATATCCTGAAACACATAGACCTAATAGGACATCATGTGATATGAGGTTTGCCATCATGAAGGAAAGAAGGAATAAATGAAAATATCAATTAATCATTTCTTCTTCTTTGTCTTCTAATGATAATGATAACAAGGGCTATAATCCCAAATAATAAAGGTAAACTCATAAATTATTGATTACATTACATACAAGGTATGAAAAAAATATATATTCTTTCCATCATCGTTCTATTTATGGGTTGTTCACCCTATAAAAAAGTGACCATAACAATGAGCCAGATTCAGACCAATAATTGGATGAATAAGACCGAGCAGGAAGTGGTTTCTAAATTGGGGCCCTATAAAAGAAAAGAAAATATAGAATCAGGCTATAAACTTTTTTTTGATTATAGCACTTATACGATACCTAAAACAATAGCAGCTGTCAATAATTATAGCATACAAGCAGCTAATGCTGCTCCTGTAGATAAACAAGGTAGGCTTCAACAACCAAGAACTGAATTTACTTCAAGTTCATCAAGATCTTCGGCGCTTAATCAGCTACAAGAAGTGGCTAATCTAAAAACGCTAGAATTTTATTTTGATAAAAATAAAAAAGTGAGTTACGTTTTTGCATCGGGCTACCCCGATTCGGTTCATTATGAGCTTCGCAAAAAATAATTATTTTTTGAACTTTTACTTATTATTAGGTAGCGATGCTAGTAATTTTTTCAAAAAATTATCAATCGCATTATTTTCAATCCATCTTACCACTACCACTAAATCATTTTCTTCATCTACATAAATCATGTTCGTACCGTTACCAATATGAGCATAAGCGCTTGCTGGTGCTGATGGATACATTTTTTGTTGGGTGTTCAAGAAATAATTCATGAAGCCATATTCAGGATTCACATTGGTGGGTGTAGTGGCTTTCTTAAACCAATCTGCTGATAAAATTTGTTTTCCTTGCCAATTGCCTTTTCGTAAAGTAAATAAACCAAATCGTGCCATATCATACCCATTGATAAACATCCCTCCACCAAAGTGTCCGCCACCACTCACCGATTGCACTAACTTTCCATCTAACACAATCCATGAATTTTGGTATCCAGTCCAAGTCCAAGAATTAGAAGCTCCAATAGGTTTCATAATGTTTTCACGAAATACTTCAGGTAAAGATTGATGCCAAACTGTGGTGGCCGCTAATGCTAAAGCATTCACTCTTGTGTCATTGTATTTATAACTGGTACCCGGTTCGTTTCTTTTACGAGTCAACCATTCATCCTGTTTGTCAGAGGGTCTATCTGCCCAATCTGGTTTACCCCATAAAGTACCTTCCCAATCACTGGTTTGTCTTAATAAATTATCCCAACTTATTTTTTGATTATGCGGTGTGTCAAAAGGAAAAATAAAAGATTTTTTATCAATTGGGTTTTGATTTTTAGTTTCTTCTGTGAATGGTGCAGTTTCAATAGGTGGAAGATATGTATACACTTTGTCCTCTAAAGAACGAATCAATCCTCGCTCATAAGCTAAACCTATCGTGGAAGAAACAAAACTTTTGGTCACGCTATTACAGGATTCTACTTTACTCGGATCACCCCATTTCGCAATGATGTATCCTTTATAAATAACAATACCACTGAGTCCGCCTCTCTCTAACATTGGGCCTACAGGATCCGAAAAGGGCTCTTTCCCAAATTGCATGGCTTGTGTTAACCAAGGATTACGCGGATATTTAGTTTCATTTTGTATCGAAAACTGAATAGCCTCATTCAATTTTAAACTATCAATTTTAAAAAATTGCGGTGATTTTACTTGCCATTCCTGTGCCGAAGGGAAATACAATTTTTCTGTAAGTTGCTGCGTATTTTGAGCATTCACTAATGTAGCTACATGAATCCAACAAACAACTGTAACAACATTTTTTAGATAGAATAAAATTTTACGCATCTTTAAGTTTTGAATTATTTTAATTGAGTAGTATCTACTCTGCTTGGTGTATCTTTTCCTGCAATGATGCTTCTTGCACTTTTTGCAATGGCTTTAATAATTTCAGTCATGTTATCAATATCCAATGTTTCAAATTGATCGCTTGGTTTGTGGTAATTTGGTTCACTATCCATCTTGGAAGTAGATATGGTATGCGCAGGAACACCTAGTCTTGCTAATGTTGCATTATCTGATCTATAAAATAAATTTTGATCGGTATATGGATCTGGATAAAATGTAAACTCAGTGCCTTCTAAATTTTTCTGTAAAATAGCACCCATATCTGTTTTTTCATACCCTGTAATGTAGGCGCTATTTTTACCCCATTTACTTTCGGTACCAATCATCTCAATATTAAACATTGCTTTTACTTGCAAAGGATCAAATTGTTTTGAAAAATATTGTGCGCCAAAGCCGCCCGCTTCTTCGGCTGTGAAAGCGGCAAATATAATAGTACGTTCATTATTCCCTAAAGCTGCAAAGTATTTCGAAAGCATGATCATAGCTGTAGTTCCAGCAGCATCATCATTCGCGCCGTTGTATATAGAATCACCATTCACTGCTCTTTTACCATTGATACCTAAATGATCATAATGTCCTGAAAAAATCACATATTCATTAGGTAGTGATTTTCCAGGAAGTACCCCTACCACATTCGCCAAAGGTAATTTTTCAATTTGATGTGTTGCTTCGATAGTGAATTTTGATGGAGTATTATTACTTAAAACAAATACCAATGATTTTTGATTTTCATTGATATTGGATTTTAATTGAACTAATCTTCCAAAATTTTGCGCAAAGGATTCATCTACTAGCACTACATAATTTTTGCCTGCAGTCATGAATTTCCTAACGCTCGTCATTAAATTATCTTCCTTATTTATTTTGACTACTTCATAGCCACTATTTTCATTGACCGCTAATTTTTCTTGTGCTGTTATTACTATGATATTTTTGGTATCAATTGCAGCTCCGTCAAAACTTCCTGACGCTGAAATAAATTTGGCGTTCATTTTAGAAAAACTCTGTAAATAACTATCACTTTTGCCCCAAGTCTTTAATCCATTTTGCTTAAATTCATTGGCAATAAAATCAGCCGCTAATTCAATACCCTTACTATATACTTTACGCCCTTCCAAAGCATCAGAAGATAGAAATTTTTCAAGACGCTCAGTTTCTGATTTGTTTAAGTACTTGTTTGGATTTTGACAATAAGATATAACGGTTGTAACTAATAAAATGACGAGTAGACTTATTTTATTCATAACATGATTTTTGAGAATTAAAAAAGGAAGCTAAAGATAATCTCAAAAATTAGGAAAAAACAGAAAAAATAATTGGCTATATTTCTAAAATCATGAAAAATTTGCTAAATTCATCAAAGAATCAATTCTAATTATGCCTGCTACCCCCCTTTCAAGTAAATTAGGCTTAGCTCCCTATAAAGGGACATGGAATAAGGCAACTGCAAAACACTTGCTAAAGCGATTGCAATTTGGTGCCAAAAAATCGGACATAGATTACATGGTTAGCAAAGGGATGGTGGGTGCGGTAAATGAATTATTAAACCCCACAGCTCCATACCCCACTCCTCCTTTAAATGATTATAGTTCTGCTACCGTGATAGATACTACTGTGGTATTAGGCGCTACTTGGGTGAATAATTTTAATCCGGATGGAACAGTAAGTAGTTATAGAAGATTGGGGTTGAAAAAATGGCTGGTGGGGCAAATGATAAATCAAGATCGAAGTATCACAGAAAAGATGTGTTTGTTTTGGGCCAATCATTTTAGTACGGAATCTGATGTGATTGCTTATGGCAATTATGTTTTCACACATCACGATACCATTCGTAAAAATTGTCTGGGAAATTTCAAGCAACTCATTAAATTAATTACAACTGATGCTGGGATGTTAAGATATTTAAATGGTTATTTAAATACTAAAACCGCACCAGATGAAAATTATGGCAGAGAATTACAAGAATTATTTACGTTAGGAAAAAATGTTGCCGTAAAATATACTGAAGATGATGTAAAAGCAGCTGCTAAAGTGCTTACAGGTTGGAGAATTAATAGCACCTATAATGTTTACTTTGAACCTACCGTTCACGACACCACCAACAAACAATTTTCAGCCTATTACAATAATAAAATCATCACTGGTAAAACATTGGCAGCAGGTGCCACAGAAACAGATGAGTTAATAAGTATGATTTTTGAAAGACCGGAAGTGGCCAAATTTATCTGTCGAAAAATTTATCAGTTTTTTGTGTACTACTATATTGACGATTCGGTTGAAACTAATATAATTACACCACTCGCAGATATATTTATCAAAAATAATTTTGAAATTAAACCAGTCTTAGATGTTCTTTTTAAGAGCGAACATTTTTATGATACTCTATATTTTGGATGTCAAATAAAAAGCCCCATTGAGCATGTAGTAACATGTGTAAGAGAATATAATATTGCTTTCCCCAATGCTGTGACGGACTACGCTGATGCATATTATTTATTTAATAATATGCTGAATCAAATGATTAGTATTGGGCAAGATCCAACGGATCCTCCTAATGTAGCAGGTTGGCCAGCATATTATCAAATACCAGAATATTATGAACTTTGGATCAATGCAGACACCTTACCCAAGCGTAATAAATTCACCGATTTGATGTTAGAAAACGGGTATACACGAAATGGCAAAAAAGTAGTCATCAACCCCATTGAATTTGCTAAGTCAATAAGTGCCACTCCTAGCGATCCTACTATTTTAATAGATGACTTGTTTGCCTATTTAATTCCTACAGAAGTCTCTACTGCTTTTAAGGCAAATCTTAAGAAGCAAATTTTATTAAGTGGGCAAGTAAGTGATTACTATTGGACCGATGCCTGGAATAATTATTTAACGACACCGACTACTATCAATTTTAATATCGTGAATGTGAGATTAAAAACGTTATTAAAATATATTATGAACATGCCCGATTATCAACTACAATAATGGAAAGAAGAAAATTCATACGAAATAGTTTGGCTTTATTAACGCCGACCATTATTAGTGGTAATCCTATACATATTTTACAGAATCATCCTATCATCAATCCTGAATTATTAGCTTCCGTTAACAATGATAGAGTATTGGTGATTATTCAATTGAGCGGGGGAAACGATGGTTTAAATACAGTCATTCCTATCAGTAGTTACTCGAAATATTATAATGCCAGAACCAATATTGCGATTCCAGAAAATAAAGTGCTAAAATTAGAGGGATATGATGCAACAGGCTTAAATCCTGCAATGACTTCTTTCCAAAAACTATTTAATGAGGGTAAATTAAATGTGGTACAATCCGTAGGATATCCTCAACCTAATTATTCTCACTTTAGAGCTACTGATATTTGGATGAGTGGATCTGATAGCAATCAATATATTAATACGGGTTGGATGGGTAGGTATTTAGACAATACGTATACCAATTATCCGAATGACTACCCCAATGATATTAATCCAGATCCATTAGCGATTCAAATTGGATCTGTTACGAGTCTTACTTGTCAAGGACCTGTGGTGAATATGGGATTGAGCATATCTGACCCTAGTTCTTTTTATAATTTAATTGATGGCACGGAAGAAGCCGTATCCAATACCAATGGAGGATATGAATTAAGTTTTGTAAGAAGAATCGCAAAACAAAGTAATAAATATGGAGTAAGAATAAAAGCAGCTTCAGATAGTGTGACCCAACAAGTTACTTATCCCAATAATTCATTGGCTTCTCAACTAAAAATTGTTGCTAGGCTTATTAAAGGGGGGTTGCAAACCAAAGTATATTTAGTGAATTATGGCGGGTTTGATACCCATTCTGGACAAACTAACAGCACCGATACCACTATAGGAGTACATGCTAATTTATTAAACGCCGTTTCAGAATCTATCAATGCTTTTCAAAATGATATTAAAGGATTAGAAATTGATGACAGAGTGATAGGTATGACTTACTCCGAATTTGGAAGACGTATTAAATCCAATGCAAGTGGAGGAACCGACCATGGAGCTGCTGCTCCTTTATTCTTATTTGGCAAAAACGTAAGAGGTGGTGTGTTTGGTGATAATCCCGACTTACCTGTTAGCGCTACAGTCAATGATAATATTCCTTATCAAAATGATTTTAGAAGTGTCTATAATTCCATTTTGAAAAATTGGTTTTGCGTGAATGAAACCAATGAGTTACAAATCATGTTGAAAAAATTTCCTACCCTTCCACTCATCAATGCAAGCGTTTGTGGGGTTGCCATGGAAAGTTCTGTATTTGCAGGAAATTCAATGATCAACAATTATCCGAATCCATTTAACGCCTTTACCAGAATCGAATTTAAAACTAATGGTGGACCTACCTTGTTACAATTATTAGATACTACAGGGGCAGTCATTAAAATATTAATTGACACTACTTATGCTTATGCAGGCATGAATAGCTATACTTTATTTGGCAATAATTTACATGCAGGTGTCTATTATATTAGAGTTCAAAATGGTATTAACCAATATGTAAAGACGATTATTAAATTATAGAAATAACTATATATTCCTTCATTAAGTTCCATCGGTACTAAATATCGAATATTCAATTATCTTCTTGATGACTTTACTTGTTTTTGACTTTATGGTTTTGAGGGTATTATTTTGAAGTTCTTTTTTTAAACCATTCTTCGGATAGATTGTCTAATTTTATCATACGATGTCATCCGATTCAGAATTAATAATCCAGTTTCAACAGCATACTAACCGTGAGCAAGTTTTCACGCAGTTAATGCAAAAGCATCAGGCAAAGGTATATCACCAAATAAAAAGAATGGTGTTAAACCATGATGATGCGGATGATGTGGCTCAAATTGTATGGATCAAAATCTGGGATAAATTAGATGGTTTTAAAATGGAAAGCGAGTTTACGACTTGGCTCTTTAGGATTGCCTATAATGAAACCCTCAATTTTATAACCAAGGAAAAGCGCAAAGCCACTTCCTCTTTTGACCAAGACAATGGGGACTACGAAACTCATTCTAGTCAAACCGACGCTCCCAAAAGCACCGAAATTCAAATTCAACTAGAACAAGGTATTAAGCAACTCCCTGAAAAACAAAGATTTGTGTTCATGTTGCGTTATTTTGATGAATTGAATTATGAAAAAATTGCAAGCATAACAGGCACAACTGTAGGTGGCGCCAAAGCCAATTATCATCAAGCTATTAAAAAATTGGAGCAATTTATTAAAGTACATTAAACCCAGGTAATAATATACTGTCAAATAAGCGCAATGAAACAAAATCACTTACATAACGAACTTGAAAATGACCAAAAACTAGCGGAGCAGCTTTTTTCAAAAGAAAGCCTTTCTCAGTTTAATGAAAGTAAGGTAGAAGCTCCCCCTTTTTACTTTGAAAATTTTAGTGCCCGCGTTTTAAATAAGATAGATAAAGCCAATCAAGGCAAAGCAAAAATTTTCACGTTATCTAGATTTTCTAAATATGCTGTAGCTGCAACATTATTATTAGCAGTCGCTACTACTTTTATTATTACAAATAATAGTTTGCGCCCCGAAACATCAGATACAAAAGTAGCCGATATTAATATCCAAGAAATTTCTAATGAAGAAATTGAAGCTTATGTGAATGATAACGAATCTTTAGCGGAAGTAGATTGGCAGTCAGAACTTTCAAAATATAGCAATCATGTTGACCCTATAAATGGCAGCAATGATACTATTGAAGCCAATATTGAATAAAGGAAATATTCAAATCATAAATTAACTCCTATTAATAAACCTAATTTTAATAATCCTATTTTTTAAAAACCAATAACTATGAAACAAATATTCTACACACTATGTTTGACCTTGTTAATAGTATCAGCTAGTGCACAAGGCGATCAAGGAAGACCTCCTCGACCTAATGATCAACGTGAACAAGGCGGTCAACGCCCACCTCGTGATCAGCAAATGATGCAAGGAAGAAAAGGTCGTGGACCAATGAGCCCTGAAAAAAAGGCAAATATTGAAATGTTCAAAATTCAATTTGTCACTAAAAAATTAAATTTAACGGCAACTGAAGCTCAGTCATTTTGGCCGGTATATAACGAGCATAAAAATGCTATTCAAGCAATTTTAAAAGAAAAGAAAGACAAGGAAATCGATATGGAAGAATCTATATTAGCTGCCAGAAAAAAAATGGCCACTGCTTTAAAGCCAATTTTGAAATCAGATGAAAGAGTAAATGAAGCGTTGAAAGTAGATAGAGAATTCTTACGTAGAGTTCGTTTTGAAATGTTCCGCAGAAAAGGAATACCTCAAAGACCCTCTTAATTTAAATAAAGATTTTTCAGCCTGAATGGACTAAAAATAAAAAGCGTTCTAATGAAAATTAGGGCGCTTTTTTAGTTTTCGCAATTTTCTCCATCACAACAAGGCATGATATTAGTGCCGCATATACTGCACTGATAATGACCATGGACCATCACCGGATCTGTTTCTTGAGAGCAAATGGGACAAATTTGTATAGCCATATTGTTTAATATAATAGAAGGTGAAATTTAGTCAAGCTTCTCCCTCTTGTTTTAATGCTTTTTGTATCTTACAAAAGTATTCAAGTAATTCCATATGGGTTAGCTTGAGCTTCTAATTTTAAAGTTACAATATTATGAAAAAAGTTTTAGTGGGATTTTTATCTATTTTTATTATTTTATCAAGTATCTCCTTATACAACACCTTTAATAATAAACCTTTTGCCAATAAAAATAAAGTAGTACTTGATCCCTTGCCAACAGATGCCATAGCGCATATGGGACAAGCTATTCAAATTAGCACAGAAACCCCAGATGATAATTACAAGTACGATAGTGCTATTTTTTATAAATATCGCCAGTGGATGGATCTCACTTACCCGACAGTTAAAGCTAGATTGCCTAGGACTATCATTGATAGTTTCAATTATATCTATGAATGGAAAGGCACAGACACTTCTTTATTACCCATCGTTTTAATGGCCCATTATGACGTAGTCCCTGTAGAAGCTTCAGCTGTGAAACTTTGGCATGCAAAGCCTTATGGAGGTGAAGTGAAAGACGGATATATATGGGGAAGAGGTGCTTTAGATGATAAAGCAAGTATGATTAGTATTTTGGAAGCAACGGAGCAACTTTTAAAAACAAGCTTTCAGCCTAAACAAACTATTTTGTTATGTTTTGGATCGGATGAAGAGTCTAATGGACGTGGCGCTTTGGCCATGGTAAAATATTTCAAAAATCAAAAAAAGAGATTTGATTTGGTTGTAGATGAAGGAGGTGAAATTTCAACTGAAGATATGAAAGATGTGAAGCATCCAGTAGCGTCTATAGGTGTAGGAGAAAAGGGATATGTGACTTTGGTTTTAACTGCCCAAAAAGAAGGCGGTCACTCTTCTATCCCAGGAAAAACAAGTTCCATTGATTTATTGAGTAAGGCCATTTATAAATTAAGAGAAAAAGAAATGCCGGCTAAAATAATTCCTCCAATTAAGGCTTACCTCACTAGAACAAGTGCATATACTGAAAATTTTTGGAAAAAGATTTCTTTATCAAATTTATGGTTATTTGAAAAATGGGTGTTGAATGATATGTCAGAAGCGCCAGCTTCGAATGCATTAATTAGAACCACTATTGTACCCACGGTATTTAATAGTGGTGTAAGAGACAATGTGATTCCTACATTTGCAACCGCTTACGTGAATAGTAGAATTTTACCTGGCGAAACACAACAAGATGTTTTCAATTTTGTAACAAAAGCCATTAATGATACACAAATTAAAGTAACCTATTATCCCAACTATAGCACCCTACCTTCTTCCACTACTGATATTAATAGTAGTGCTTTTAAAAAATTGGAGAAAGCTATTAATGGCACTATCGAAGATGTAGTGGTAGCCCCCGTTATTATGGTGGGTGCAACAGATTCTAGAAGTTATAGAGACTTGAGTGATGGTGTAGTAAACTTCAGTCCATTAACCAATGCGAAAGGATACCATGGTATTGATGAACGATTATTGATTACCGATTTACAAAAAGGTATTCATTATTATACCTTATTAATCAAAGGAGAAAAATAATTATATGAAATCATTATTTATCATAAGTTTTATTTGTTTATGTATGACAACTCGTTCGCTAGGGCAATATCAAAATTTATATTCTGAGATTCCTAATTATATCCAAACGGAAAATCAGGAAGCAGTGACCAATACCGATGGCATTTTACGCATTGAAAAAGTATCTATACCTGGTTATCAATATTTTAGAGTGGCGCAAGACAATCAAAAAAGACCTTGTGTTATTATTTGCCCTGGTGGTGGTTATCGCATATTAGCAGCATCACATGAAGGCACTGAGGTAGCAAAATTTTTTAATAGTATTGGCGTGAATGCCATTGTATTAAAATACAGAATCCCTGATAGTCAAAAACAAATCAATAAAAGTATTGCGCCCATTCAAGATGCACAAACAGCGATTTATTTAGCACGCAAAAATGCAGCAGCATGGGGGATTGATGATCAAAAAATTGGCATCATGGGATTTTCTGCTGGGGGGCATTTAGCTTCTACAGCTGCCACTCATTTTAAAGAAAAATATATTTCAAATACAGAAGGCTTTTCGTTAAGACCCGATTTTCAAATCCTTATTTACCCTGTGATTAGCTTCAATAGTTTTGGCCATATGGGTTCACGTAATAATTTAATTGGGCCAATAATTAAGGAAGATGAGGTTCATTATTTTAGTAATGAAGAACAAATAAGCAATGAAACTCCTCCTGCATTTATAATTCATGCCAAAGATGATACCACGGTACCTGTAGCCAATAGCACCGAATATTATCAACAATTATTAGCACACCAGGTTACTGCCGAAATATACTTATATGAAAAGGGGGGGCACGGATTTGGAATGAAAAATAAAACGAGTGACCTATTTTGGCCTACTTTAATGCAAAAATGGATGCAAAGTAATCACATTATAGCTCCTTAAAAAAAGATTATTGTGTGGAGAATACTATATTAAAAATATATTCAATAAATTCATTAAACTATATGAATTAAATTCTTTCAACTATTTCTATAAAATCAAACTAGTATCTATAACTTCATACTCCTTTTAATTATTTTCAAAATTTAAAAAATATGCGTCAATTCATTACTATCGCTTTTGTTATTATTAGCGTATCCCTTTCCGCACAAAAAACCATTCTTATTAAATGCGGCAAATTATTAGATACTAAAACAGGAATTGTTTCTGAAAAACAAAATGTTTTAATCAAAGGCAATCAAATTGTTTCTATCTCCTCTAGTTCAGTAGCTGCGGATTCAATCATTGATCTAAGTAGTTACTTTGTAATGCCAGGTTTGATAGATTGTCATACCCATGTAGTATTACAAGGAGATATCACTTCCGAAGACTATGATGTACAAGTATTGAAAGAATCTATCCCTTATCGTGCTATTAGAGGTACTAAAAGTGTAGAAAGAGCTTTATTAAACGGATTCACCACCATTCGCGATTTGGGAACAGAAGGTGCTGGTTTCACCGATGTCGATTTAAAAAAAGCAGTGAATAAGGGAATTATTAGTGGCCCAAGAATGTGGGTATCTACTTTAGCGATCAATACCACAGGTCATTATCCTATTAAGGCAAGTGATTATGCTTGGGAATTAAAATTACCTAAAGGTTTACAAGAAATTACAGGGGCTGATGAAGCAAGAAGAGCTGTACGCCAACAAATTGAACAAGGGGCTGATTGGATAAAAATATATGCAGACAGAGGTTACTACCGTTTATCTGATGGTTCTTTTAGATCCATTCCTAATTTTACTACAGAAGAAATAAGTGCCATTGGAGATGAAACTATTAAAAGCAGAAAAAAATTAGCAGCACACGCTATGACTCGTGATGGAATTATTGCCGCTATTAATGCTGGAGCAAGTACCATAGAGCATGGAAGTGGCATGGATGAAGAATGTATGAAATTGATGGCTGATAAAGGTATTTTTTGGTGTCCTACTTTATTTGTAAATGAATACGTGGCAGAAGGAAGAGCTAAATTAGGCAGCCCTATTAATTTATATTTTCAACAATCCATTCAAGCAACATTTAAAAAAGCAATTAAAATGGGAGTGAGATTGGCTTATGGAACCGATATTGGAGGATACGATTGGGGTTTACCAGAAGCAAAAGATTTTACATATTTTGTAGATTGGGGTTTAACCAATGTACAAGCGAT
>JBAXBS010000006.1:0-84608 GCA_037141925.1 Chitinophagaceae bacterium
GAAAGTTCATCATGGAAAGTCCATATTTTAAAGTGCCGATTTCAAAAATATAAATGCATCAAAATAAACGTATAAACACATCTCATTAAACATATCTAATTATATTTAAAAAAATAAAATCATCTTTTAAAAATCAAAAATAAATAATATGCAAAAAAGAATGCTTGTTGCATTAGGTTTTTTGTTCTCAGTGAATGGTTTGGTGGCGCAAAGTCATACCATTCAATATGAAAAGTATACATTGCCTAATGGACTTAAAGTTATTTTACATGAGGATCACAGTGCGCCAGTAGTGGCTGTCACAGCCTTATATCATGTAGGTTCTAAAAATGAAGACACGGCTCGTACTGGGTTTGCTCATTTTTTCGAACATTTATTATTCGAAGGTTCTGACAATATCAAACGTGGCGAATTTGACAAGTATATAACAAACGCTGGAGGTGCTTTAAATGCAAACACTTCACAGGACCGCACTTTTTATTACGAATTACTTCCCTCTAATCAATTGGAATTAGGATTGTGGTTGGAAAGTGAACGTATGATGCATGCGAAAATTGAACAAATTGGGGTGAACACACAACGCGAAGTAGTCAAGGAAGAAAAAAGAGAACGCATGGACAATCGTCCTTATGGTTCTTTTTTAACCGAAATGTTACGTCGTTCTTTTAAAGTACATCCTTATCGATGGGCACCCATTGGTAGTATGGATCATTTGAATGCTGCCAAATTGGAGGAGTTTATTAATTTTTATAAAACATTTTATGTCCCCAACAATTGTGTGTTATCTATTGCGGGTGATTTTAAAGTAGCAGAATTAAAACAAAAAATTGAAGCTTATTTTGGTCCTATTGCTAAAGGGACGAAGCCTATTCCTCGCCCAACTATACAGGAGCCTGCTTTAGGGGGTGAAGTAAGAGATATTATTTATGACAACATTCAATTGTCAGGCGTGTTTCAAGCGTATCGTGCACCCAAACAAGGAGGGGATGAGTATTATGCATTCAATGTATTATCTACTATTTTAAGTGGAGGAGAGTCATCTAGAATGACTAAAACCATTGTTGATAAAAAACAACAAGCTGCTTTTGCTGGTTCTCAACCTTTCTTTAATGAAGATGCAGGGTTATTTATCACTTTAGCTTTAGCCAATATGGGGGTTACTCCTGCTACTTTAGAACAAAGTATTGATAGTGTGGTAAATGATTTAAAAACCAATTTGGTGGGAGAGCGTGAATTCCAAAAAGTTAAAAATCAAATCACAACCGACTTAGTGGCTAGCAATGGAACTATGGCGGGTATTGCGGAAAGCTTAGCGAATTATGAAGTGTATTTTGGGGATGCTAATTTAATTAATACTGAATTGGAAAAATATAATAAAGTCACTAGAGAAGATGTATTAAAAGTGGCTCAAAAATATTTGAATAAAGAGAATCGTGTGGTGTTATATTATTTACCCAAAGAAAAAACAGCTACGAAATAATTATTTAAAATAAAAATTATGAAAAAATTAATATATATCGCTTTATTAAGTGTACCTCTTGTCACAATGGGGCAAACTTTGGACCGCACTAAAGCACCTGCGCCTGCAAAAGCGCCCGTGATTCAAGTGGCGAATCCAGTTCAATTTACTTTACCCAACGGATTAAAAGTATTCGTTGTTAAAAATACAAAGTTACCTCGTGTCACAGCTACTTTAGCTTTAGACATTGATGGCTTCGCTGAAGGAGATATTGCTGGCGTTGCTGATATGTCTGGGCAATTAATGAAAAGAGGCACTGCTACTAAATCTAAAGCAGTTTTAGATGAAGCGGTGGAGTTTTTAGGAGGTAATTTATCTACTTCAAGTCAGTCGGCATCTGCTAGCTCTTTGAAAAGTAATTTCCCTAAATTATTTGAATTGATGGCAGAAGTTGTTTTGCATCCTGCTTTTAATGTTGATGAATTAGAGAAAGTGCGTAAACAAAGTTTATCAGGATTGGAATCTAGTAAAGATGATGCCAATGCGATTTCAGGTAATGTAGTGAAAAAGTTAGTGTACGGTGCGACTCATCCTTTTGGAGAAATGACCACTTCCGCTACTGTGAAAAAAGTAACGGTATCTGATGTTAAAACTTTTTATGCTAAATACTGGAAACCCAATATTGGATTTTTAGTTTTTGTAGGAGATATTGAACCTGCTACTGCAAAATTATTAGCAGAAAAGAATTTTGGAAGCTGGCAGAAAGGGGAAGCAGTAGCACAAAATTTTCCTAAACCTGCTGTTTTAAATAAGCCTATTGTTGCTATTGTAGATCGACCTGCTTCCGTTCAAAGTGTGGTTGCTATTGCCGCTACCGTTGAAATTGGACCGGGCAGTCCAAATGTAATTCCTGGTTCGGTGATGAATAATATTTTGGGGGGTGGTTTTTCAGGTCGCTTATTTGCCAATTTACGTGAAAAGCATGGCTTTACTTACGGTGCGTATTCTTCTTTAAATCCCAATCGTCAAATTGGATTTTTCCAAGCAGGAGCTTCCGTAAGAAACGAAAAAACAGATAGTTCCATCCAAGAATTATTATCTGAAATAAATATTATTCGTAATGAGAAAGTGGGAGATACCGAATTATCAAGAATGAAAAATTATTTAGCAGGTGGTTTTGCTAGATCTTTAGAAAATCCTGCAACCATTGCCAATTTTGCTTTAAATGTGGCTCGCTATAAATTACCATCAGACTATTATCAAAACTACTTAACCAATTTAGCTGCTGTAAATTCTACTAAAGTACAGGAAGTGGCAAAATCGATACTCAATCCTTCTCAAATGTATATTATCGTGGTAGGGAATGCCAAACAAATTGCAAAGGGTTTAGAAAAGTATGGCACTGTTAAATACTATGATATTGAAGGCAATGAAACTGCGGCTCCACAAGAACCTAAAGTAACCATCAACTATACGCCACAAGCTCTTATGGATAAAGTGGTACAAGGGTATGGTGGAAAAGAGGCGATTGAAAAAATTAAAGATTTAGAATTAAAAGGAACAGCCTCTTTGATGGGTCAAAATTTAGATGTTGCACAAACAAGAGTATTACCAGGAAATGCTACTATGACGATGTCCATGGGTGGGATGGTGATGTCTAAGCAAGCTTTAGTGAATGGCAACTATTCTGTTGCCCAACAAGGCCAAGAAGCTCCCATCACTCCTGAAGTAAAAGAAAGCTTAGAGGAATCTACTTTTATTGTCCCTGAAATGATGTACTTACAAAAAGGGTATCAATTAAAAATAGTAGGCGCAGAAAAAGTAGAAGGTAAGGATGCGATTGATGTGGAAATAACAACTCCATCTGGAAAAGTATCTCATCGCTTTTATGATGCTACCACTTATTTGTTGTTGAAAACATCTGTCACTCAAGAAGTGCCAGGGCGTGGATCTGTCACTCAACAACAATTTTATAAATCTTATAAAAATATGGAAGGATTGAATGTAGCTTCAGAACAAGTATTGGATTTAGGTCAAATTAAATTAAACATTAATTTTACTTCTATTAAATTAAATCAAGGGTTAAAAGCAACAGATTTGAAATAGAAAGTAATAGATCGAGCCATATATAGGGTCTGATTATTAGCAGATATAAAAAAGCTCCGTCCCGATTTATCGGGACGGAGCTTTTTTATAAGTATTTCTTTTAAATAGTTATTTCTAAAGAGTTATTAGCAATACCGTTTAATTAAAAACGAATTCCATATCCAATATTAAACATTAAATGATTGCCAGTAGCAGCACCATACAAACTGTTTTTGTCGCTTAAACGATAAGGAAAAATAGCATCTTTTTGTGTGGTATTTACAATGGTGAAATCGATAGAACGTTGGTTGGTGCGATATCCAATACCACCACTAAATACAAAATAAGAAGCTTTTAATTGAGTATCAACATAAGGAGAACCATAATAACCAGTTCCTAAACGTGCCATCCAATTGCCTGTTAATTTAACTTCACCGCCTACTCTAAAATTAATGGCGCTTTTGTAGGTATTTTTTACCACATAGTTTAAATCATTGTAATAGTTGATGACTGATTGACTATTGTCATTAGAATAATATTTAGTGCCGCCATGATTTACATATTCAACATCTGCACTCACAAAACCTAAAGGTTGTGTAGGCTTACTAGGCGAAGCAAAAAAGTAACTTGAACTTACCACTATTTTAGAAGGAGTGCTTACCGTGTAATCGATGTAGTCAGGGTAGTAATTGCTTTTATAGTTATTCATTAAGTCGAAAGAACTTAATCCACCTGGGAAAGCGTTACTGTACATAGTTGCATTAGCGCCGTCTCTGAAACTAATTAATTGTGGTGTATGGTAGGTGAAACCAAATCTTAAATAAGGCTCTGCCTTATAAATCAAACCAAATTTTGCGCCTAATCCAAAACCTCTTGAACTGGTGTTTTCGTAAAAATTAAAAAAACTAGCTTCTGAAAAGTTATTGGTTTTATTAAAATTAATCATAGGCATAGTTAAACTGGCTCCTAGATATAATTTGTCTTCAATATTACCCCCAAAACCAAAAGCTAATTCATTATAAGATCCGCTAGTAGTGACATCATTATGTTGCTTGATATTAGTGCCTACGGGTAAAGATGTACGATAATCAGTAATATTTCCATTCACATCGTATATAGGATTCACCAATTTGGAATGAATTGCTAAGGAGCTTCCATAAATGAAATTTTGTTGCGCACTTATTAAATCTGAAGAAGTATTGTACAATTGATCTGCAAATTTTTCGGTAAAGCTGCTGTAGTTATTGGTTCCATTCATGCTATAATGATTATTATAATCAGCAATTTGGTTGAATGAAATGGAAAAAGCGGTGCTGGTCCAATTATTTTTTTTGCGTCCATCTGCAAATACAACTCCTAAATTTCCCAAGCTAAATTTGTTGGAAGTGGTGGTTGTATTGGTATTAAAATAATCAATGCTATTAGATCGGTTATTTAATTTCCCACTAAATAAAAATTCACTATTCTTATAAAATCCTAAACCAGCTGGGTTGATGTGTGCAGAAGATAAATCTCCTCCTAAGGAACCCATGGCACCTCCTAAAGCATTGCTACGTGGAGTTCCTTGAGCAGTAAACCATGAGTATCTTAATGCATCTTCAGGATCTTGAGCTAATAATTGGAAACTTGATCCAATGAATAACAAGAGTAATAATTTCTTCATATTTGAATTCTTTTTTTACAGTTTTGTATCATCGTACACTGTTAATCATGAAATGAATGTCCTAATAAATAATAATTTATTAGGGTTTGATCTATTTATTATTGTCCACCACCGCCTCTGCGGCCACCGCCAATAAATCCGCCTCCTGATGAACTTCCACTAGAACTACTTCCAGAACTGCTTGGTACAGACACGGCTGGTGTTGAAGAGCTTCTATTAGAAGAACTATTGTTGGAGCTTGAGTTGGAACTTGAATTATATCTAGATGAATTTCCAGAATTGCTATTGAAAGAATTGGAATTACTGCTTCTTGCATTAGAACTTGCAGTAATAGCTCTCATGACCAAGGATCCAAAACTATTGCTTGAACCATTGGAGCCTCTATTCATACTTGTATTAGGTCCTGCATTGCTATTGGAACTTCTTGCACTAAATCCATTGGAGTTATTGCCATTGGGTCCATTAGAATTGTAACTATTGCTATTCATACTTCTCACACTCATATTCGTGTTGGGTAAGTAGTTGCTAAAGTTTCTGTTATTGCTATTGGATCCAACAAAAGCAGCGTTATTATTTGGAATATCTCCACGTCCCTTTAAGCGATTTGCGTTATTAATATAAGGATCTAAACCCGTTCTATTTTGCATAGGAACGCGCTTATCGTAATTTCTAACATTGACGCCTCCGCCATATATTCCACCCATGCCATAATTATATCCATAAGGGTTCCAATTACCCATATAATAAGGATTCCAGCCGTAGCCGTATCCTAAGCCATAACCAAATCCGCCGTATCCAAAACCACCATACCCAAAAGCGAAGTTGTCATAATAACCACCCCATCCTAAGCCATATCCAAAAGAACTGTAGGGAGAGTAACCACCCCATCCCATAGAATAAGAAGGACCAAAAGGACTGTACCATGATGAACCATAATATCCAGTATACCAACTATTCCAACCCATATAAGAAGGGTAGTAAGAATAATTAAAACGAGGATCATTCCAGTAACCCCAATCATCTATTCCGGACCATCTGTTACGATTTGCCACTTTCATTCTCAAGTATCGATCGTCTTGATAGTTTTGATAATCTTGATAACCATCTTCCTCATTTACAGCCACAGCTTGCGTTTCAGCTACTTGTTTATTGGGCGCATAATATAAATCATCAGTGGCTATAGTAGTTGTTTGTTGTAAACTGGTACAGCTACTCATCAAAAAACTAAGCATCACTATGCCTAGGGCGAAGAGCCTTAAATTAGCGGTAGTTTTTAAAGTGTTCATTTTGTAATGTTTTATGTTTTTTATATGCCCTTGTTTTAGCTTACATTTGCTAGTATAAAGTTACTAAACTTTAAGATATAGAGCGTTTTTCGTACATTATTTGTTACAGTATAAATTGTTAAGATTATTTTAAAATGGCAAAGGAACTAACTACTCGAGTACAGGATTATTCTCAATGGTATAATGACCTTGTTTTAAAAGGGGAATTGGCAGACTATAGCGCCGTTAGAGGTTGTATGGTAATTAAGCCATATGGTTATGCTTTATGGGAAAATATGCAAGCAGCCTTAGACAAAATGTTCAAGGATACAGGGCATCAAAATGCCTATTTTCCATTGTTTGTTCCAAAGTCCTTGTTTGAGGCGGAAGAGAAAAACGCGGAAGGCTTTGCAAAGGAGTGCGCGATTGTGACCCATTATCGTTTAAAAACGGATCCTAACAATAAGGGGAAGTTAATGGTGGATCCTGAAGCAAAATTAGAAGAAGAATTAATTGTTCGTCCTACGAGTGAGGCGATTATTTGGAGTACTTATAAAACTTGGATTCAATCTTATCGTGACTTGCCTATTTTGGTGAATCAATGGGCGAATGTGGTTAGATGGGAAATGAGAACTAGATTATTTTTACGTACTGCCGAATTCTTATGGCAGGAAGGACATACGGCACATGCCACTAAGGAAGAAGCGATAGCAGAAACCGTTCAGATGCTAGATGTGTATGCCGACTTTGCAGAAAATTGGATGGCCATGCCAGTAATTAAGGGAATTAAAACAGCAAGTGAACGTTTTGCTGGGGCTGAAGATACTTATTGTATTGAGGCTTTGATGCAAGATGGTAAAGCATTGCAAGCAGGTACCTCGCATTTTTTAGGACAAAATTTTGCGAAAGCATTTGATGTTAAGTTTAGCGATAAAAATAACAAATTAGATTATGTGTGGGCCACGAGTTGGGGAGTGAGCACCAGATTAATTGGTGGTTTGGTGATGACACATAGTGATGATGAAGGGTTGGTATTACCTCCACGTATTGCCCCTATTCAAGTGGTGATTGTTCCTATTTATAAAGGAGAAGAACAAAAAGCAATTTTAGATGAAAAGATAGGAGCGATAGTTGCTTCTTTTAAAGCTGTAGGTATTCGCGTAAAATATGACAACTCTGATAACGCAAGACCAGGATGGAAATTTGCTGAGTATGAATTAAAAGGTGTGCCTATTCGTATTGCAGTAGGACCTAGAGATTTGGAAAACAATCAAGTAGAATTAGCGCGTCGTGATACCAAAGAAAAATCAGCAGCATCTATGGACGGATTGACTGAAACAGTTTCTCATTTACTTTTAGAAATTCAATCTCATTTATTGGAGCGTGCCAAAAAATATCGTGACGAACATATTACAGAAGTGAATTCTTGGGATGAGTTTTTACAAACCTTAGATGGCAAAGCCGGATTTGTTTTAGCACATTGGGATGGAACTGCGGAAACCGAAGAAAAAATTAAAGAATTAAGTAAAGCCACCATTCGTTGCATTCCTTTAAATAATAAATTGGAAGAAGGGAATTGTATCTTAACAGGAAATCCTTCTAAGCAACGTGTTTTATTTGCACGTGCTTATTAAGCGAATATTTATATGCGACAAAAGCCCGTCCCAGATGCACTCTTACCTTATTTAGAAGGAAAGGTTTTATTATTAGATAAGCCATTGCGTTGGACCTCCTTTGATATTGTAAAAAAAGTTCGAAACCTTACCCGGGTAATTAAAGTGGGGCATGCAGGAACATTAGATCCTTTGGCAACTGGTTTGCTCATTGTGTGTACTGGAAAATTCACCAAGCAAATTAATACTTACATGGGAATGGTGAAGGAATATACAGGCAGTTTGGTGCTGGGAGCCACCACCGATTCTTATGATTTAGAAACTACTCCTGAAAATTTTAAATCCATAGATCATCTCACCACGGAACAGATACATCAAGCGACAAAATCGTTTATCGGCGAAATATTACAAATGCCGCCACAACATTCTGCCATAAAAAAAGAGGGCAAGCCATTGTATTTATCGGCACGCAAAGGCATTGAAGTAAAAGTAGATCCAAGAAAAGTAACCATTGATTGTTTTGAAATCACCCATATTGATTTACCCACTGTTTCGTTTAGAGTGGTTTGTTCTACCGGAACGTATATTAGAAGTTTAGTAAAAGATTTTGGGGAAGCTTTAGGAGTAGGAGCTTATATGAGTGGGTTACGTCGTACAAAAATTGGCGATTTTCATGTAGATGATGCAATAGGTTGGGAAGATCTCGAAAAAGAAATCAATGAATTATTGACTACAGTATAATTATTTTGTCATTAAAAAGGCAATCCAATCCCAAACTGCAAAGCGTAATTGTTTACTTTGATGCCATTGGGTTTCACTTCGCTCCATTTAAAATTTTGAAGGTCTAACCATCCATTATTATACAATCGTGTAGGATCTTTAAGTTTCATCGCGTAATCTATACGAATAGTAAAATAATTAAAATCAATTCGTATTCCAGTACCCACGCCAATGGCTAAATCATGATAAAGTTTATCTAATTTAAATCCTGCATTGGGGTCTTGTTTTGTGTCACGCGTATTCCAAATATTTCCCATATCACTGTATAATGCAGAAGCTACTTTATAAGAGCTCACTTGAAATAAAGGGAAACGATATTCTATGTTGGCTTCTAATTGTAAATCTCCAAAGCGATCAAAATTTTGACTTTTAGCACTCGTGTCATAAAAGTTAGAACTACCTAATCCTAATTGTCGTAAACCCCAGGCACGCATACTATAAGGTCCCCCTGCAGTGAATTGTTTAAAGAAAGGAAGTTGACCGCTTAAGGAACTTTCATTACTATAGTTATTGCCCCAGCCGCCCATCGCACGCCAGGCTAATTCAGTGTTTTCGAATTTATAGAGTTTTCGTATCTCGGCTTCTAATTTTAAATAACGATACATATTAGATTTCATAGAAGTGAGCCCCAGTAGTCCTCCTGCTTCTTCAATCCCTAATCTAACATATGTTTTTTCATTGGCATTGTGTTCTGCATTTCCGCTAGAAATATAATTTAAGGATTGACTGATCACATTTCCTTCATTAAAGGAAGACCTTAAAAATGGGTTCAATAATAACAAACTATCCAACTTTGAGAATTTGTTGATTTGATAAAATTCAATATTGAGTGGTTTGTAAATTATAGAAACTTCTTTTGCTTTTTTATTCTTTTTCCATTCATATCCCCAACTCGTCGTAAATGATTTTAATTGGTAATAATTCAATCGATCAATATAAGCACTGTTTAAGGAAAAGTTAGTTCTTGCGTTATTGTTATTGCTGGCATTTTTATCCTTAAAAGGGATAAGGAGGGTAGGGAAGCTATAAGTGTGCCCTACATTCCACAATAATGTTTGCGTCAAATTTTCATTGTTATTATTCACATTCAATTCAATCCCAGTTCTAAAACTAGTGATAGATGGAATTGATTTTTGTAAAACATTTTTATCTCGATAAGTGACATTAGCAGATAGCCCTAATAAATTACCTGCACTTAATTGAGAAGTATTGCGGCTTCCCTCTAAATCAAAACTAAAACTGCGTCTTAGATAGGGAACTAAAAAATAATGTAAGTAAACGCTGTCGTTTTGAATCGTAGTTCTAGCATCTATTTGTTGCCAAGCTCCTAAGTTGCTTAATTTGTTGAGTGTTTGATAAAACTTAGGCTCATTAAATAGTTCTCCCTTTTTTAAAATGGCTTGTTCCGCAAACAAGGATGATTTGAATTTTGGATGTGTAAATGATTGTGAGATATCATACAACATTTCAGTTTGCGGCAATGAGTTCGCTAATATACTATCAGGGTTGTCGGATAATTTTAAATCGCTGTAAAATATTTGTTGGCCAATAGGATAGACTTTGGTAATAGCAGAGTTGGTATTTCTAAGTTGTATATTGACTTTCCAACTTGGGTTTTTCTCCTTGTTTTGATTCGCGGCTATCAATTGATTCATTTGATCTAATGGATCTAATTTAAGCTGCATGAGTGATTGATCTACGGTATCAATTTCGGCAAATATTTTTTCCTTCGTAAAATAGTAATACCCGTTGGATCTAAAAAGTTCCACCAAACGATCCAATTCATTATTTACATTTTCATTAGAAAAAGCAGCACCCTTTTTTAAATAAGAATTGACTTTGTTTGCAAGCGTCAATTGTTGAAGAGCCGGTTGGTTCAAGGCGTAAGTGACCGTATCTAAAATAGTTTTCTTATTCAAACTCACCCACATAGTAAGTTTAATTCGCCATTCATTATTAATGGTATCAGTGGTGACTTGAGGAGATAAAACAGCTTGATGGTATCCTTTAGCAGCTAAAAAAGCTTGCATATACTGCATGGTTCTTGCCATTCGTTCAGGTTGGTATCGAATGGGTTGTAGGACCGTACTAAACAAACCAAATTGTCTAATTCGTTTTACTTGGAGGCTGTCATCCCAATAATTGTTCAAGTCCAAAGCTAAATTTTGTTGACTGGCTTTATTATCGGCGTCCTTGATTAAAATTTTATTATCAAAAACAAAGGGAATTTGCTTGGGATAATCGTGTACCAGTGCCTTTTTTACATCTGCGCAGCTGCTTAAAAAAAATAAAAGGGCCACAAGACCTAATCTTGCCAATAAACTAATATTTTTAAGCCTTAATACCTGCATGGCAACCATGAATAATAATGAGCTCAAATATATTCAATCTTTCGCCCATAAAAAACAATGGGACCAAGAATCTGTATTTATAGTGGAAGGGCCCAAATTATTGGAGGAGGTCATGAAGAGTGATTGGGTGATTGAAAAAATTTACGCTACTCAGGAATGGTTAGATGTACAAAGCATATTCGATGCGCCACATGAACTCATTGACAGTATTTTATTAGGTAGAATAAGTCATTTGCAACAGCCTAATCAGGTATTGGCTTTAGTGCACAAAAAGAAATACAATAGCCCTCTTGTTTTGAAAGATCAATTTACATTAATGTTAGATGGTATACAAGATCCCGGAAATGTAGGAACTATCATTAGAACTGCAGATTGGTTTGGTATTCCACAAATCATAGTAAGTCCTGATAGCGCGCAATTGTATAATCCCAAAGTTTTACAAAGTACTATGGGAAGTTTTTTAAGAGTGAGGGTACAGACACAAAACTTGGAAGAAGTCCTTGCTTCCACAAAACTGCCAGTGTATGGGGCATTATTAAATGGAGAAAATGTGTTTCAATCTAAAATGCAAAAGGAAGGCATCTTAGTTATAGGGAATGAATCAAAAGGCATTCGTCCTAATATATTACCTTATATTAAACATCCTATTACCATTCCAAATTTTGGTCAAGCAGAATCCTTAAATGCAGCTGTTGCAACCGGCATTATTTTAGGGAGTCTAATCAAATCGAATGGCTGAAGCCGGGGAAATTCTTTTTACCCATAAAGTAGGCAAGAGAAAGGAAATATAACTTATCACTGCTGTTCCTAACATCACACCTATAATTTGTAAAGGAACTATTTTAATAGGAAGTGTTTTTACAAAATAAGCAGATTCGTCTAATTGAATCCAGCCGAATTTTAATTGCAATAAAGATAGACTGATCCCCAACAAACATCCTGTTAGTATACCTGTCCAAGCAATAAAGCTAGCTTGATACATAAATATTTTTTGAATAAAACCATGACTAGCACCCATGGCAGAGAAACTTCCAATCATAGGGATGCGTTCTAGCATAAGTATAAACAAGCAAGTCACTAAATTGATAATAGCAATTAACAACATAATGGTGATGGCTACATTGCGATTGATGTTTTGTACACCTATCCAATCAAAAATTTGTGGGTAGTAATTGGGGATGGTGGTAGATACCCAATTAGAAGGCAATTGAGATTGTATTTTATTTTTAATGCTATCTATATTATCGGCATTCCTTAATGTAATAGTATATCCATCTACTGTGGGAATGGAAGCATTGTTATTTTGTAATTGTTGTAACTCGCTAAGTGGCACCATGATAAATTTTTGATCATAGTCGTCTATTCCTGAATGATACATGCCTGTGACTTTAAAAGATCTTTGTTGTACTTGGGTACCGTTTAAAAAGTACAATTTTACATTTTTATGCAGGTCGATATTTAATTTACGAGCAAGAACATCCGATATAATAATGGGATGTTGACTCGAATCATTTTTAGCGTCTTGGATAGCATCTTGTTGCGCATTTTGCGGAACATACAGCTCGCTTCCCTTTATTAAAAACGGAATAGGCTCCTGCGCGCTTATGCCTTTAGCGACCACACCCTCTATTTCTTTTTGATATCCAATGACAGTGGATTGATGAATAAAAGGGGTGATGTTTTGAATCAGTTCTTTATTTTGCAGCTTTAATTGTTGAATCAGGCTATCGTTTTGTGGCAGAGGGCGTCCATTAACAGATTCGATTCGGATATGACCCCAAAATGAAAATACTTTATTGGAAATACTATCTTGAAAACCATTGACAATGGATAAAGTTAAAATAATAGCCGCCACACTAATACTAGTGGCTATCATGGCTAATTTCACAATGATGCCAGTATAGCTTTTTGAAGTGGGAAAGCTTATTTTTTTAGCAATATCAAATGCAGAAGACAAAGGATTAATTTTTATCAAATCTAGTTTTTTCCGTTGAATATGAATGAATAAAAGTTTAGATTCGTAGCGAGTAAAATGACCCTGTTCATGCGAGCCTTCCATTTATTTCTATTTTTTACTGGATTTTTAGTTT
Organism: Chitinophagaceae bacterium; assembly: GCA_037141925.1. Classification (GTDB taxonomy): domain Bacteria; phylum Bacteroidota; class Bacteroidia; order Chitinophagales; family Chitinophagaceae; genus Sediminibacterium. The sequence continues at coordinate 13,307 of JBAXBS010000006.1, forward strand.
TTACTGCTACTGCGGGAACCCATTTGGATAAAGTGTATGATAGCAATATTAAAACAGTATTAATCCATCCTATGGGTAATGCTCAGGGACTTCCGATTATATCGTTATCTGCCATGACCCCTTTGATGATTAGCTTTGATGATTTAAAAGCGACCTATCAAAACTATTATTATTCGGTCACGCTTTTAAATGAAGATGAATCACCCAGTAACTTAAATTCATTTGATTATTTGCAAGGTTTCAATCAAAATAGAATCACTCAATTTGCTATTTCATCTATTAGTATTCAATCTTATTATCATTATCAATTTAATTTTCCGAACGAAAATTGTCAGCCTAAGCAATCTGGTAATTATGTTTTAACAGTATATAAGGACGCGAATCCCAAAAACATTGTTTTCACAAGACGTTTTTTTGTGGTAGAAGAGCAGGCGTCCATACTGCCTAAAATACAAGAGCCGTTTGATGGCAATATTTCTAGGACACATCAAAAATTGCAGTGCATTATTGACACCAAGAAATTGAATTATTTACAACCTGATCAATTAACAGTGAAAGTGATTCAAAATTACAGATATGATGATGCCAGGGTGATACATCAACCTACTTTTGTGCGCGGAAATTTATTGGAGTATAATAATGAAACTGATTTTATTTTTCCTGCGGGAAAAGAAGCACGTTGGTTAGATATTCAAAGTTTACGTTTACAATCTGATCGTGTGCAAAAATTAGAACCCACTTCCAGCGGCACCAATGTATATGTAAAGCCAGATATTTCAAGAGCCGAAAGTGTCTATTTTAATTTTAAGGATTTAAATGGTAATTTTTTAATTGATAATTCGGAGTCTTTGAATAGCGATGTGCAAAATGATTATGCCACTGTGTATTTTACTTATATACCACCCAATCGATTACCTTATGTAGGGCAATATTTATATTTAGAAGGGGCACTCACCAATAATGTATTAGAGACAGGTTCGGAAATGCAATTTGATGCCACTAAAGGGGTCTATCAAAAAAAGTTATTACTTAAGCAGGGCTATTATAGTTATAATTATGTTTTAAGAGATAAGATGTCTCCCGATCCTTTGCAAGATTTTTCCCAAACCGAAGGGGATCATTGGGAGACCGAAAATAATTATACCATTTTAGTGTACTACCGTCCCCCGGGTGCTAGACATGATCAAATTATAGGCTGGGGAACCGCGAATTCAAAGCAGAATTGGTAAGATTTGTAAACATAGATACGCACTTTTTTAATACCTTGTTTTGTCCTACATTTGCAGCGGCAGGTCTTACACGACCAGCTCCTGCTGAAACTCCCCAGGGTAGGAATACAGCAAGGATAGGCGGTTGAGCGGTGCGATGTGAGTAGCCTGCCATTTTTTATTATTTTGGCCTTAAGGTCAAACAAAAAACAGATGTATGAAATTTTTCATTGACACAGGAAATTTAGCTCAAATTAAAGAAGCCAATGATTTAGGTATTCTAGATGGAGTAACCACTAATCCTTCTTTAATGGCTCAAGTAGGAGTAAAAGGGGAAGAAGCTATTGCTGCTCATTACAAATCAATTTGTGAGTTAGTGAATGGTGATATTAGTGCTGAAGTGTTGTCAACCGATTTTGATACGATGGTCGCAGAAGGTAAAAAGTTAGCTGCTATTCATCCCAATATTGTGGTGAAAGTGCCTATGATAAAAGATGGCATTAAAGCCATTAAGTGGTTCACGGATAATGGTATTCGTACTAATTGTACTTTAGTTTTTTCTGCAGGCCAAGCTATATTAGCTGCTAAAGCAGGAGCTACTTATGTATCTCCATTCATTGGAAGAATTGATGATAGCAGTTGGGATGGGATGCAATTAATTAGTCAAATTAGACATATCTATGATATGCAAGGTTTTAATACGCAAATTTTAGCGGCTTCTATTCGTAATGCTTTACATATTGTAAAAGCAGCCGAAGCAGGTGCTGATGTTTGTACTTGTCCTTTGGATTCCATTTTAGGATTATTAAAACATCCTTTAACTGATATTGGTTTAGCGAAGTTTTTAGAAGACGCTAAAAAAATGTAAGATCAGTTGAAATGAATCTAGGAAAGATCAACGACCACTTTTAAGCTGGCGCTTTTTCGCGCTGCTTCCAACACTTTAATAATTTGGGCACCTTCTTGAGCTGAAGTAGGAACGGATGCGTTATGTAAAATGGCATCCGCCATTAACACATAAAATTGACCATAATTTCCAGGCAAACTAGGAATGATTTTGGAACTCAAACTTCCATTATGATCAGTGCTTAATGTGCCCCATTGGCTTTCGGGTTCTTTTCCCCAATCCTCGCCAGAAGGGTGTTTACCTGCTAACAATTCATCTTCTTGAATATCCGCGCGGTATTTTATAAAACAACCCTTGGTGCCATATACTTTATAAGCAGGAAGTTGTTGCATAAAAACCATTCCACTCGTTATTAAAATTCGATGCGTTGGGTAGTATAGTAATAAAGTAAAATAGTCATCTACTTTTGTAACACTTCTTGTCATTCTGATATCTGCAAAAACAGAAGTAGGCATTCCAGATAACAACAATGCCTGATCTACCAAATGAGGTCCAAGATCATATAATACACCCGCCCCTGGAGTAGGTAACTCTTTATGTACTTTAGGACTTAATGTGGTTCGGTATCTCTCAAAGGAAATTTGGACGTCTAAAAAATCGCCGATGCTTCCTTCTTGTATTAATTTTTGTAGTGTTAAAAAATCAGCATCATAACGGCGGTTATGGTATACGGCTAATTTTTTATTCATTTTTTGTGCTAACGCTTCTAATTCTAAAGCTTCTTTTTCGGTCACTGTAAAAGCTTTCTCGGTAACTACATGTTTACCCGCGAGCAATGCTTTTTTGGTATACTCGTAATGCGTATCATTAGGACTATTCACTATGATTAAATCAATAGAGGGGTCTATTAAAATTTCTTCATAAGATGAAAATGAAATAGTTCCTGGATAAGCCTTTTCAATATTTTTTTGACTGCGTTCCCAACTTCCTACTAATTCAAAATGGGGGTTTAAATGTATAAAAGGAGCATGGAATACTCTTCCGCTCATACCATAGGAGACTAGTGCTGTTCGTATCATGTATTAAAGGTAAATAAAAATCCCTCCCCGAATAAACGAAGAGGGATTTTTAGATCTTAATCTTTAATAAGATACAGTGGATCCTAGTTGTAGGACAAAAGTAAATAAAATTTTATTGACCCACTTGTTTTCTAATAATATTTAAAGCACCACCCGCTTTAAACCATTCAATTTGTTGTTGGTTATAAGTGTGATTTGCTAAAATTGTTTCACTAGTTCCATTTTCATGGTGCAAAACCAAGCTTAATGGTTGATTAGGAGCGAACTGTGTTAATCCTATAATGTCAATGCTGTCATTTTCTTGGATCTTATCGTAATCATTTTTATCAGCGAAAGTTAACGCTAACATACCTTGTTTTTTAAGGTTGGTTTCGTGAATACGAGCAAAGGATTTAGTTAACACCACTCTTACGCCTAAATGTCTAGGTTCCATAGCAGCATGCTCTCTTGAACTTCCTTCACCATAGTTTTCGTCACCTACTACAATGGTTCCCACTCCAGCAGCTTTGTAAGCACGTTGTGTATTGGGAACAGTATCGTAATTGCCGTTGATTTGACTTTTTACACTGTCCGTTTTTTCATTGAAATAGTTGATAGCACCTATTAATAAGTTATTTGAAATATTATCTAAATGCCCACGGAATTTTAACCAAGGACCTGCCATAGAAATATGGTCGGTGGTACATTTCCCTTTTGCTTTGATTAATAATCTTAATGATTTTAAATCGGTTCCTTCCCATGCTGCGAAAGGATCTAATAATTGTAAACGCTTTGAGGTGGGATCTACGGCCACTGATATATTGGATCCATCTTGAGCCGGTGCTTGATACCCTGCATCTTCTACTGCAAAACCTTTCACAGGTAATTCATCTCCTGTAGGAGGGTCTAATTTTACTTGCTCTCCTTTATCATTCGTTAAAGTATCTGTTAAAGGGTTGAAAGTTAAATCACCCGCAATCGCTAAGGCAGTTACTAATTCAGGAGAACCCACAAATGCATAGGTATTAGGGTTGCCATCTGCACGTTTTGCAAAGTTTCTATTAAAAGAATGTACGATGGTATTTTTTTCTTTTTTCTCTGCACCCACACGTTCCCACATTCCAATACAAGGTCCACATGCATTGGCAAATACTTTAGCACCAATTTGACTAAACACATCTAAGAAACCATCTCTTTCAATAGTATATCTTACTTGTTCAGAACCTGGCGTAATCATGTATTCTGCTTTCGTAGTCAATCCTTTTTGCGCCACTTGTTTTGCTAAACTTACAGCACGACTAATATCTTCATAAGAAGAGTTGGTACAACTACCTATTAAACCCACTTCAATTTTAGTAGGCCATCCATTCGCTAAAGCAGCTTCTTTCATTTTAGAAATAGGCGTTGCTAAATCGGGAGTGAAAGGTCCATTTAAATGGGGTTCTAATATATTCAAATCAATTTCAATGACTTGATCGAAATATTTTTCAGGATTTGCATATACTTCAGCATCCGCAGTTAAATGTTCAGCAATACCATCTGCTAAAGTTGCCACATCTGCACGACCTGTTGAATGTAAATAACGACTCATGCTTGCATCATATCCAAATGTGGAAGTAGTCGCACCAATCTCAGCACCCATATTACAAATGGTTCCTTTACCGGTACAACTCATTGAGGTAGCACCTTCTCCAAAATATTCAACGATCGCACCTGTTCCACCTTTTACTGTTAAGATACCTGCCACTTTTAAGATGACATCTTTAGGAGCAGTCCATCCACTCAACTTTCCTTTTAATTTAATACCAATTAGTTTTGGCCATTTTAATTCCCAAGGTAAACCTGCCATCACATCACAAGCATCCGCACCACCCACTCCAATAGCAATCATGCCTAAGCCACCTGCATTCACAGTATGTGAATCGGTACCAATCATTAAACCTCCAGGGAAAGCGTAATTTTCTAAAACTACTTGGTGAATGATACCTGCACCTGGTTTCCAAAATCCTAAACCATATTTATTAGATACGGAAGCTAAGAAATCATATACTTCTTTGCTTTCGCTCGTAGCTACTTGTAAATCTTGTTTGGCTTCTACTTTTGCAGAAATCAAATGGTCGCAATGAACAGTACTTGGAACGGCCACTTTGGGACGACCCGCTTGCATAAATTGTAACAATGCCATTTGAGCAGTAGCATCTTGCATAGCCACTCTGTCTGGTCCAAAATCAACGTAGGATCCACCTCTTTCAAAGTTTTGTAAAGGCTGATCATTATGTAAATGAGAGAATAATATTTTTTCAGAAAGGGTTAAGGGACGGCCCAACAGTTGACGAGCAGCTTCCACTTTTGCAGGCATTGCAGCATACAGTTTTTGAATCATTTCAATATCAAAAGCCATGGTACTAGTTTTAATTGTTAAAATTGGTGCAAAGGTAAGCCAAAATCCAGTTTTTTATCTAGATTGCAGGTAGAATTATCCACCGATATGATCCATAAAATGAGAGATTTTTTAGAAATACATGCCTTTGGGGTTTGTACTGCCATCGGGGAACGATTAGGCATAGCCACATCTAAGATTCGTATGTGGTTTATCTATATCTCTTTCCTCACATTTGGATCACCAGTCATCTTATATTTTGTGCTTGCTTTTTGGAGAAGTATCAAAAAGTACATCCTATTAGGGAAGAGAAATCCACTTAGATATTTTTAGGGCGATGATAAGTCAAATCTATTAAAATAGAATTGAGTTCAATTAGAATTGTGCCCAGCAAAAAATAGGGGGTAAATCTTTACTAAACTACTGCCTTTCTAAGAGTCACTAATTTTTCCAATAAAGGCTTTAATTTTTCTAAGGATAACATATTAGCGCCATCGCTTTTTGCAACACTTGGACTAGGATGTGTTTCAATAAATAATCCATTTGCCCCCGTCGCAATAGCCGCTTTTGCAATGGTCTCAATGAGCTGAGGATTGCCACCAGTGACACCACTCGTTTGATTAGGTTGTTGTAAGGAATGGGTACAATCCATAATAACGGGCACCTTATTTTCTTGCATCGCAGGAATATTTCTGAAATCCACTACTAAATCTTGATAGCCAAAAGTATTTCCTCTTTCGGTTAGCATTATTTTTTCGTTGCCTGCTAATTTAATTTTATCCACTGCAAATTTCATAGAAGCACCACTTAAAAATTGTCCTTTTTTTACGTTTACAATTTTACCGGTGTCTGCTGCAGCAACTAATAAATCAGTCTGTCTGCATAAGAAAGCAGGTATTTGTAAAATATCAATAAACTGAGCGGCAATAGCTGCTTCCTCATGCGCATGAATATCTGAAGTGGTAGGAAGTTGATACGTCGCGCCTACTTTTTTAATTAAATCTAAACCGGTGTCATCACCAATACCTGTAAAGGAGTTGGCACTGGTGCGATTGGCTTTGCGATAGCTCGCTTTAAATACATAGGGGATGCCTAAATTTTTACAAATCTCACTTACTTTATCACCAATCTCCATCACGAGTTCTTCACTTTCAACCACGCAAGGGCCCGCAATTAAAAAAAAGTTATTAGGATCGTAACTTTGATTCTTGAATAGATCTTGTAAATAAGGAGGCATCATATTTTAGGTGCTTTATGCTAGCAAAGGTAAGTGATTACATTTAAAACCTTAAACCTACTGTGATCCCTAATCCTCTTATTCCAGCCCAGGGACCTTCGGTATCAATGACAGCGCTATTGGCAGTCACGGTGGACTTTAAAGTAAAGGGGTTGGCTTTAGTTTCGTCTAAGGTTTTTTGTAAAGCAGCGACTGCTAAAGCGGGTAAAGGAGTGGGCGGCGTGAATTGTAATTTACCATTGGATTGACCATAGTGTCCTCCAATCATCCATACATCAAGTACTAATTTAGTAAGCAATTGAAATTGCATTCCTACATAGGCGCCATAACTGGTAGATCGAATGGTTCCATCCAATTGGGCCTGCATAGGGATCGGAGGCAAGACAATACCAGGTAATGGAGAAGTAGGCTGGTAAGTATAGTGAACAGGGACAGTCAGATCAATAGTTGCAGAACGTGTATAAGGAGCAACATAAAATCCTGCCATTTTAGAAAAGCCTAAATAAAAACGAGCTTCGGCAGTAAGCGCATTGTTTCCCACTTGAATATTATCAAAATCAATCGCAGGATTATTAATAAACTTCTTCACGATAGCTTGTAGAGGAAGGCTCGATTTGGGCATGGTTCTATAACTCAATGAAATTGACATAAACCTTGAAATACTTCTTTCAAAAGTAATATTGTAATTATGAATAGCGTCTCCCGATAAATTAGTCTTGATAATATTATTGCCCCCAATAAGACTTTGTGAAGAAGCTTGCTGGTAGATAAGAATAAATAAAATGGCTACATATTTTTTCATAGAATTTTATCTTGTCAATCTTTATGCCATTGTCATGTATGTTTAAATGACAATGGAAAAATAGGCGTCCTCTTTATGTCAAAAATGAGTTATCCGTATTTATTTCTTACATCTTTATTTTTGCTTGCCTAAAATTGAAGCCCCTTTTTATAATTCAAATCTGCAACGGTACGTTTATCTAATATTGCTAAAGTGTTATCTCTCACTTCTATCATTACTTTATTGATGCCACATTTTTTTTCATTACAATCAGCGCATTTTTCGTAGAAGTTCAAACTTACACAAGGAAGTAATGCAATGGGGCCTTCAATCACTCTAAATATGGCCGATAATTTTATCTTGGAGGGTGGGGTGGCGAAAAAATATCCTCCATGCTTCCCTTTTTTACTTTCTAAAAAGCCAGCTTTACGAAGTTCTAATAAAATAGTTTCTAAAAATTTTAAAGGAATATTTTTTGCTGCTGCAATGTCTGCAATTAAAACAGGTTCGTCTGAATCCTTTTTCACCAAATAGGATAATGCTTGTAAGGCGTATTGTGTTTTTTTAGATAACATGGATGGGTATTTATAATCCTAACACATCTTTCATCGTAAATATACCCTTTTTTTGACTTGCAAATTCGGCGGCTAATACAGCGCCGCTAGCAAAACCTTTACGAGTATGCGCTGTATGTGTAATTTCAATTGTATCAATAGGAGAGCTGTAGGTCACCGTATGTGTTCCTGGGGCAGGATCAATGCGTTCTGAACGAATAAGTAGTTCGGAAGGTTGCGCCGTGGTTCCGTTCACCCAATTCTTTTTTCTTCCTATTTGTCCTAATATTTGTTCTGCTAATGAAATTGCGGTGCCACTAGGCGCATCTTTTTTTTCGGTATGATGAATTTCGGTCATCGCTACATCATAACTTTCATAAGGTTCCATGAGTTTCGCCAATTGCTTATTTAATTCAAAAAACAAATTCACTCCAATGCTATAATTACTTGAATAAATAAGTGTGCTATTTTTTGTTGCACATAAAGCTTGAATAATATTCCATTGCTCTAACCATCCAGTGGATCCACTCACCACAGGCACACCCCATTCAATACATTTTTTGACATTTTCAAAAGCACTATGAGGTCCTGTGAATTCTATGGCTACATCCGCTTTTTTCAAATTAGATTCGGTCAAATCATGACTATTTTGAATATCAATTTTCAAGACAATTTCATGGCCTCTTAGTAACGCCATTTCTTCAATCGCTTTACCCATTTTTCCGTATCCGATTAATGCAATTTTCATATACACTATTTTATCTTGTAGAATGATTTTTAAGTTGGAATTGTAATGAAATTCCAGTTTGTTGAAATTGAGGTTGAAAATGAGGTTGCACTTTCAAACTTAAATCATTTGAAATATCAAACTCTTTTAAATGCCCTGATACAGTAGCGTCTACTACATTAATCCCCCATGCTAATACCATCCACATAATAGAATAGTCGCGATCTTTTCTAAAAATATTTCGATAGCTCTGTAAAGAAGAGGCGCTTAAATTTTTTATTAATGGATCTATTTTACTGACATCACTGGGATCGCCATTGGTTTCTTTAAATCGGGCTTCGTAGGCAAATTTAGTTTTGGCATACATGTCGTTATTATACACATAAGTAGCTGCGGGAACTGCAAGTAAGCCATATACTAAGGGTAATTTCCAATATTGTTTATTATAAATTTGACCCCAACCTGGAATCATTGCTGAACGTTTGGTGGCAGTGCTAGGAATATGTTTGCGTGTTGAAAAAACAGAATCCTTGGTATTCAACTTACCCATACTATCTTGGCTCCAAGTAGTATTGGATAGGATGAAAAGTAATGTGATGGTAAATAATAAACGCATCCTCTGATAATTCCTTTTTATGTAAGTGAAACTAGCTGATGCTTAATTGCATTGCTTCCAATATCTTATTAAGTCCGTTCAAATCACTGTATTCTACTGTGATTTTTCCGCTCCCATTTTTTTGATGTTGCAATTGTACTTTGGTAGAAAGATGACTGCTTAATTTATCTTCTAATTTTTTATAGACAGGCGATAATTGATTTTTAGAAGCTGTAGAAATTGATGGCGCATTTTTACCTGCTTGATTCATCTTCTTCACCAATTCTTCGGTTTGACGAACGGTTAATCCTTTTTCAATGATTTCTTTGAATAAAAATAGTTGCTTGTCAATTTCTTTTCCAATTAAAATTTTTGCTAAGCTGACACTTAAACTTCCGTTACGAACTGCAGCTTGGATGGAAGGAGGCAATTCCAATAAACGAATATAATTCGCTACTGTAGATCGGTCTTTCCCCATACGTTCGGCAACATTCTCTTGGGTATAGTTTAATTCCTGCATCATGCGTTGATAGCTTAATGCAATTTCTATTTCGTTTAAGTCTACTCTTTGTAAATTTTCAAGAAGCGCTAACTCCAATAATTCTTGATCATTCCCTTTGCGGATATAAGCAGGTAAATCATGAATGCCTGCTAATTTAGCTGCTCTAAAACGACGTTCTCCTGCAATAAGCTGATACTTGCCATTCGTTAATTGAGCTACTGTAATGGGTTGAATTAAATCATGTAATTTGATAGAATTGGCTAATTCTTGTAAAGCAGTTGGTTCAAAATCTTTTCTAGGATTTTTTGGGTTCACTTGAATATCAGCAAGTGCAATACGATTACTACTTAATGCTTTTTCTACCGCAGCAGTGGGCACTCTTCCTGCAGGATTTTTATAATCTGCATCTATGTTTTGCAATAAAGAACGAAGCCCTTTTCCAATCATGTCCTTGTTGGGTGTACTCTTGCTCATAGTTAATCTATTATTCGCTCGGCATTACTCATATTGGTCATGCCATTTTTTTGTAAAATTTCTTTCGCTAAGTTTAAATAGTTCACCGTTCCTTTACTATCTGCGTCATATAAAATAACTGGCTTACCCACACTAGGTGCTTCACTTAAACGTGTATTACGATGAATGATGGTAGAAAATACCATGTCATCAAAATGTTTGCGAACTTCACTAACTACTTGGTTGCTTAATCTTAAACGACCATCATACATAGTCATTAAAATACCTTCAATTTGTAAATGAGGGTTTAGACGACTTTGAACTATTTTAATAGTATTCAATAATTTCCCTAAACCTTCTAAGGCAAAAAACTCACATTGTACAGGAACGATCACACTATCGGCTGCTACTAATGCATTGACTGTAATCAATCCTAAAGAAGGTAAACAATCAATGATAATAAAATCATATTGATCTTGAACTGCACTTATTAAATCCTTTAAAACATTTTCGCGATTAGGTAAATTCACTAATTCAATTTCAGCACCCACTAAATCAATATGGGAGGGAATTAAATCCAAATAAGGAATTTCGGTTTTAAGAACAATATCCTTTAAAGGGGTATGATTAATCATCCCGTCGTATAAACTGGTCGTCACATTATGCAAATCAAAACCTACCCCAGTCGTACTATTTGCCTGTGGGTCTGCGTCAATGAGTAGTGTTTTGTATTCTAAAACTGCTAAACTTGCTGCAATATTGATGGCCGAAGTGGTTTTTCCCACTCCTCCTTTTTGATTAGCAATTCCAATAATTCGAGCCATAAATAGGGTATACTTAATTTCTTCAAAAATAAGGGATAAATGGTAACAATTTGGGATTAAATATGTTATAAATGAGGCGTTTGGCCCTAATTTTACCCACTAATTAACAGTATGAGGAACCCCATTTTTATTTTAGTCCTATTGTCAGTATTAATACTCATCGATTTTTACATTTATCATGTACTTAGAACCCTTACTCAGGGTTATACGGGTACCGTAAAAAATGTTTTAAGTATCCTTTATTGGTCCTTGTGTATCATGAGCTTAGGTGGATTTTTATTATTCCCTTTTGTGTCTCATCCTTATTTTAGACAATATATATTTTCGGTGGGGATTGGCTGGGTTTTAACCCTCATCACCATGGTTATTTTTTTCCTCGTAGATGATTTGCGTCGTGGAACTTTTTGGACAGTAGGTCAAGTGGTTTCTGCGACTGGAGCCAAATTTATGAACACCGAAAAAGGAATTCCAAGAAGCACTTTTTTAAGTTGGTTGGGAGTGGGTTTATCTTCTACTTTATTTTTCTCCTTACTTTATGGTTTTGGGAATAAATACAATTACAAATTAATTAAAAAGAAGGTTGCCTTAACGGGGTTGCCTCCAGCTTTTAAAGGCTTTAAAATTGTTCACATTAGTGATATTCATAGTGGCAGTTTGCAGGATAAGGAAGCAGTAATGAAGGGTATCAAAATGATTCAATCTCAACAGCCCGATCTTGTTTTATTCACAGGCGATTTAGTGAATGACAAAGCCACCGAAATGTTGGTATGGATGGATGTGTTTAATCAAATCAAAGCACCACATGGGGTATATAGTACTTTAGGAAATCATGATTATGGCGATTATGTACAATGGCCTTCCGTGGAAGCGAAGCATCAAAACCTAGAAGATTTAAAGCAAGTACATGCACAATTAGGTTGGAAGTTAATGATGAATGAAAATACAAAAATTGAAAAAGACGGCGCTCATATACAATTGGTGGGAATAGAAAACTGGGGAGCGAAAGCGAGGTTTCCTAAATATGGTAAATTAGCACAAGCTATGCAGGGGGTTCCTGAAGATGATATTATTATTTTAATGAGTCATGACCCTAGTCATTGGGAAGCAGAAGTGCAAGTCAAATACCCACATATCAATTTGACTTTATCGGGGCATACTCATGGCATGCAGTTTGGTTTGGAAAATCCTTATTTCAAGTGGAGTCCTGTTCAATGGGTCTATAAACAATGGGCAGGCTTATACAGTGAAAAGCAGCAGCAATTGTATGTGAATAGAGGCTTTGGCTTTTTGGGTTATCCAGGAAGAGTAGGTATTATGCCTGAGATTACTTTATTAGAATTGGTATAATAGGTAACAGGAAGAGATGAATTATGTAACAAAAGTGTAATTTCTTCGTTATAGTAGTAGAATTCTCGAATACATCGAAAACCGGTTTCTTGAACTAAAACAGATTTCTTAAACTTATATCATCTATTTCTAAAGATATCCACTATGAAAAAATCAATAAACGTCTTTTTGATTCTTTTTTGCTTCATCGCGTTTAGCCCATCCAGTATAGCCCAACAAAAGTTTGGTTTGGGTTTAAAAATTGGACAAAATTTTTCAAAGGTAGATAATGTAGCAGTAGATCATAATGCAGCTTCCTATCATGCAGGTATTACGACTTATATTGGCATTAACAAATATTTTAGTATCGCAGCAGATGCCATTTTATCTCAAACTAAATTGGAATCAAGTCCCTCCGCAGTTGAGCTTTTAGCCAATCCGAGTTTTAAACCAGAAACTTATCATTTAGATTATTTAAGTATTCCGTTGTTAGCTCAATTTCACCCTGTGAAAAGTTTTACGATACAAGCAGGTCCTCAGTATTCTATTTTATTAGATCAGAAAAAAGACGGGGTAGAAAATGCGAGAGTGGCATTCACGAGTGGTGAATTTAGTTTTGTGGGAGGTGCTAAATTAGATTTAGGCGGATTTTTCTTATACGGTCGCTATGTGGTAGGCCTTCAAAATATTAAAGACATCAAACAATTAACGACCAGTTTGCAGGATCCATCTACTTGGAGATCTCAACAATGGCAATTAGGAGTAGGATTAAACTTATTTAACTTCTAATACTATTCTTATACTGTTCTAATACTGGTCCTTATTGAATTCAACCTTAGTGATTTATTTTTCTTAATTAAATAATTATTTAATTTTCAATCTTTGCTTCAACTCATTGGCTTTGCCCATCAATGTTTCTAAGTTGTTCATTTGTTGATTGATAAAACTATTGTCTTCCAATTTTCCTACAACAACATTCATTTCTTCTTCATTGAGGTAGACCATTTTCCTAAATTGGTTACTATAATCCTTAGCACGAGTCGCTTTAATCTTTTGTGCGACTTCTGTTTTTATTTGAAGGTATTCTTCCATCCAATTTGAAAATTGTTTAGCATTTAATGTCTCCATTTTTTTATGAGTATGTAATTCCAAGACCGCTAAAGCGTGTTGTTTTTTTCGATGTTCATATTTAGCTGACTCATTTTGATAAAATTCGTGCATTTGATCCCAATCTTCCACTGCTCCATTCCTAATTTGGTTTAATACATTTTGCACATTTTTTTGCGGAATCAATTGGCCACCCACATTCATCCATTCTAAATCTTTGGCAGGGCTAGGCAATTGTTTCAATGCGGACTCCAAAGAATTCGTTTTTTGAGTAAATAAGGTTTCAGTGAATGCATCCATTCCATACATGAAAATCATTTTGTTAAACATATGGTAGGCGTCATAGCATTTAATGAAACGTGTTTTCCTTTTACTATTTTCAATACCTTCTGCAAACACGGTTAAACTATCTACTTCTTTTTTAGTTTGAGTGCTTAGTATCTTGTCCCCTATAAGTGCTAATTTATCATCGGTATAAACAGTCGTATCTTTTTGTTTTAATAAACTTGCCTTTGCTACAGCAGTAGCTATTATTTTTTTGGCCTTCAATAATTCATTTACTGTATCGGGTGCTAAATAAGCATACTCGTAAATAGGAGATTTAGTGATACGCTTATCTCTATCAATATATTTGGAAGCGTTGCGGGCTAGTGCATAAAAGTTATATAAAAACCAATACCCTGGCATGATTATTAATTCATCTTTTAAAGGATCATTACTAATAAGTGAGAAGGGGATAGGTATATTTAATTCATAATTGTAGTCTCCTTTATTTAATAAGGAAAAGCTTGCAAACATGGAATTGTGTTTGACGCTCACGCATAAACCTGGCCAAAAGCCACGTCCCATAATTACTTCGCCATCTGCGCCTCGACTATTATGATTGGATCCAATAGTAGCACCCGCAGCAATATTACTTTGACCCATCAAGGTTGCAGCACATAAAAATGAATTATTGTGATGTTGCTCATGGGCAGGAAATATTAATGAGTTTAATACTTCACAACAAGATATAGTAGCGTTTTCTCCTAAATAGGAATTGATCAATCTTGCACCATATTTTAATTGGGAATGATCGGATACAATAAAACGAACAGCTTTTATACCATAAAATATTTTACAACCATATCCTACAATACCATTTACAAGTTCACAGCCTTCCCCAATTTGAGTGCGCGCATCGGCTGCAGAATTAATCGTGACATTTTTTATTTTATTGGCACCTTTTAAATAAGCATCAGACCCTATCCAGACGTCTTTAATAATTTTGCAATTTTTGATCACGGTGCGATCTCCCACTTTACCGTAGTAGCCTAGTTTGTTGTCAAACTTTTTCTCCGCCATGCTCATGAACTTACTTTGCAATAATTTATCTTGACGATTGCGGGTCCATAAAAAGGCATCCCCAGATGTCATATTGACAAAAGGCATTACTTTTCTGCCCGTATTTTCATTACATAGTTCAAGCCATATTCTTACGTCTTCAGTTTCCCCTTTTTTAATGATCCCATTTCCAAATTTGGAGTGATTGGTAGTCACTAATTCATTCACATTATTGACGATGACCTCATTTCCTAATATATAATGTGACAGGTAGTTCACGTTATGAATAGAAACGTTATTTCCAAAGTCGCAACTAATGATAGTGGAATTGTAAAGTCCCACTGGTACAATTAAATCACTAAAGCCTAAACAAGTATTTTCTAAATGTCCAATTCGGTTAAGACCAAAAAAAGTACAATTTTTAACAAGTTCTGGATTGAATAAATCAGAGACCTGTATTTTACTCCAGTCATCGCTGGTATTCCCATTACGAACCAAAATTTCTATCTCTTGTGCTGTCAATTGCCTATAGGCAATACCACTTCTATTTTGTTTATTACGCAGATAGTATTCGTCTTTTCCTTTTGGAAAGTCAGTAATAAAATCATACCCTAGCGTTTTAAGACTCATCTTTTTAATGGGATTCATTCGTCTTAGTATTTGAATTTAGCGGGGTGCATATCGTCCCAAGGGGTGGCTTTTTGGTAGGCGTCTGCAATGTTTAAAATGGTGGCTTCGTCGTATAATTTACCAACAAAGCTAATACCTGTAGGTAGGTTTAATCTTTTGTCAAAACCAGTAGGAACACATACTACTGGATGTCCTGTTAAATTGGTAATCGCTCCTTGATTGCCATCGCCTCTAGATGGGCAGATGATGGCATCGTATTGTTGTAACACTTCATTCACTTTTTGCATTAATACATAACGATGTCTTTGTGCATTAATATATTCTACCGCTGGTACAAAACGAGCTGTTCTAAATTGGTTAGGCCAATCATATTTTGTTTGTCGGGTTAATTCATCATCCGTATTATTTCTTGTCATTTCGTCAAACTGTGCAGCACATTCTACACCAATCACGACATCCATAATATTAAAATTATAGACACCGCTATCAGGGAAGTTAACAGGAATGAGAGTCACCCCCATATTTTTAAAAGCAGTCAATACTTTCCATTCATTACGACTCGTATCTTTTATTTTATCAAAATAATTTTTAGCATAAGCAATTTTCATTTTTTGAATAGGCTTTTGAGGAGTATAATTAAACGGCATATTTACAGCGGCTTGGTCTTTTCCATCTGTACCATGAATATAATTAAATACGATTGCGGCATCGGCTGCAGATCTGCAAATAGGTCCTACTTTATCTAAACTATAACTTAATGCCATCGCCCCTGATCTACTTACACTTCCAAAAGTGGGTCTCAATCCTGTTGCACCACAAGTAGTGGATGGAGAAATAATGCTTCCATAAGTTTCAGTTCCAATGGCAAATGGAACCAGTCCTGCTACAGTTGCTGATGTAGAGCCAGCAGAAGATCCAGAAGAACCATAATTAATATTCCATGGATTTTTAGTGCGACCTCCATACCAATAATCTCCCATCGCCAATGCACCTAAAGTAAATTTAGCCACTAATACCGCACCCGCTTCTTTTAATTGGGTATATACAAATGCATCTTCATCAATAGTTTGATTTTTATAAGGAGCAGCACCCCAAGTAGTTTTAGTTCCTTTCACTGCAAATAAATCTTTTAAACCGTAAGGAATACCATGTAATAAACCGCGATATTTTCCTGCTGCAATTTCTGCATCCGCTTTTTTGGCTTGCTCCATAGCAATATCCTGAGTGATCGTAATCACGCATTGTAAGGTATCTCCCCATTTTTTGATACGGTCAATAAAAAATTGAGTAAGTTCGACTGAACTTATTTTTTTATTTTTTAATAAAAAAGCTAACTGCTCAATACTATAAAAAGCTAAATCATTTTTATTAGCAGGAAGGGAAGCATTGACTTTATTCCAAATAATTGGTTTTTGTATTGAATTAAAAGTCATTCCAGGCACCACTGGATTTTGCCATAAACTTAATGGCACACTATTATTCAAAGACAATTTGTGCATGGCCTGATAGTTTAATACATTATCAAGGACATCGGAATACAAAGTGTCTATTTCTTTTTGGGTAAAGCGCATATCAAATATCTTTGCGCTACTTATTAAGTCTGATTTTTTAAAAGTAGTGTCTTGTGCTACTGCATATCCTATTAGGAACGTAAATAAAGTGGTGTATACAATTCTCATGTTTAAATTTTATATTTAAATATAAGTTAATTCGCTAAAAATTAAATCATCTGTCACCTTAAATATGAAGGAGCTTCATTTTACAATGAACAATCCTTTAATATCTTGGTTTGTTTCGGCTAAATCGGTTGCTGCGGGGGATATTTTTTCGACCTTGGGGAGCTGGGGTTTTCTCTGGTCGGTGGTTCATGAGTGGGTAGGGGTGGTCGCTCACTACTGGAATTGGCTTCGCAATTAATTTTTCAATATCTTTTAAAAATGCTTTTTCTTCGGCATCACAGAATGAAATAGCAGTTCCATTGGCTCCTGCTCTTCCTGTTCTTCCAATACGGTGAACATAAGTTTCGGGGATATTGGGTATTTCAAAGTTTACAACATAAGCAAGGTTGTCAACATCAATACCTCTTGCGGCAATATCGGTAGCGACTAAAATGCGGGTAGATTGTTCTTTGAAATTACTCAAAGCTCTTTGACGTGCATTTTGAGATTTATTACCATGAATGGCTTCTGCTTTAATATTATTTTTAGTCAACATGTTGACTACTTTATCGGCACCATGTTTGGTACGTGTAAAAACTAATGCCGTTTTAATGGCTGTATTTTTTAGAATATCTAATAGTAGAGCGTTCTTATTATTCTTATCTACAAAATAAACTGATTGTTCAATGATTTCAACGGTAGAAGAAACAGGAGTCACTGTTACTTTTTGGGGGTGTACTAAAATCGTATTGGCTAATTGCACAATTTCGGGAGGCATCGTGGCAGAAAAAAACAAGGATTGTCTTTTCTTTGGAAGTACCGCTAGTAATTTTTTGACATCATGTACGAATCCCATATCTAACATACGATCCGCTTCATCTAATACAAAAATTTCTACTTCACGAATACTGATATGCCCTTGGTTCATTAAATCTAATAATCTACCCGGGGTTGCAATCACCACATCAACGCCATTGCGCAATGCAGTCACTTGAGGACCTTGTGCCACACCTCCAAAAATGACTGTACAATTTAAAGGCGTATGTCTTCCGTAAGCGTTAAAACTTTCAGCAATTTGAATGGCTAATTCGCGAGTGGGAGTGACAATTAAGGAACGTATTTTTTTTCGCTTTTGAGGAGCTGCATTTTCTAATAATAATTGTAAAATAGGTAAGGTAAAAGCAGCTGTTTTTCCAGTACCTG
Source organism: Chitinophagaceae bacterium (assembly GCA_037141925.1). Classification (GTDB taxonomy): domain Bacteria; phylum Bacteroidota; class Bacteroidia; order Chitinophagales; family Chitinophagaceae; genus Sediminibacterium. The sequence continues at coordinate 31,720 of JBAXBS010000006.1, forward strand.
TTTGGGCACATCCTAGTAAATCTTTCCCTTGTAGTACAATAGGTATGGATTGAGCTTGAATAGGTGTGGGGGTGGTATATCCTTCTTCAAAAAGTGCTAATAATAAAGGCTCTATAAGATGTAAGGACTTGAATGTATTCGTCATATAAGACTGCAAGGTACGACTTTTAAAATGGAGGCCTATTTTCCTTGTTTTTTAGCTTTTTTGGGCTGTACTAATAAATACGAGTTTTGTATCCATTGTTTGACCAATTTGGTGGGTATGGATCTGTTTATATGTAAAGTATTCCAATGTTTTTTATTCATATGGTATCCTGGAAAAATAAAATCAGGATAGTCCTCCCTTTGCATCATAATATCATCAGGATTTGCTTTATAATTCATGCGAATAGGTTCCGATTGCAAAGTAAGTAAGAGAAAAACCTTTTGATGTGTTTTAAAAACAATCGTATCAGGTCCAAATGGTGTAGTTTCCTCGGTATGGGGAAGTGATAATGCGTAATCAAAAATTTCATCTACTTCCATAATAATTTCTATTCCACGGTAACGCTTTTCGCTAAGTTTCTGGGCTTGTCTACATCAATGCCTTTTGCAACACCCACATAATAACTTAATAATTGTAATGGGATCACACTTAATAAAGGCGCAAGTACTTCATCCATTTCAGGAACCAACATGATATTGTTGGACATGGTTGGTAATACTGAATCTCCATGACTTACGACAGCTATTATTTGTCCTTTACGAGCTTTAATTTCTTGCACATTGGAAACCACTTTGTCATAATACATATCCTTCGTCGCCACAAATACTACGGGTAAATTTTCATCCACTAATGCAATTGGTCCGTGTTTCATTTCGGCGGCTGGATATCCCTCGGCATGGATATAAGTAATTTCTTTTAGCTTCAGAGCCCCTTCTAATGCAATCGGAAAATTATAGCCACGACCTAAATATAAAAAGTCTTTCGCGTCTTTGAATTGGTTTGCAATGCGTTGAATGTTGGAAGTGTCTGCTAAAATTTCTTTCACCTTTTCGGGAACAGAGGCTAATTCACTTAATAGGTGAATATATCTTTCTTGGGTGATGCTTCCTTTGGCTTTTGCTATTTTCAATGCCATCATACTTAATACGGCTAATTGACCTGTAAAGGCTTTGGTGCTTGCTACTCCAATTTCTGGTCCTGCATGTGTGTATGCCCCCGCATGGCTTAATCGTGCAATACTACTGCCTACTGCATTTACGATTCCAAAAATAAAAGCCCCCTTTTCTTTCGCACTTTCCAATGCCACTAGGGTATCCGCTGTTTCACCACTTTGTGAAATTGCAATGATGACATCTCCTGGATGTATTACTGGATTACGGTATCTAAATTCTGAAGCATATTCTACTTCAACAGGAATGCGACATAATTCTTCTATTAAATATTCTGCTAATAATCCTGCATGCCAGCTAGTACCACATGCTACAATGATAATTCTAGATGCTTTCGTGAGTGCTTCTATATGATTGTCTACTCCTGCCATTATGATTTGTCCTTGCTCATGTAATAATCTTCCTCTCAAGCAATCAAATATAGTTTCGGGTTGTTCAAAAATTTCTTTTAACATGAAATGGTTGTAGCCGCCTTTTTCAATCGCTGCTAATTCCATGTCTAACTTTTGAATAAAAGGAGTTTGCTTTTCGTTTCCTAAATTCTTTAAAATTAATTCGTCTTTTTTAACAATAGCAATTTCGTAATCGTTTACATACACCACTTCTTTGGTGTACTCAATAATAGGAGAGGCATCACTTGCTAAAAAATGTTCGTCTTTACCAATACCTATCACTAAAGGACTTCCTTTACGCGCGGCAATAATAGTTTCAGGATCATCTTGATCAATTAATAAAATACAATAAGCACCTACAATTCTTTTTAATGCAATTCTTAAAGCTTCTTCTAAACTGCTTTTATTATTATCTTGAATGTCTTGTATGAAATTTAATAATACTTCGGTGTCGGTGTCACTTTTAAAAGTATAGCCTTTTGATAGTAATTCTTTTTTTATAGGAGCATAGTTTTCAATAATTCCATTATGCAACATAGCAAAGCGTCCATTATTCGATAAATGAGGATGCGCATTGCGGTCAGAAGGTTCTCCATGAGTCGCCCAACGTGTGTGACCAATACAAATAGGGGAATGCATGTTTTTACCCACCACACTATCTTCCAATTCTACTACTTTCCCTTTTTTCTTCTCAACAATCAATTTCCCTTCTTGAATAATAGCTACACCCGTACTATCGTATCCACGATATTCCAAACGCTTTAAACCTTTTAAAACAATGGGGTATGCTTCTCTATGACCAATATAACCTACAATTCCACACATGCTAATAAATTATAAATAAATGATGCCCAAAAATAGTCAATAAAATCCTAATCTATTCGAAATCCAAGGAAGGGGGTAATAAGTCCTTATAATAAAGTCCCTCTCAATACTAACAAAGCGACAGAAAAATATATGACCAAGGCAGTTACATCCACTAGAGTTGCAACAAAGGGGGCTGAAGAGACTGCGGGGTCAGCACCTAATCTTTTTAATAATATAGGTAACATGGATCCCATAATGGTACCCCATAAAACCACTCCAATTAAAGTGATGCCAATGGTGAATGCAATAAGTATCCAATGTTCGCCATATAATCCTGGTGCAATACTATGCCAAACCATGACTCTAAAAAATCCAATGATACCTAAAACAGCTCCTAATAATAATCCACTTGTAATTTCTCTTCTTAATATTTTCCACCAATTGGAAATGGTAATTTCTCCAATGGACATAGCTTGTATAATTAAAGTAGATGCTTGTGAACCTGAGTTACCACCGCTAGATAAAATTAAAGGAACAAAAAGTGCCAATAAAGTTACCTTTTTAATTTCTCCTTCAAAATAGCCCATGGCAGTTGCAGTGAACATCTCACCAAAAAATAAAATAACCAACCATGTGATTCTCTTTTTAAATAATTTAAAAATTGAGATATCAAGATAAGGCTCGTTCAAAGCTTCCGTACCTCCCATCTTTTGCATATCCTCACTAAACTCTTCATTCGTTACCCATAAGATATCATCAATGGTTACAATTCCTAATAATACATCGTTGTCATCCACAACAGGTATCGCTGTACGGTTGTTCATTTTAAACACCTGACTAGCATGCTCCTGATCATCATATACATTCAATGCCACAAAGCGTCCGTCAATAATATCTTTGATAATGGCATCAGGTTGTTCAATTAAGACATCACGAATTCGAATATCATCCACCAAACATCCATTTTCATCAATAATATAAATCACATCAATGGTTTCGTATTTCTTTCCGTACTTCCTAATGTTATTTAATACTTCTGCCACCGTATAATGAGCATAAACATACACATAATCGGGAGTCATTAAACGACCCACACTATCTTCAGGATATCCTAATAATGATAAAGTAATTTTTCTTTCTTCAGGATCTAGTAGTTTGATTAAATCACGGATGGCTGCTTTGGGTAATTCTTCTAAAAAGTCGGTACGGTCATCTGGGGGAAGTTCATTCAAGATTTTTGCTGTTTTTCGAGCAGGCAATTCCTTGATGATATCTTTTTGTTGATTAATGTCAAGAATTTTGAAAACGCTGACAGCACGGTGCACAGTCATATGATCAATGATGGTCGCTTCATGTGCTGGGAATTCATTCACCAGTTCCACGACATCACTTATATTTTGTTCATCTAAAAGTTCTCTTAATAGATGTGCGTCATTTTTAGATAAGGTCTCTAAAAATACTTCCGATAAATTGATATCCTCATTTAATTCATCTGACATGCGTGCAAGTTACGAAAAATACTAAAGTATAGATTATATTTATGGTATGATTCTACCTATTTTGACTATAGCGCCATCCGATAAAAAGGGCCGAGGTGTATTTACTTCTGCATTCATTGCGAAGGGAACTGTTATTGAAATAGCGCCAGTAATTGTATTAAATAAGGAAGAGCGTGAAAAAGTGGAACAAACTCTTTTGTATGATTACATTTTTGAATGGGGCGATGATCTAAGCATGGCCGCAGTGGCATTGGGTTATGTATCTATTTACAATCATACTATACAGCCTAATTGTAAATATGAAATGGATTTTGACCACCTTACAATTACTATTAGTACCATAGCAGATGTGGCAGCAGGTGAAGAGTTATTTATTAATTATAATGCGGAAGAAGAAGAGGCAACACCTGTTTGGTTTGAAATGCACTAATTTTTTTTGATCGTCCTTTATTGGTATACTCTTACATAATCAATTTGCATAGTGGCTGGCAGAGATTTTTCATCTATCTCATATCCTGCATAGTTCCCACCTACAGCTAAATTTAATAACAAATTACAGGGGTCATTAAATGGCCAGCTGTTTTTTCCAGTCCCGTCATTATGAACTGTAAGCAAAGGTTTGTCATCCATGGATATGACGATGGTTTGTGCGTCCCATATTAATTGGTAATTATGAAAAGCGTCTCCATAATCAGACAAAAAGGTGGCTGCTGTTTTTTGTGTGTTTTTAGACCAGTTAAAATTTTTAGTATGAACAGATGCGTCAATTTTAGAAGCCCTGGATCCAGTGTGTTCCATGATATCAATCTCGCCACATTGAGGCCATCCAATTCCTACTGAATCAATATTAGTGCCTAACATCCAAATGGCAGGCCAAGTACCCAAACCTTTGGGAAGTTTCGCCCTCACTTCTATTTTGCCATAAGTCCAAGCAGCTTTACCCCTTGTGACCAATCTTGCAGAAGTATATTTTTTATCACCCATTTTTTGATTTCGAGCAGTGATTGTTAAAACTCCGTTACTCACTTTAGCATTACCTAATGAATCCTTCGTGTAATATTGTAGTTCATTATTTCCCCAACCCCAAGAACCCGTTCCAACATCATAGCCCCATTTAGTAGAATCGGGAAGCCCTTGTCCATTAAATTCATCGGACCATACAAGTTGGTATGATTTTTTGGGTGGTTGGGCTTGAACAGTTGAATTTACTGTGCTACCAAAGACAAACAATTGTATGCAGAATAGAGCCGTTAAACGCATGATCAAACTCATTTAAAAGATTATAGTAGGCAATATTAAGATGTAAAATGATTGAATTGCCAGGTTTTTATTATTATTTATTGGCAAATACAGGATTGGGTTGTAAATTTGCACTATGAATGTAAAGAATCATACTCATCATCATCATTTTCTATCCATCAGGTAGGCTATAGGTGTAGGTATGTTATAATATTTATCCAAGGGCTTACTGAAAAAGTAGGCCCTTTTTAATTTCTAAAATTTGAAATAATGCGTTTAAAATTGGCGATTCAGAAATCGGGAAGATTACATGAGGATTCCCTTAGATTATTAAAGGAGTGTGGCATTGATATTGGTAATGGAGTCAATAAATTAAAAGCGGAAGCCACCAATTTTCCTATCGAGTTGTTTTTTTTAAGAGATGATGATATCCCTCAATATGTAGAAGATGGGGTAGCAGATATTGGTTTTGTAGGTGAAAATGTGGTGTATGAAAAAGCTAAAAAAGTGGAAGTAGCATATGCATTAGGTTTTGGAAAATGCAGATTGAGCTTTGGCGTTAGAAAAAACGAAAATTTTGAAGCCCCCTCTTTTTTAGCGAATAAAAAAATTGCAACCAGTTATCCTGTTTTAGTTCAGAAATATTTGACCCAAAATAAGATCCAAGCTGAGATACATGAAATTAGCGGAAGTGTTGAAATTGCTCCTGGTATTGGATTAGCAGATGTGATTTGTGATTTAGTGAGTAGTGGGTCCACTTTATTTATGAATGGATTAAAGGAGGCGGAAACTATTTTAGAATCACAAGCAGTATTGATCAAAAAAGTAGGATTAAAGCAGGAGGCCAATGCAATATTAGAAAAACTTTTATTTCGAATTGAATCTGTCAAGAAGGCGAAAAAAAATAAATACGTTTTATTAAATGCGCCAAATGAAAATCTGGATAAAATTATTTCATTGCTTCCTGGGATGAAAAGTCCTACTGTGGTGGCATTGGCTACACCAGGTTGGAGCAGTGTGCATAGCGTGATTGCAGAAAGTGATTTTTGGGAATTAATTGAACAACTTAAAGCGGCAGGTGCCGAAGGGATTTTAGTAGTGCCTATCGAAAAAATGATTTTATAATGATACCTGTTTTTATACAACCAGATAAAAGTACATGGGGGACTCTTTTAATGCGTCCTGCTTTGGAGCATGCGGAATTGACTACTAAAGTGCAAGAGATCATGGAAGCAGTGCGCGCGCAGGGAGAGGAAGCTGTAATAAATTATACAGAACAATTTGATCAAGTAAAATTAACAAGTGTACGAGTGACTGCTGATCAAATAAAAGCGGCAGCTGATGAATTAACTCCTGCCTTAAAAACAGCAATGCAAATTGCTAAAACAAATATTGAAGTATTTCATCAAACTCAATGGCAAAAAACAAAAAAAGTTGAGACGATGCCAGGGGTATGGTGTTGGAGAAAATCGGTAGGGATTGATAAAGTGGGCATTTATATACCTGGGGGTACTGCGCCATTATTTTCTACTGTATTAATGTTAGGCGTACCAGCGCAATTAGCAGGATGCAAGGAAGTTATTTTATGTACTCCTCCTAATGCAGAAGGAAATATTAATCCTGCCATATTATATGCAGCCTCATTAGTGGGCATCGAAAAAATATTTTGTATAGGCGGTGTACAAGCTATTGCTGCTATGACTTATGGTACTTCTTCTGTTCCCAAAGTGTATAAAATTTTTGGACCAGGAAATCAATATGTAACGGCTGCAAAACAATTCGCACAACAACAAGGAATTGCAATAGATATGCCCGCAGGTCCGAGTGAAGTTTGTGTATATGCAGATGATACTTGTGAGCCCTCTTTTGTAGCGGCTGATTTACTTTCGCAAGCAGAACATGGTGTGGATAGTCAAGTGTTGTTGGTAGCTTCGAATGAGGAGTTGGTTAAAAAAATTCAAAAAGAAATCGACCAAAAACTATCTCATTTACCTCGAAAAAAAATGGCAGAAGAAGCTTTAAAAAATTCCAAAGCCATTGTTATAAATACTCCCGAAATAGCGCTAGAACTTATCAATGAATATGCTCCAGAGCATTTAATATTAGCAATAGATAAAGCAGCTTGGTGGGCTGAAAAAATTACAAATGCAGGCTCGGTATTTATTGGTAATTATTCTCCGGAATCGGTGGGGGATTATGCGAGCGGCACCAATCATACTTTACCAACCAACGGCTATGCCAAAGCGTATAGTGGGGTAAGTGTAGATAGCTTTGTGAAAAAAATAACCTTCCAACAATTAACGGCAAATGGTTTGCAATTATTAGGACCTACAGTGATAGAAATGGCGGAGGCAGAAAATTTACAAGCGCATAGTAATGCTGTAGCAGTAAGACTTCAATCTTTGAAAAAATAAAATTTTATGGTATGCCATTTGATATTAAAAAACTAGTGCGTCCGAATATTGAAAACTTAAAACCTTATTCTTCTGCCAAAGATGAATTTAGTGGAGAGGCTAAAATTTTATTGGATGCCAATGAAAATAGTTTAGGATCACCTTTGACTACATGGTATAATAGATACCCTGATCCTATGCAAAAGCAAATCAAGGATAAATTAGCATTTATAAAAAAAGTACCTGCTAGTCAAATATTTATTGGGAATGGAAGTGATGAGTGTATTGATTTATTATATCGTAGTTTTTGTGAGCCAGGAAAGGATAATGTTATTATTTGCCCACCTACTTATGGCATGTATGAGGTAAGTGCGAATATTAATAATATTGAAATTAGAACCGCTCCTTTATTGCCCGATTTTCAATTAAACTTGGCCCACATTGAACAATTAGTAGATGCTCAAACTAAAATTATTTGGATTTGTTCTCCTAATAATCCTACTGGAAATTCATTAAACCTATTGGATATTGAAACAGTATTGAATAATTTTAATGGCCTAGTGGTGTTGGATGAAGCTTACATTAATTTTTCTCCACAAAAATCTTTGATACAATCCTTAATAGATTATCCCCATTTGGTCGTGCTGCAAACATTGAGCAAGGCTTGGGGATTAGCGGGTCTGCGCATTGGAATTTGTTTTGCCAATGAGCCCGTGATCGGATATTTAAATAAAGTAAAACCTCCCTATAATATTAATTTGGCATCACAACAATTAGCCATTAAAGCATTAGACGAAGTGGGTCAAGTGAATGATATGATTCAGCATTTGGTGGAAATGAGAGAGGCATTGGCTGAGGTATTATTAAGCATGCCGGGTATTCTTCAGGTGTATCCTTCTGACACTAATTTTTTATTGGTCAAAGTGGAAAAAGCAACCGACTTATATCAATATTTATTAACCCAAGGCATTGTAGTGAGGGATCGATCTAAAGTTGAATTTTGTGAGGATTGTTTAAGAATCACGATTGGAACGGAGATCGAAAATACACAGTTGGTGGACGCCATCGCTCAATGGTTGGGCATTACTCCTGATAATCTATAACATATAGCAACATTTCACTAAATTGTGTTTCTAAAAATCTAACTATGAAAAAACAGTTTCTTTTTTTAATGCTGGTGATGTTTTCACTTACAATAAGTGTCAATGCACAAGACAATGCAGGTCTTACTTTACCTAAAGGTTTTAAAGCCAATGTCTTTGCTCAAAATTTGGGTAGCCCAAGACATATTGCGATTACTTCAAAAGGGGTATTGTTTGCAAAATTAAATTACCCCAATAAAGAAGGGAAGTCAATTGTTCGATTAGAAGATACCAATGGAGATGGAGTAGCCGATAAAAATTCTGCATGGGGAAATTATCCTGGAACGGGTATTTATGTCAAAGGGAATAAACTATTTACAAGTTCTAATGACGATGTGTTTGCCTATCAATTAGATGCAAATGATGAAGTAGTAAATCCATTAAACCCTACTACTGTTATTTCTGGTTTAATTAATAGAAGACAACACGAATCAAAATCTATCACCTTTGATAACAATAATAATTTGTATGTCAATATTGGAGCCTATTCCAATGCTTGTCAAGTAAAAGATCGTATGCCAGGCTCACAAGGAATGATGCCTTGCCCTATATTAGATTCTGCTGGAGGTATCTGGAAATTTAACGCTAATAAAGAGAATCAAACTTATGGTAATGGTCAAAGATATGCGACTGGTTTAAGAAATGTAGTTGGGTTAGATTGGAATAATAGCACAAACAAACTATATGTGGCACAACATGGCCGCGATCAATTAAATAGTTTTTATCCCACTTTGTATACGGATGCTCAAAATGCAGAATTGCCAGCAGAAACATTTTACGAAATTAAGGAAGGGGATGATGCAGGATGGCCTTATGTATATTATGACCCCTCTATGAAGAAAAAAATAGTTTCTCCAGAATATGGGGGAGATGGTAAAAAAGAAGGGGATACAAAATTTATCAATCCTATTGCAGATTTTCCAGCGCATATGGCACCTATGGCCGTTTTGTTCTATACAGGGAATCAATTCCCAGAAAAATATAAAAATGGAGCATTCATCACTTTTCATGGTTCTTGGAATCGTGCTCCTTTGCCTCAAGAAGGCTTCTTTGTCGCATTCGTTCCTTTTAAAAACGGAAAAGTTTCAGGAGAATGGGAAATTTTCGCCAATGGTTTTGCAGGTACTGAAAATGGTGTAAAAATTATGAATCCACGTCAAGCAAAAGCAAGACCATGTGGATTAGCACAAGGGCCTGATGGATCTTTATATGTGAGTGATGATGCTAAGGGAAATATTTTTAAAATCAGTTATCAAAAATAATAGGGTTGCTATCAAAGTAATTTTAAATTAAAAACTTCTTGAAAATGATTAGAAAAGCTTTTATGTTTTTGGTGTTGGGTATTATTGGATTTTCTTCAAAGACAGTCGCACAGAATTTAGGGAATGGGAAAAAAATATATGAAACTAGATGTTTGGTTTGTCATCAAGCAGATGGGGGTGGGGTTCCTAATATGAATGCTCCTTTGGATGGTGCCTCTAATGTGGTTGGAAATGATATTGCCCGAATGGTAAAGATTATTAAAAAAGGATATAATGAGCGTGTGGCATTAGATGGATCTTATTATAGCAATGCGATGACCCCTAATCCTGATTTAACAGATGCTGCCATAGCAGATGTGTTATCTTATATTAGAAATAGTTGGAGTAATAAAGCTTCAATGGTAACTATTGCGCAAGTAAAAAAGCAGGTAGTTAAGAAATAAACATTTACAATTAAAGTTGTCATGAAACCTATTTTATTTATTGATCGTGATGGAGTCATCTTACAAGAACCGCCTAGTGATTTTCAAATAGACCATATTGAAAAAACTAGTTTTGTTCCTGGTGCCATCAGCTATTTAAGTAAGATCGCTTCTGACTTTGATTTTTATAAAATTTTGGTGAGTAATCAGGATGGATTAGGTACAGATGCTTATCCTACAGAACATTTTGAACCTTATCAAAATTTAATGCTTCGCACGTTAAAAGGGGAAGGTTTTGTTTTTGATGAAATACATATTGATGCCAGTTTTGCAAAGGATAATGTTCCCACACGCAAGCCAGGGACCGGAATGTTATCCCATATTTTAAATAATTCACAATTTGATATCGCAAATTCTTATGTCATTGGTGACAGATGGAGTGATATTGCATTGGCCCAAAATTTAGGATGCAAGGCGATTTATTTTAATGCAGGTTTACATTCTTTAACCCAAGAGCAACAAAAATTATATCAAGATAGGATTGTTTTGGAAGCGGCTCATTGGGAACAAATATATTCTTTCTTAAAATTGGGATTACGTAAAGTAAAACATGAAAGGAATACGAAAGAAACCCAAATTAGTGTGGAGGTGAATTTAGATGGAAAAGGGAATGCTCAAATACATACAGGCTTGGGATTTTTTGATCATATGTTGGAGCAAATTGCCCGACACGGCGGCATTGATTTAGCCATACAATGCAAGGGAGATTTGCATATTGATGAACATCATACCATCGAAGACGTGGGGATAGCCTTAGGGGAAGCCTTCGCATTAGGACTGTTGGATAAGAGAGGCATGGAAAGATACGGCTATGCTTTACCCATGGATGAGGCGGAAGCCAAAGTATTGATCGATTTTGGGGGTAGAAATTGGATCGTTTGGGAGGCGGAATTCAAACGAGAAAAAGTGGGAGAAATGCCTACTGAAATGTTTTTTCACTTCTTCAAGTCATTCAGTGATGCAGCCAAATGCAATCTTAATATAAGTTGTAAGGGAGAAAATGAGCATCATAAAATTGAAGCCATTTTCAAAGCCTTTGCAAAGGCTATTAAAATGGCCATCCAGCGCAACCCTTTTAGCGATCAGTTGCCTAGTACCAAGGGGGTGTTATAAGGGCTAACAGTTAATAGCTTCTTTATTTAGTTTTTTTTGGTTCGAACTTTTTAAAGTCTTAAATTTGCAACCTAATGATTCAATCAAACAATATATGGTGGTGGCATACAAAATCCGTTGGGGTATTGTAGTGGCATAACTATATTGTCAAATATTACATAAACCCCGACATCATTGTCGGGGTTTATTTTTTTTAAGAATGTCTGAAAAATAGAAAATGAAAAAGGTGATTATTAAAACGGAAGTGACTAAAATGTTGGCAGATACTTATACGCCAGTAGGTATATATCTTAGACTCCGTGATCGATTTAGAGATACTATTTTATTGGAAAGTACCGATTCGCACGCTTCTGAAAATAGTTTCTCCTTTATTTGCGTGAATGCTATTGGCGGTATAGAAATTACATCACAGGAGCAAATTGAATTTAAATATCCACAACAAGAACCTGAAAAGGAATTGATACCTAATGTATTTGAAGTGCCAGATCGTTTATGGTCCTATATGCAGCAATATGAAATGCAAGATGCAGGAGAAAAAGAAGCGGCATTTGCGCAAGGGCTTTACGGCTATACAGCGTATGATGCCATTCCCTTTTTTGAAAATATTACGACTAAAAAAGAAAAGGAAATTATTCCCTTGATGCGATATCGATTGTATCATTATGTCATTGCATTTAATCATTTTAAAGATGAGATTTTTATTTGCGAAAATAAATTGAACGGATTAGAATCGGAATACAGTAATTTATTGTCTTTTATTAAAAGCAAAGATGTGCCGCAATATCCTTTTATGGTAAAAGGGGAGGAAAGTTCTAATCAAACAAATGAGCAATTTAAGGAAGCGGTACTAAAAGGCATTCAACATTGTATGCGAGGTGATGTATTTCAAATGGTGTTGAGCCGAAGATTTCAGCAATCATTTCAAGGGGATGAATTTAATGTCTATAGAACCTTGCGTAATATTAACCCTAGTCCTTATTTATTTTTCTTTGATTACGGAGATTATAAATTAATGGGATCTTCTCCAGAAGCTCAAATTGTAATTCAAAAAGGAAAAGCAGTGGTACATCCTATTGCAGGTACATTTAAGCGAAGTGGCGATGAAGAAACAGATGCCTTGATGACACAAAAATTATTGGATGATCCTAAGGAAAATGCGGAACATGTCATGTTAGTGGATTTAGCAAGAAACGATTTAAGTAGAGTGTGTACTGACGTGAAAGTAAAACAGTATCGTCAAGTACATTATTATAGTCATGTCATTCATTTAGTGAGTGAGGTAGAAGGAAAAGTGGCGCCCGGATCTAATCCTTTTCATTTAATAGCCAAAACCTTTCCTGCAGGAACATTAAGTGGTGCTCCTAAATACAAGGCCATGCAAATTATAGATGCCATGGAGCCTACTAAAAGGTCTTACTACGGAGGTTGTATCGGTTTTGTAGGATTCAATGGAAGTTGTAATCAAGCAATTATGATTCGCACTTTTTTAAGTCAACATAATACATTGACTTATCAAGCAGGAGCAGGGGTGGTGGCTGCAAGTGTTCCCGAGAATGAGTTGCAAGAAGTGAACAATAAATTGAATGCTTTAAAAACTGCCATCCTATTGGCCGAAAAAATTCACGGTTAATTCAAATAATAAGTAAAGATGATGAAGATATTGGTATTTGATAATTATGATTCTTTCACCTATAATTTGGTGCAAATGATTCAAGAGGTTTCTAAGGGAACTGTGGATGTTTTTAGAAACGATGAAATTCCTTTAGAGAAAGTGAAAGGGTATGATAAAATTTTATTAACACCAGGCCCGGGAATCCCCTCCGAATCAGCTCTGCTATTGCCTTTAATCAAGGAGTATGCTGCCACTAAATCTATATTAGGGGTTTGCTTAGGAGAACAAGCTATTGGAGAAGCTTTTGGGGGAACACTCACTAATTTAAAACAAGTATATCATGGCATAGCGACGAACATCAGACAAACGGCACCTAGTATTTTATGGGAAGGGTTGCCCAAAGAAATGATCGTGGGTCGTTATCATAGCTGGGTAGTGGATACGCAAAATTTTCCGAAGGATTTAATCATTACTTCACAGGATGATCTAGGGTTTATCATGTCCTTAGAACATGTTTCTTATGATATCAAAGGAGTACAATTTCATCCAGAAAGTGTGTTGACACCGAAAGGGGCTACTATTTTATCTAACTGGTTGAAAAATTAATTGAAAAGCATTTAACAGATTGATCGCATGAAAAAAATTTTACAATATTTATTTGAACATAAAAGTTTGACACGCGCGCAGGCAAAGGAAGTGTTGATGGATATCTCCAATGGGAAATATAATGAACATGAAATTACTTCTTTCATAAGTGTTTACTTAATGCGTAGTATTACTATTGACGAGTTAATGGGATTTAGAGATGCTTTATTGGAATTAGCAGTAAAGGTAGATATTGGAGTGGATGATGCGATTGATATTGTGGGAACAGGCGGTGACGGAAAAGACACCTTTAATATATCTACATTGGCCTGTTTTATTGTAGCAGGAACAGGACAAAAAGTAGTGAAGCATGGTAACTATGGCGCATCTAGTGTAAGTGGAGCTTCCAATGTCATGGAACAATTGGGGTATACTTTTAAAAATGATGAAACATTATTAGCAAAGGAAGTCGATGAATCGAATATTTGTTTTTTACATGCTCCTTTGTTTCATCCCGCTTTAAAAACAGTAGGGCCTTTGAGAAGAAATTTAGGAGTAAGAACCTTTTTTAATATGTTGGGACCTATTGTAAACCCTGCGCAACCTAAATATCAACTCATAGGAGTCTATAATTTAGAGATGGCCAGAATTTATAATTATGTATTACAATTATTAGGGAAAGAATTTACCATTTTGCATAGTTTGGATGGGTATGATGAAATATCGTTAACGACTGATACTAAAATAATAACCCATCATGGCGAATCCATTTGGACTCCTTATCAGTTAGGAAAGAAAAAAGTGTATGCACATGAATTAAGAGGAGGAAATACGGTAGAAGCAGCAGCAAGCATATTTAAAAATATTATACAAGGGAAAGGAACTTGGTCTCAAAATGCAGTGGTATTAGCCAACGCGTCGATGGCTTTGCATGTTACAGGTAAGTATGCGAATTATGAAACTGCTTTTCAGGCTGCCGTAACTAGTTTGGAATCGGGCGCGGCTAATGATTGTTTACAAAAATTAATTAGTTTACAATGAGTAATATCTTAGCCAATATAGTAGCCCACAAATTCAAAGAAGTGGCAGCGCGTAAACAGCAAATTTCAATTGCAGAGTTGGAAGCAATGCCTTTATTTAATAAGTCATGCATCTCTTTAACCAAAAATTTAAGTCAAGCTTTAAGTTCAGGTTTAATTGCGGAATTTAAAAGACAATCTCCTTCTAAAGGAATTATTAACGCCATCGCATCTGTGGCCGAAGTGACTCATGCTTATGCTCAATTTGGAGCAGCTGGGATTTCGGTATTGACCGATACTCATTTTTTTGGAGGAAACATGGAGGATTTATCTATTGCAGTGCAGCAACCAGTCCCTGTTTTAAGAAAAGAATTTATTATTGATGAATTTCAAATTATGGAAGCGAAAGCATATGGGGCGTCTGTTATTTTATTAATCGCTGCCTGTTTAACACCTTCTGAAGTGGAATTTTTAGCGGGCGTTGCCAAAAAATTAGGCATGGAAGTATTGTTGGAATTACATGATAAAACCGAGTTAGAATATATTTGTGATGGCATTGATATGGTGGGCATTAATAATCGTAGTTTAAAATCATTCGAAGTTACTATAGAGCACTCTTTACAATTAAAAGATAGTTTACCTAAGGAAATCTTAAGCATAGCAGAAAGCGGCATTTACGATATCGAAACGTATCGTTTATTAAAACGTGAAGGCTTTGACGGGTTTTTAATGGGGGAGTATTTTATGAAACAAACTTCTCCAGCAGAAGCATTTGAAACATTTTCTCAACAAATTAAAATGGATCAAGATGCAAGTTAAAGTTTGTGGAATGACTCAAATGAATCAGGTTTTGCAATTAGACGCAATGGGAGTGGCCTTTATAGGGTTTATCTTTTATCCTGCGTCTAAAAGATATGTATTAGCAACAAATACTTTAGAAGACATTGCTAATTTGCAATTAACGCAAGCGAAAAAAGTAGGGGTGTTTGTGAATGAGCCACTTGCTTCCATTTTATCGACTATCAAAACTGCAAAATTAGATATAGTCCAATTACATGGTGATGAAACTGTAGATTATTGTAAGCGTGTCCAAGAAAAAGTAAGTACTATTAAAGTATTTAGAGTGGGTGATATATTTCCAAATTTTGAAAATTATGTTTCTGTAGTGGATTACTTTTTATTTGATACCGATAGTCAATGGTATGGTGGCACAGGACAACATTTTAATTGGGAAATTATTAAAAGTGCATCTATACCAACTCCTTTTTTCTTAAGTGGCGGAATAGGTATCAATGATGTGCAAGGAATACAAGTCATGTCAGAAACCAAAGCAGGTAAAACTATGTTAGGAGTTGATCTAAATAGTCAATTTGAGGAACAGCCGGGTGTCAAACAAATCGAGAAAATTATAAAATTTATACAAGATGTCAATAGTTAACAAAGAAATAGATTTTCAAAAACCTAATCAAGAAGGGTATTATGGTAATTTTGGGGGCGCATATATCCCCGAAATGTTATTTGCCAATATTGAGACTTTAAAAAATCAGTATTTACAAATTATGCAGGATCCTGATTTTCAAAAAGAATTCCATGCATTGCTAAAAGATTATGTGGGTCGTCCTACCCCTTTATTTAAAGCAGAACGTTTAAGCCAAGAATTAGGTGCAACCATTTATTTAAAAAGAGAAGATTTATGTCATACCGGTGCGCATAAAATAAATAACACTATTGGTCAAATTTTATTAGCACAACGTTTAGGCAAAAAGAAAATTATTGCAGAAACGGGTGCAGGACAACATGGCGTTGCGACCGCTACCGTATGTGCCTTAAAAGGAATGGAGTGTGTGGTATATATGGGTGAAAAGGATATTGAAAGACAAGCGCCCAATGTAGCTCGTATGAAAATGTTAGGTGCTACCGTGGTACCTGCTAAAAGTGGAAGCAAAACTTTAAAGGATGCGACCAATGAAGCCATGCGTGCTTGGATTAACGAACCCAATGAAACGCATTATATTATTGGAAGTGTGGTTGGTCCTCATCCTTATCCAGATATGGTAGCGAAATTCCAAAGCGTTATAAGTGCCGAAATGCGCACACAATTATTGGAGCAAACGGGAACTGAATTACCCACACATGTGGTGGCTTGTGTAGGAGGAGGAAGTAATGCGGCAGGTGCTTTTTATCATTATTTAAATGAGTCGTCTGTCCAATTAATTGCGGTAGAAGCGGCAGGACATGGGGTGTATTCTGGAATGAGTGCTGCCACAACACAATTAGGTACTCCTGGTATTTTACATGGCAGTAAGAGTATAATCATGCAAACTGCAGATGGACAAGTGACTGAACCACATAGTATTTCCGCAGGTTTGGATTATCCAGGTATAGGGCCATTACATGCTTTTTTATATGAAAGCAAGAGAGGTACTTTTTTAAGTGCCACCGATGAGGAAGCATTGGCTTCTGCTTTTCATGTTTCTAAAACGGAAGGGATTATCCCCGCCTTAGAAACAGCTCATGCGTTTTCGGTATTACCTAAACTAGGATTAAAACCAACTGACGTCGTGATCGTTTGTTTGAGTGGAAGAGGGGATAAAGATTTATCTACTTACATGCAGTACTTATAAAAATTCACTAAAAAAATTTTAACAAATATATTCATTCAATATGTCCAGATTATCCACCTTATTTGATCATCAAAAAAGCAATGTATTAAATGTGTATTGCACAGCAGGCTATCCTCATTTGCAAAGTACTTTGGAAGTCATGGAAAGTTTGCAAAAAAATGGAGCAAATATTATAGAGCTTGGCATGCCCTACAGTGATCCTTTAGCAGATGGAGAAGTGATTCAACAAAGTAGTCATCTAGCTTTAGAAAATGGAATGACTATTTCGGTTTTATTTGAACAATTAAAAGACATGAGGAAAACGATTCACATTCCAGTTGTTTTAATGGGGTACTTAAATCCGATACTTCAGTATGGAATAGAAGCTTTCTGTCAAAAAGCACAGGAGGTAGGGATTGATGGATTTATTTTACCTGATTTACCTCAATTTGAATTTGAAAATCAATATCAAGCACTCTTTCAACAATATGGGTTAGATTTTATTTTTTTAGTGACTCCGGAAACCAAAGAAGACCGTGTTTTAAAATTAGACAGTTTGAGTTCGGGTTTTTTATATGCAGTGAGTTCTTCTGCTACAACAGGTAAGGATACCGATTTCAATAAAGTAGCTGAATACCTGCAAAAATTACAAGCACTGTCTTTGAAAAATCCTTTATTAGTGGGGTTTGGAATTAAAGATAAAGCTAGTTTTGAAGCAGTGAACAAATATGCACAGGGAGCCATTATAGGTTCTGCTTATATTAAAGCATTATCCAAAGGGGATTCTATAGAGGACACTACTAAAAATTTCCTAAAACAAGTTTTGGGATAACGCCTTCATTATGAATATAGCAATTGTACAATATAATGCTGGAAACATACAATCTGTTTTGTATGCATTAGAAAGGATTGGTGTCTCTGCATTGGTCACAGATAATGCGGAGCAAATTCAAAAAGCAGATAAAGTTATTTTTCCTGGAGTGGGAGAAGCGAGTACCGCGATGCAATATTTACGTGAAAGGAAGTTGGATGTATTGATACAAAACTTAAAACAACCGGTGCTTGGAATTTGTTTGGGAATGCAATTAATGTGTGCTCATTCTGAGGAAAACGATACTACTTGTTTAGGTATTTTTGACAATGAGGTAAAATACTTTATGCCCGAAATATCAAGTATAAAAGTTCCGCAAATGGGATGGAACAATATTACTCAACTAAAAACGGGTTTGTTTCAAGATATTCCGGAAAACAGTTATACTTACTTTGTGCATGGTTATTATGCAGAATTAAGTAAGTATACCATAGCCACCACTCAATATATTCAAGCGTATAGTAGTGCATTGCATAAGGACAATTTTTATGGAGTTCAATTTCATCCCGAAAAGTCTGCTGCTATTGGAGAGCAAATTTTACAAAACTTTTTAAACATATAAACAAGACACTTTAAATGCAAATCATTCCAGCCATAGATATTATAGAAGGTAAATGTGTAAGATTAACCGAAGGTGATTATGCGCAAAAAATAATTTACAATGAAGATCCATTGGAAGTGGCAAAAACTTTTGAAGGGATTGGATTAAATAGGTTGCATTTAGTGGATTTGGATGGGGCTAAAGCAGGGGAAGTAGTCAATTGGAAAGTACTTGAAAAAATCGCGAATAAAACAGGCTTGACAATTGACTTTGGTGGAGGTATCAAAACTGAAGCTACTTTAAAAACGGTCTTAAATACAGGGGCTACTTATGCAACTATTGGAAGTTTGGCAGTGAAAAGTCCCTTGGTTTTTGAAGAATGGTTGTCCAGGTTTGGCGCAAAGTCCTTTTTATTAGGGGCAGATGTATATGAGGAAAAAATTGCTATTGGTGGATGGATTGAAAAGACAAATATTAATATTATAGCGTTTGTGCAATCCTATATGGACAAAGGGGTGACGCAAATTTTTTGTACTGACATTCAAAAAGACGGAAAACTACAAGGCTCTTCTATACAATTGTATGAAAAAATAATCAAACAATTCCCCACTCTGCAATTAATAGCGAGTGGAGGCGTAAGTCAATTATTAGATCTACAAGCGTTAAGAACCATTGGATGTTCGGGTGCTATTGTGGGGAAAGCAATTTATGAAAACAAGATGAGTTTAAAAGAACTCTCTGATTT
Source organism: Chitinophagaceae bacterium (assembly GCA_037141925.1). GTDB lineage: Bacteria > Bacteroidota > Bacteroidia > Chitinophagales > Chitinophagaceae > Sediminibacterium. Next base: position 51,180 of record JBAXBS010000006.1, read on the forward strand.
TAATGTATTATAATGTTAACAAAGAGAATCGTACCCTGTTTGGATATTAAAGATGGACGCACTGTAAAGGGAGTCAACTTTGAAGCAATTAAAGATGCAGGAGATCCTGTGGAATTAGCTGCACTATATGCTGCGCAGGGAGCGGATGAGCTAGTTTTTTTGGACATTACTGCTACTGTAGAAAAAAGAAAGACTTTAAGTGAATTAGTGAATAAAATTGCACATCGTATTAATATTCCATTTGCAGTGGGAGGTGGAATAAAATCGGTGGAAGATGTAAGCGTTTTATTGCAAAACGGGGCGGATAAAATTTCAATCAATACTGCCGCTTTTGAAAATCCAACCCTCATTGAATTGATTGCAAAAAATTTTGGGAGTCAATGTGTGGTGTTAGCGATTGATGCAAAAAAAGAAGCAGATGGTGAGTGGTATGTGTATTTGCATGGCGGTCGTACTAAAACAGATCGTTTGGTCAAAGATTGGGCGAGAGAAGCAGTTGAATTAGGAGTGGGTGAAATTTTATTGACTTCCATGAATCATGATGGAACCAAACAAGGATTTGCTTTGGATATCACTTCGCAATTAGCCAGTACTTTACCAGTGCCTATTATTGCTTCAGGCGGCGGTGGCAATGAGCAGCATTTTTTTGATGTATTCACAAGTGGTCAAGCAGATGCAGCATTAGCAGCTAGTATTTTTCATTATAAAGAAATAGCCATTCCTGATTTGAAAAAATACTTAGCTGAAAAGGGAATTGCCATTCGTTTATAATTAATAAATAGTAATTAAATCAACCCATCCATAAAAGGGAACAACTAATAAATAATAGAAAAATAACTAATAATTTAAAGCTATATAACTTTTACTAAAACTTCATTATGACAATCAATTTTAATAAATATACAGATGGTTTAGTGCCATCCATCATACAAGATGTACAAACTCGGAAAGTTTTAATGCTTGGATTTATGAATCAAGAAGCGGTAGATGCTACTGTCGCCCTTCAAAAAGTAACTTTTTTTAGTAGGACAAAAAATAGACTATGGACTAAAGGAGAAGAAAGTGGGAATTATTTAAATTTCGTTTCCATGCAATTGGATTGTGATCAAGATACCCTACTTATTCAAGCACAACCTTTGGGGCCTGTTTGTCATGAAGGAACTGGAACCTGTTGGGGTGAATCCAATGATCCTAATTTCTTAGATATTCTTGAAAAAGTAATTGCAGATAGGAAAACAGCGCCTGCTGAAAGCTCTTATGTGGCAAGCTTATTCGCAAAGGGAGTCAACAAAATAGCTCAAAAAGTAGGAGAGGAAGCGGTGGAGATGGTGATAGAGGCAAAAGACGACAATAAAGAGCTGTTTTTGAACGAATCTGCCGACTTGTTATTTCACTATTTAATCCTTTTACAAGCAAAGGGGTATACTTTAAAGGATGTGGTTGAAATTTTAGCACAAAGACATAAAAAGTAAATCCTATATTTGGTACTTGAAAAATCAAAAAATGTACATGAAAAAAATACTATTCAATGTAATCGCTTTAATGGCATTTACTGCCGCTACTGCGCAAGGTTTAACTATTAAAGGAGACATAAAAAATATTCCAGATAATACAGTTATTACTTTATTAGATGGAATGGCTAATAAAGAAGTAGCAACAGACAAAGTGGTAGGCGGAAAATTTAATTTGAAAGCCACCACCGAATTCCCAGGCATATTTGTAGTAGGATTTTCTGGGACTGGTTTGGCACCCAATCTAGCTGCGGTTAAACTACCCTTGTTTTTAAGCAATGAAAATATGAGTATTACTGGAGATATTTTATCCCTAGCAACACTTAATTATGCAGGATCTCCTACACATAGTATCTACCAAAATTTTATGGGGGCTTTAAATCCTAAAATGGAGGCCTACTTTAAATCATTGCAAGCAGTGCAAGTTGAAAAAAATCAAGCAACAAAGGATTCCATTGCTCAAGTAGGTGAAAAACAGTCAAGTGATTTAATAAATACTTATATAACCTTAAGTAAAGCCAATAGCCAATCTGCAGTAACTACTTTTTTCTTATTCCAATTTGCTAATATATTTCCCGCAGTAAAAGATGAATTAGGAAATTTTTATGAATCATTAGGTGGGGATGCAAAAAAGGGACCGTTCGCAGATGTGATTAATAAAACCTTAGCGAGTGCTGGATTTGGAAAAATTGGATCTGTGATGCCCGAGTTTAAGCAAAATGACGTGAATGGGAAATTAGTAAGCTTAAATTCTTTTAGAGGTAAATATGTACTAGTTGATTTTTGGGCCAGTTGGTGTGGTCCTTGTCGTGCTGAAAATCCTAATGTCGTAAAAGCCTATAACCAATACAAAGACAAAAATTTCACCATATTAAGTGTGAGTTTAGATCAGGACAAAGCAAAGTGGTTAGAAGCCATTAAAAAAGATGGTTTAAACTGGACACATGTGAGTGATTTAAAATATTGGAATAATGCTGTAGCAGTTCAATTTGGAATTCAAAGTATTCCTGCAAGTTTTATACTAGATCCTAATGGGAAAATTATTGCAAAAGATTTAAGAGGGGACGCATTAGATAGCTTCTTAAAATCGAATCTAAAGTAACCGAAAGTTTATCCATAATTAAATATTAAAAAAGCCTTGAATCACTTCAAGGCTTTTTTGTATTCAACTTCGTCAAAACCTAATGCTATAATGAGGCTGTCTTTTTCTAGTAATGGTCTTTTAATGATAGATGTTTTTTCCATCATGAGAGCGATGGCTGCCTTTTGTGTGGTAATGCTAGCTTGCACTTTAGGATCTAATTGTCGCCAAGTGGCTCCTTTTTTATTGAGTAAGCTTTCCCAACCAACTTGTTTGCTCCATTGTTGTAATACAGGGGCAGTGATTCCTAATTTTTTATAATCATGAAATTCGTAAGATACTTTATGGGCTTTGAGCCAGTCTAATCCTTTTTTTACGGTATTGCAATTGGGTATGGCGTATACTTTTAAACTACTCATCATTTTTATTTTATAAATTTCTTACCTAACCAACTTTCAGATAGGGGTTGTAGCCATTGAGCCTCCATTTCTGCTTTGTTATTTACTAAGTTGTTAAAATATACACTGTCATTTGATAATATGCCATTTTCAATTGCATAACTCACTTGCGTATAAGGTACTGTTTGTACTGTATCTTTGATCCAAAAAGCAAGTAGTTCTCTATTGAACATTTGAAGACCAAACTGTTTTTCGATCTGTTTTATAATATGTACGGAACTATCGGTACTACAACCACCCACAGTGGTCACACTTTCGTCTGCCATTATGATAATAAATTGACCGTATAAAATAGTTGCAAAACCTTTTACAGGAGCGCCATGACTTTTCCATTGATCCACAAAATTTTCCAAGAGGGGTTCCATATCAAAGATCTCATTCATGGTAAATGTTCGATTCGCTTGATATATCCATACTTTGGATTGAGGATGAAAATTTGCGGGTAATATATTGGGTAAATGAACTGTCATAATTTTTAATTTATTGGATGGCTTGTGCTACTATTTCAGCAATATCCAACACTGAAGTATTTGAATTTTCTGGTCGATTATTAATGCCATCTGAAAGCATCGTATTACAGAAAGGGCAGGCGCTTGCAACACAATTTGCTTTGGTTGCTAATGCTTCATTGGCTCTTTCGGCATTGATTCTTAGATCTCCTTTTTCTTCTTCTTTGAACATTTGTGCACCACCAGCACCACAGCACAATCCATTAGATTTACATCTCTTCATTTCCTTCAACTCTATAGATAAACTTTCTAATACTTTTCGGGGTGCTTCATAAATGCCATTGGCTCTTCCTAAATAACAACTATCATGATATGTGATGATTTTTCCAGCCCATTCATTACTATCTGTTATTTTAATTTTTCCAGATTCAATGAGTTCTTGTAGTAATTGAGTGTGATGAATTACATCGTAATTGCCCCCAAGAGCTGGGTATTCATTTCTTAAGGTATTAAAACAATGGGGGCAGGTGGTCACAATTTTTTGAATACCATATCCATTTAATGTTTGAATATTTTGATAAGCCATCATTTGAAACATAAATTCATTACCTGCTCGTCTGGCTGGATCGCCAGTGCATGCTTCTTCCTTTCCTAAGATGGCATAGTTGATTCCGGCAGCTTCTAAAATAAAAGCAAAAGCTTTCGTAATTTTTTGTGCTCTTTGATCATAACTTCCAGCACAACCCACCCAAAATAAAATATCGGGTTTTTGTCCACTCGCCATCATTTCTGCCATTGTATTCACCTTCATATACTTTTATTTTAATCTTGCTTTGTCCATGCATCTCTATCATCTGGAGAAAATTTCCATGGCGCAAAATTGTTTTCTATATTACTAAACATGCTATTCCATTCTGAAGGAGCATTGCTTTCCTCCATGATAAGTGAACGGCGTAATTCTAAAATGATATCCATGGGAGAAATACTTACAGGACATTCTTCCACACAAGCATTACAAGTAGTACATGCTCTTAATTCTTCCACTGTGATATAATCATGTAGAAGGGTTTTACCATCTGGAACAAATTGCTTGTTTTGAGTTATATTTTTTGCAATACGCTCCATTCTATCTCTGGTAGACATCATAATTTTTCGGGGGCTCAATAATTTGCCTGTGGCATTTGCAGGGCAGGCCATGGAACATCTTCCACATTCGGTGCAACTATAAGCGTCCATTAAATTTTTCCAAGTAAGATCGGTGGCTTCTTTAGCACCAAAACTATCTGGAGCCACTGCATTGCTCGGGGCAAGTTCTGGTTGCATGGCATACAACACTTCATTTTGAATGGAAGTCATATTATGCATCGTTCCTTTGGGTGCTAATGGTGCATAATAGGCATTAGGAAATGCAAGTATAATATGAAGATGCTTTGAGTAAGGCAAGTAGTTCATAAAAGCATAAATACCAATAATATGTAACCACCAAGCAGTATGTTCAATGACGTTCAGTTGTTGAGATGAAAAAGAAGCGGTAAAATATGTTTTCAAATGAGAAGAAATAATAAAGGAAGTATTTATTTCTGTAGCATTCATGGTTAAAAAAAGACTCATTAAAATAATTTCCACGATCAATATATAGTTCGCATCAGAACGAGGCCAACCATTTAAATCTTGACTTAAAAATCTTTTTAATTTTAAAATATTTCTACGCACTAAAAATATAATACAAGCTGCCAAAACTAATACAGCAAGTATTTCAAAGCTGTTAATTAAAAAGGGATAATAGGCTCCCAATGGTTTTTCGAAAACACGATGTGTTCCCAAAATTCCATCAGCCATAATTTCTAGTAATTCTATATTAATGATAATAAAACCAACGTAGAGTATTAAGTGCATGAATGCCACAAGGGGCTTTCGAAACATCTTTTTTTGCCCTAAAGCCAATAACAAAACATTTTTCCATCTTCGCATAGGTTGATCATAAGCGTCAAATGGTTTACCTAATAAAATAGTACTTCGAATCTCCATTAACTTTTTTGTAAACCATCCAATCGCCACAAGGGTGATGATCAAAAAAAATAGTTGGCTGAATAGTTCCATAATCGTGGCTTAAAAAGAATACCTAAAATTAAATCATTTGAGGTTTGGTCCATTCAAAAATTACAAAAAAACTATATTATTAATAATACAGCCATTGACTCGATATTTTACCATTAGAAAGTAGTAAAGTAGGAGCCGGGAATTTAATTGCGTTTAAAACAAATAGTAAAGATTTGACTGCCTTACTTTTAGTTGGAATTTTTTCAAAATCAACATCTAAGGACAGATACCATTGAGCATATCTTTTAATGTCAGGCCTGTCTATTAATGCCGTGGGTGTAGACCAACTATTTTTATAGCCTCCAAACATATTTTCAGCTCCATAGCCAATAGCTATATTGAGCCATTTAGGAGCAGGTGTTTGGGAAAAAAAAGAGTGAATATTAGCACTCAACCAATAGGTTTGAGCATTGTAATCCTTGAGTAATCTTTCGGGCAAAAAACTGCCAAAATATTGGTTGGTTCTAGCTTCTAATTGCGGGTCGCTATATTTATTAATATGAGCGCTAAATTTGAGCCTTATTTTTTGTGTTCCCCAGGCCCATTGTTGGCTCGCCCAAATTCCTGTGCCTAATGTATTTGCTGCCATATCATTCCAACTCCAGCCCCATTGACTTGAAAATCCATCTAAAGTTTCAATGATCGTTTGATATCCAATACCTGTTAAACCAGCATATAGAATTGCTTTTTGGGGAGAAGCGCCAGCCCATTGCCAGGAAGTATGTCCAATTCGACTTAATTGATAAGCTGTATAAGCATGACCCACTTTATCCATTTTCAGCCATTCCCCACCGTCATTGTAAAAATGAAAACTACTTCTTGGATAATTCGCATACCAAGCTTGATTTAAAGCAAGTAATGATCCTCCATAGCCTAAAGTTTGTAATTTTGTAACGAGTAAAAGGCGTTTCTTAAATAAGGTAGATGAATCGGTCGTATTTGATATGATTGATTGATTATTAAAGACAGTGGTATCATTATGTTGCGCAAAACAAAGTTGTGCAATTAACATCCATCCAAATAATAAAAAGCCTCTTTTATTCATACTTCAAAAATCAAATTTAAACATTAATACCAATAAAAGCGAATCAGCAAATTGGTGGTATTGCTAATATTTCTTAAAATTGCCATTAAAGGCTTTATTTCGTAGAGAAAATAAAGATCATTAAATAAATAGCTATGAGTCAGCAAATTGAACAGAATGTAAAATCTTGGTTGGAGGGAAATTATGACGGAGCCACCCAGCAAGCCATTCGTGAGATGCAATCAAATAATAAGGAAGAATTAGAAGATTCTTTTTATCAAAGTTTAGAATTTGGAACAGGGGGTTTAAGAGGTATTATGGGTGTAGGTACGAATCGAATTAATAAGTACACCATTGGAATGGCGACACAAGGTTTTTCTAATTATTTACTAAAAACATATCCAGGGGAAAAAATAGCGGTAGCCATAGGGCATGACAGTCGAAATAACTCACGTTTTTTTGCTGAAACAACCGCACAAGTATTTGCAGCCAATGGCATTCAGGTTTATTTATTTGAAACGCTAAGACCTACTCCTGAATTAAGCTTCGCCATTCGTTATTTAAAATGCAAAGCTGGAGTGGTTTGTACTGCTTCGCATAATCCTAAAGAATATAATGGCTATAAAGCATATTGGAATGATGGAGGACAATTAGTGCCACCACATGATAAAAATGTCATTAATGAAGTAAAAGCCATTCAATCGGTAGATGATGTGAAATGGAATGGAGGGGAGGCTCTTATCTCTTTGATGGGAAGGGATATAGATGTCGCTTATATTAAAATGTTGAAATCCTTAAGTGTTCATCCCGATGTCATCGCGCAACAACATGATTTAAAAATTATATATACGCCTATTCATGGTACAGGAATTACTTTAGTGCCTCAAGTGCTTCAAGAATTTGGTTTTACCAATGTGACTGTGGTAGAAGAACAATCAACGCCAGACGGTAATTTCCCTACTGTAAAATATCCCAATCCTGAAGAAAGCGAAACCATGAGTATAGGGTTAGCAAAAGCGAAAGTACTGGATGCAGATATTTTATTAGGAACGGATCCTGATGCAGATAGAGTGGGAATTGGCGTTAAAAATCATAAAGGGGAGTGGGTATTAATGAATGGAAATCAAACTGCAGTATTGGCTTTTGCCTATATGATGGAGGCGAGAAAAGCAAAGGGAATTGCAAAGCCAAATGATATGGTGATTACCACCATTGTTACTACCGAAATGATTAATGAAGTAGCGAAGCAAAATGAAGTGAATTGCTATAATGTATTAACTGGATTTAAGTGGATAGCTGAATTAATTAAGGAAAAAGAAGACAAAGAAAATTATGTGATTGGGGGAGAAGAAAGTTTTGGATTAATGATTGGAGATCAAATTAGAGATAAAGATGCGATAAGTGCTGTGGCATTGCTTTGCGAAATGGCTGCTTATGAGAAGAGCAAAGGGAAATCTTTGTTTGATAAAATGATTGAGTTGTATATTCAATATGGTTTTTATTATGAAACATTAATAAGTATCACTAAAAGGGGGATGAATGGGCAACAAGAAATCAAAGCCATGATGGAGGGCTATCGACAAGCCCCACCTGCTACTATTAATGGGTCTGCGGTTGAAATATTATTAGATTATGAATTGCAGGCAGGTAAAAATTTATTAACAGGGGAGTCTTGGAAAATCAATTTACCTAAAAGTAATGTGTTGCAATTCATCACTCAGGATGGTAGCAAAATTTCGGCAAGACCATCGGGTACCGAGCCTAAAATAAAATTTTATTTTAGTGTGCATACTACATTGACTAATGATGCTTCATTTGATGCTACTTATGCGATATTGCAGGATAAAATAAAAGGTATTATTGCAGATATGCAGTTACAATAAAATCAAGGCATGCGAAAATTAGAAGACGCTTATTTACATAAAGGATTAAGAAGGCAATTGGTTCAACAATTACAAGAAAAGGGAATAACCGATGAAAGGGTTTTAGCAGCTATTGGAAATATTCCAAGACATTTTTTTCTAGATTCGGCATTTGATAAAATCGCATATGAGGATCGCGCATTTCCCATTGCAGCGAATCAAACTATTTCACAACCCTACACAGTGGCTTATCAAACCCAGCTTTTGCAAATTAAAAAAGGGGATAAAGTACTTGAAATTGGAACCGGAAGTATGTATCAAACTACAGTACTTGCCGAGATGGGCGCTAAAGTGTATACTATTGAAAGACAAAAGCAATTATTTGATCAAACCCCTAAATATATTTTCAAAGAAAATTATCCAGACATCTATTTCTTTTTTGGGGATGGATTTGAGGGGCTTCCTGATTTAGCCCCTTTTGATAAAATATTAATTACTGCAGCGGCTCCTACTATTCCCGAAAAATTATGGGAGCAACTCAAAGTAAGAGGTCAAATGGTGATTCCTGTGGATGAGTCAGAAACGGCTCAACGTATGCTAAGACTCACTAAAAAACGCGATGGAACTGCAAAGAAGGAATCCTTTGATGAGTTTTCTTTTGTACCTATGTTGCAAGGAAAAACCCATAAATAAACTTCTTTTCGAGTAAGCTATCCATGGGTTTTAGATTTCTATATTTTAGATATAAATTTTATTGTTGCATTTGATCCATGGCACCACCGTCTTCCATCTTATTACTTTTTCTACGTAACAGGTTCACATCAAATTTACCAAAGCGATAAGAGAAGTTTAATCTAAAGAATTGTTGGTCTCTTATTCTAGTTACATTTTGAATAAAGTATTGGCTTTCGGAATAAGTTTTGTTCACTCTGGTTTTGAATACATCACTTACACTCAAAGATAAGCTTGCAGTTCTACCGCCAGATAAAGTCCAATCTTTTTTAAAGGCCATATCGAAATCATAGAAAGGGAAGTTGTATCCTTGCGCAGTAGATTGTGGACCGCCAAATCCACCACCACCCATTCCGCCGCCACCACGGCCACCGCCACCACTTCCACCACCGCCTGGAGGCAAGATAGTTTTAGCTTGGTATTGACCACTTAACTGAATGGAATATCCATTAGGTAGTTTAAAAGTATTATTCATTTTGCTAAACCAGCTCGTTAAATTATTGTCTACATTTTGACCCGGTATCGTAGCTTGTATAGAAGAATTAAATAAGTTAAAGCTTAAATTTAAATCCCACCATTTTGCAACTGCAGTTTTATTGCTTATTTCTAAACCATAAGTAACAGCAGTATTCGCGTTAATATAAGAACTATAATAAGCACTATCATTGGTCGAAGGGTTGATGGCTTTATAAATATAGTTGGTGATTAAATCGGTGCTGTATTTATAATAAGCGCTCACTAATAAATTAGATCCTTTTTTATAGGCGTTATTGTAATTAATCTCAATAGAATGGGTGAACTGTGGCTTTAAGCCTGGGTTACCCACCGAAATATTTTGAGGATCACTATAATCTGGGAAAGGTTGTAATTGAAAAAAGTTAGGAGCATTAATACGTTTGGAGTAATTTAATTGAAGATCATTTTTGTCATTCAACTTATAAGTTACAAACGCACTAGGAAATAAGGAGATAGGAAGAGATGTTTTAAAATGAAGAGAATCTTTTCCTGCATTATTTTGAACATCCACTGTGAAAGTTCGACTTTCACCTCTTAAACCTAATTGATAGCTAAGATTATTTTTTTTGCCGCTTAAATTGATATATCCAGCTGAAATACTTTCACCATATTTATATTTATTACTTATGCTACTTAAAAACACATTATTTCTATATTGATCTCGGCCACTGTGTTCATCTCTAATGTTAATGCGCATACCAGTTTCAAATTTCACATCTCCGGCAAGTTCACGAGTATAATCAATGTTGGTAGTATAATTTTTACTATTGCCAACGCCATTACTCTTTTGATTTAAAGTAGGAAAGTTGGGGTATTTAATATCAGACCAACTATTGCTATTGCTTTCGTTATAATTGTAGTCTGCAGATAATTCATGTCCTTTCTCGGCAAACAAATGCTTATAGCTTAATTGTGCCCCTTTATTTAAAAAATCAAAATTATTGCTGTTGGTGATTGTATAAGCTTTATGCACACCAGATTTTACGCTATCAATAGATTGATCTCCTGAAGAACCCATATCTCCTTGCATAATATTAGCATACAAAGAAAAAGTATTACGGTTATCTGGTAAATAATCCATTCCAGCACGATAAAAATTAAAGGATCCATTACCAGTGCTATTATTGATCGTAGTTACTTCAGTAGGAATAGAAGTTCCAAGGATATTACGAACCGTGGTATTGGTATTGACCGATTTACGTCCATTCACATTAGCACTCACTGAAAAATTTAATTTGCTATCTCTTACATTCATGTCGCCACCGCCATTGAACTTACCACGCATATCAACGCCTGTTCTTACGCCACCATTATATCCATTCTTCTTATTTTTCTTTAAGACAATGTTTAAGATACCAGCGTTTCCACCAGAAGCGTCATATTTTGCTGATGGGTTGGTAATAATCTCCACTCTATCAATGATGTCCGCAGGAATTTGATCCATCGTTAAAGTAGTAGGACGATTATCTATTAATAAAGTAGGTGTGGCATTTCGTAAAGTAACGTTGCCATCAATATCTACATTTAAGTTAGGAATGCTTTTCATCACTTCTACCGCCGTTTGACCGGTGCTCATGATATTTTTATCTACGTTAAATATTTTACGATCAATTCCCATTTCAAATTGAGGACGAGCACTGCTCGTGACAGTGACACTTTGCAAATCATTGACGGATTCTTCTAATTTAATATTTCCTAAATCCTTATCTACCGAAGCCATCATATCCTGCATGTTTTGACCAGGCGTCATTTTAACATTAAAGCTGATGGTTTTATCTAATTTTTTAAATCCAATCCCAGAAATACTCAACTTGAAATTGCCCATAATGGGTAAGTTTTCAAAACTAAAATCACCATTGGATGCACTTAATTGCGTACCCAAAATAGTTTCGGTACTTTTCTTAGTTGCAGGATCAAACTTGCTTCCTTTTATTTGTAAAGTAGCGCCTTCAATTCCTTTCTTATTGCCGTCTACTATTTTTCCATAAAATCGACCCATATTCATGTTTCCGCCAGCAGCTCTTGCAGCTCCTGTTGGGTATTGGGCAAAACTATTTACTTGAGCAGCACAAAATAAAAATGCAAATAATATTATATTTTTCATACTTATTGGATGGGCATTGATCCCTTGAGTTTATTTGAGTTTGCAAATATCAATCATATTCTCTAAGAAAGGTAACTAGATTGTATAAGCGGTAAAGTTGTTTAATAACGATTGGATCAAAAGAATGTTTTCGTTTACAAATGGGTTAAAATAAATGCGGTGAGGAGTCCCCATATGATCCCCCATCCTAAAGCAATCCATCTTATGGAACGAGTGGCTATTAACATTTTTATTTCCAGTGTTTTGAGTAACGAATGACTCATTTTTTGATGCAATTCTTCCACATTTTGAGCAGTGAGTTTTTCGAGCAGGGTAGGAAATAATTGTTCTAATTCCTGCATGAAAACTAATTTTAATTCCCCCACCGTTTTTTCTCCAATAAACATCGAAATCATGGGAAGTTTTTCTTTGATAGTATGTTGAAAAAAATGATCTAATTGTTGATCCACAAATGGGGTAAGAGATTTTAAACTTTGAGCGGATGGAGAAAGCAAAATTTCTTCTACCGGCAATTGCTTTATCAACTGCACCAATGGCGCTTCCCATTGAAAGCTTCCAATAGTAAAAGGAAACTTTGGAAAAAAAAGCATTTTGACCAAGAACCAAACTAGGAACCAGGAAAAAATCCCAACCATAAAAGGCAGCAAGATGAATTGCATATATCTGTTTTGTAAAAAAACCTATCCGGGTTAAGGGATAGGTTTTAAAGGGGGAGAACGATGGGTCTCGAACCCACGGCCTACAGTGCCACAAACTGTCGCTCTAACCTACTGAGCTACGCCCTCCATTTGGGGGGCAAAAATAAGGTAATTTTAAGGAGGAATGAAAATAGTTTTTAGTGTTTTTATAATTTTATGGTAAAATCAAGCTCTTTATACAAAATAGCTACTTTCAAACCCATTTTACGCTATTTTTGAATTAATACATGCAAAAAATTATGACATATATTCAACACAACAAGTGGAAGGTTTTTGCCACTGTAATCATTTTGGGAACGGTTTTTTTTGCGTTCAAGACATTTGAAAAGAAGGCTCCAGAATTACCTGAAATAAGACATCGTAAGTTACTTTCTACCATAGGCCATTTATTGGAAACAGAACACTACAGTCCACGAAAAATAGATGATGATTTTTCTAAGGAAGTATTTAAAGGGTTTATAAAAGTATTGGATCCTGAGAAAAATATTTTTTTACAAACGGATATGAATGCCTTGGCTGTGTATGAGAGTACGTTGGATGACGAAATACATGGAGCAGATATTAAATTTGAACCCGCTGCCAATGCTTTATATGAGAAAAGATTAAGTGAAGTGCGCAAAATGGCCTTAGAAATTTTAGAAACCCCTTTTGACTTTAACATAGATGATTCTGTATTATTAGATGAAGATACTAGAGCGTTCCCTAAAACAGAAAAGGATAGATACCATAATTGGTATCAAATTTTAAAGTATAAAGCATTAGATAGATATAGTAATTTGATAGAGGAAAGAGAGAAAAATAAAAACAAAGAAAAGTATGTGGTGAAAACGGATGCTACTATTGAATCCGAAACAAGAGCTGCTATTAAAAAAGAGTATACCCGTAGATTTGATAAATTAGAGAAGACTACAGACAAAGAAAAAAGGTTTGATATGTATTTGAATTCCATTACCGGATTAATGGATCCACATACCGATTATTTTGCACCCGTTGAAAAGCGTTCTTTCACTGAATCCATGAGTGGTACATTTTATGGAATAGGGGCTCAATTAACACAAGATGATAATGGAGTAAAAATTGCAAGCGTTCAACCCGGTGGGGCTGCTTGGAAATCGGGTCAAATAGTAGTGAATGATGTCATTATTAAAATCGCACAAGGGTCTGAAGAGCCAGTAGATGTTTCAGGATACGAAACACAGGACGCCGTAAAATTGATTCGTGGCGATTTAGGGTCTGAAGTAAGATTGACTATTCGTAAAATGGATGGAAGTATTAAAGTGGTTACATTAATACGCGAAAAAATTATTTTGGATGAAGGCTTTGCTAGAAGTGTAGTGATACAAAAAGGAGCAGATAAGTATGGCTATATATTACTACCCGATTTTTATGCTGATTTTGATAGAGCAGATGGACCAAGATGTTCCAAAGATGTGGCCAAAGAAATTGAAAAATTAAAAGCCGAAAAAGTAAAAGGAATCGCCATTGATGTAAGATTTAATGGAGGAGGCTCTTTATATGAAGTAGTACAAATGGCAGGATTATTAATTGATCAAGGTCCTATCGTTCAGATTAGAAACAGAGAGGGGCGTTCACAAACTTTATCGGATGAGACTCCAGGTCTTTTATATGATGGTCCCATAGTTGTAATGGTAAATGAGTTTAGTGCATCCGCAAGTGAAATTTTTGCGGGCGCCATACAAGATTACAAGAGAGGCATCATTATGGGAAGTACATCTACTTATGGTAAAGGTACCGTTCAACGTAATGTTGCATTTGGTAAACCATTGGATGATTTAGGAATTCAAACTGAATACGGTGCTGTAAAATTAACTTTCCAGAAATTTTATAGAGTCACAGGAAGCTCCACTCAAAAAAAGGGCGTGGTTCCAGATGTTATATTGCCGGATGATTATGAGTTTTTGAAGTATCGTGAAAAGGATAATGAAGCTGCTTTGCCTTGGGATGAAACAGCTCGATCTAAATTTCAAATTTGGCCTAATAATGCACCTGTTACTGCTATTGCAGCGAATGCGAATGCACGTATTGCAAAGGATACCGCACTTAATTTATTTAAGAAAGATTTAGAATGGGTGTCCACTCAAATGGATCGACCTGTATATTTGAAATATGATAAATATGTGGCTTATCGTAAGAAAGTTCAATCTATTATGCAACAAAATGACAACCGATTAAAGTTGAAAGAAAATTTAGTAGTAGCTCCGATGAAAGCGGATTACGATAAGTTTTATAACAATCCTGACAAAACAAAACAGGACAGATATCAAGCTTGGTTAAAGATGGTTGCTAAAGATCCTCAAATTAGCGAAGCAAGTAAATTGTTAAGTGAATTCCCCAACCCCACTTGGATGGCAAAAAAAGGAAGTTAATTTTTATTAAAAGAGTACTATGAAAGTGGACGAAAAGTTATTGGAGAGAAAGTGGCATGTCATTTACACAAAATCGAAATGGGAGAAAAAGACAGCAGATGTCTTAATGCAACATGGTGTTGAAAGTTGGTGTCCAGTGCAAAAAAAAGAAAGACAGTGGTCGGATCGTAAAAAAATTATAGAAGAGCCTTTATTTAGATCTTACGTTTTTGTGAAGATTAGTCAAACAGAACGAGTAAAAGTGCTAGCAACCAATGGGGTAGTGAATTTTCTTTATTTTGAAAAAAAACCAGCCATTATTCGTGACAATGAAATTGATGCGATCAAGAAGTATTTGGGAATGGCCAATTCTTCCATTAAGATTGTGAATTTGGCCAATCTTCCACCCCAAACAAAAGTGGCTATTAATCAAGGTTTATTTATGGGACAAAGAGGTGAAGTTATTAAGGCTAGTAAAAAAACAGTCTTTGTTCAATTGGAATCTATGAACTTAATGATGATTGTAGAATTTAAAGTGGAAGAAATTTCAGTGATGTAAAAGTTTAGTATACCAGACTCGTATGAATTTTATTTTTTTAATTCTCTCTTATTAATTCTCTCTTTTTAATTCTCCCTTTTTAAATTATAACCATTCATCTCATCTATTGTAAAGTCCAATCTATGATTTGATTACTCCATTCTGGTTGGTAAGGAGTTTCTACTTTTATATAGTTGTCTGTGTATCCTTCTAGCATCATGATTCCTTCTCTATCTTTTACAAGTTTTGGAGATTCAAATAAAACTTTACGAGTTTGTCCCACTTGTTGTGCTGTGAAATATTGCAATTTTTGATAAGATAAATTACGTGCTATTTTATTACGCTCGTGACGTACTTGCATAGGAACGACCGGTTTGATATTCAAAGCTTTTGTCATGGCTCGTTCGGAATAAGTAAATACATGCAAGTAGGAAATATCTAAGGCGTGTAAAAAATCCATAGTCTCTTTAAAATACGCTTCTGTTTCTCCTGGGGAACCCACGATGACGTCTACCCCTATACACGCATGAGGCATTAATTTTTTAATTTGAGCAATTCTATCTTCATATAAATCGGTCGCATATCTGCGTTGCATTAATTTTAAGACTGCATTTGAGCCGCTTTGTAATGGAATATGAAAGTGAGGCATAAATTGATCACTCTTAGCTACCCATTCAATGATTTCATTGGTTAAAAGGTTCGGTTCAATGGAAGATATTCTATAGCGAGGAATTTTTGTTTCAGCATCCAAAGCTTTTACTAAATCAAAAAAGTTTTCTTCATGTTTTCTTCCGCCCACTTCTCCCTTGCCAAAATCACCCAAATTAATTCCAGTTAAAACAATTTCTTTCACTCCATTTTTTTCCAATGTTATGGATTGTTGCACTACATTTTGAATACTATCACTTCTACTTTTTCCTCTTGCTAGGGGAATGGTACAAAAAGTGCAACTGTAATCACATCCATCCTGTACTTTTAAGAAAGTACGTGTTCGGTCATTGACCGAATAAGAAGCATGAAAGCCCGATACTGTTTCAATATCGCAACTACAAATTTTGGTGGTATCTCCTTTAGTAAGGGTGGACAAATGTTGCACTAGGTTAAATTTTTCAGCAGCACCTAATACTAAATCTACCCCTGGTATTTCAGCAATTTCCTGAGGTTTTAATTGAGCATAGCAACCGGTAATCACCACAAAACTTTCCGGGGCTTGTCTTTGAATGCGCCTCACTAATTGTCGGCATTCTTTATCGGCATTTTCGGTCACCGAGCAAGTATTGATGACGTAAACGTCTGCTACCTCTGTAAATGCCTTCTTTTCAAAGCCTTCCTTCTCCAATTGTCGAGAAAGGGTAGAAGTCTCTGAAAAATTCAGTTTACAACCTAAAGTATGAAATGCGACAGACTGTTTTGGGCTCATGGGCTACAAAGATAAAAAACCTAGGGGGAACCTTAAAATCTTAAAATATCCTTAAAGATGTCATTAATTTCCCATTTTGGCTAGTTTCGATTAAGTTTGCAACTACTAAAAAGGTGAAAATGGAATTCAAAAAAATCAATAATTGGACAGGGTGGATTGTAACCCTAATTGCTTGTACTGTATATGTTATGACAACAGAAGCAACGGGTAGTTTTTGGGATTGTGGTGAATTTATAAGCAGTGCCTATAAATTACAAATTCCTCATCCTCCTGGAGCTCCTATGTTTGTGTTATTGGGCAGATTATTTATAATCCTTTTTGGAGACAATCCATTAACTGCTGCTAAAGCAGTGAATACAATGAGTGCGCTTGCAAGTGGATTTACCATTTTGTTTTTATTCTGGACCATTACCCATTTTGCGAAAAGAATAGTTGTGAAAGCATCTGGAGTGGAGCCTACAGGATTTCAAATTATTGCCATTATGGGTGCAGGTATTGTAGGGGCATTAGCGTACACATTTAGTGATTCATTTTGGTATAGTGCTGTAGAAGGGGAGGTATATGCATTAAGTTCTTTCTTTACTGCATTGGTTTTTTGGGCTATCCTAAAATGGGAACATAAAGCAGACGAACCAGGTGCTGATAAGTGGATCATCTTTATTTTTTACATGATGGGTATTTCCATTGGAGTCCATTTATTAAATATCTTGACCATTCCAGCGATTGTCATGGTCTATTATTTCAGACAATACAAGCCTAGTTTCATGGGCGCCTTTATAGCTTTTTTAGTGGGTGTTGTGATTACGGGTTTTATTCAAGTAGTAGTGATTCAATACACTGTTAAATGGGCGGGCGCTTTTGATGTGAACTTTGTAAACAATATGGGGCTTCCTTTCTTTAGCGGTTTCATAGTCTTCTTTTTATTAGTGGCTGCGGTGTTAGGTTTTGGAATATATTATGCGAATAAAAAAGGACTTTATTTTTTAAAATTAGGAGTATGGTCCATGATATTTATGTTATTAGGATATACTTCTTATGTGACTACAATGATTCGTTCCAATGCAGACCCTGCGGTGGATATGTACAATGTGGACAATCCTGTGACTTTGGTAGGGTATTTAGGACGTGAACAATATGGAGATTGGCCTATTTTATTTGGCCCAGATTATACGGATAAAGTGGATAATGTTGAAAATGGAGATCAGTATGTAAAAGCACCACACACGTATGAATTGTCCGGTAAAAATTACAAAAGAGATTGGACTTCTGCGCCATCGGCTCATTTATTCCCAAGAATGTGGGATGGTGAAAATGACCGCGGACAAATGGATAGTTATAAAGCTTTTGCAGGAGTAGTGGATGGAGAAGCTCCTACCTTAAGAGATAATATTAAATACTTTACCAATTATCAATTTGGTTTTATGTACTTGCGATACTTCCTTTGGAATTTTGCGGGTAAGCAAAACGATTTACAAGGTTTTGGAAATGTACGTGATGGTAATTTTAGTACGGGTATTTCATTCATTGATAATACCATTTTTGGTGATCAATCTAAATTACCTGATAGTATTAAGAATCAAAATAAAGCACATAATACTTTATTTATGTTGCCGTTTATTTTAGGAATTATTGGATTTATTTTCCAATACCAGCAAAATAAAAAAGATTTTGTGGTGACAGGCTTGTTATTCTTTTTTACAGGAATAGCGATCATTCTTTATTTGAATCAAGTAAGTTTACAACCTCGTGAACGTGATTACGCTTATGTAGGATCTTTTTATGCTTTTGCAATTTGGATTGGATTAGGTGTATTGCAAGTGGTGACTTGGTTATCTAAATATATGAACCAAAGAATTGCTGCTATTGTAGCGAGTGTAGTTTGCTTTTTAGCAGTCCCATCTTTAATGGCGCAACAAGAATGGGATGATCATGATCGTAGTCAAAAAACATTGCCACGTGATTTAGCACGCAACTATTTAGAGAGCTGTCCTCCAAACGCTATTTTATTTTCTTTTGGAGATAATGATACTTACCCATTATGGTATGCGCAAGAAGTGGAAGGGATTCGCCCAGATGTACGTGTAGTGGTCAATAGTTTATTAGGGTCGGATTGGTACATGAAAGAGTTGCGTTACAAAATTAATAAAAGCGACAAATTTGATGTCATTTTTACCGAAGAGCAAGTGTCTGGTAATAAATTAAACGTGGCTTATTATAGTCCGGTTCCTGGCATCTCCGAAACAACCTATCATGATATGGATTCTATTTTTAGAAATGTGATTGCAGATCCAAATGGCAAATTCATGGTATCTTCTCAAGACGGACCTCTCAATATTTTCCCTACACATAAGTTTAAAGTTCCTGTGAATAAGGCAAATGCTATTGCAGCAGGATTGGCAAAACCAACTGATAATATAGTAGATGAATTATTGATCGATTTTAGTCCTAATAGACAATACTTGCTAAAAAATGAATTAGCGATGTATTCTATTATTGCAACCACTCAGTTTAAGCGTCCTGTATGCTTTACTTCTACTCAGGAGTTAAAAGAATTAGGCTTAGATAAATATGTACGTCAAACAGGATTATCCTATCAATTAGTTCCAGTATTAAATCAAGGAATTGACGTAGATGCTTCTTATAAAAATGTAATGACTAAGTTTAGTTTTGGGAATGCTAAAAATCCAAATGTATATTTTGATGAAGAAAATAGACGTCATTTAAATTCAATGCGATTGGCGGTTGCTCAAATTGCACAAGCTTTAGTAGCTGATGGCAAAAAGGATAGCGCTCGTCAAGTATTAAGAAAATTTGATAGCGAAACCACCGAAAAAAGTTTTCCATATGGAATGACTTCCAATCGTGGTAATCAACATAACTACTTCTCTTATTTATTTTTACAAGCAAGTTATAGTGCAGGTGAATATACGATTACTAAAAAAGTAACTACTTCTTTATTGAAAGATTTAAAACAAGAAGTGGCTTATTATAAATCATTGGGAGATCCTATGAGTGATGAGCAATTTGTTTCTAATGCAGAATTGGCGTATCAAAATAAACCCAATAGTTTATCTAGCAAACAAATGGCTTTTGTGCAAGATATTTTAACCTGTGGTCAAATTATGGATGCGGTTCAAAAAATGGAAAAAGAATTAGCCCCTAAGAAAGGGTAGCATTCATAAAGCTTAAATCGAATTCGAGTTTTACTTTTTGAATTCAATGATTTATATTCTCGTTGAATAAATTATAATAAGGTGGTAAGGATACTTACCACCTTATCTATTTCAGAGGTGGTATTGTGTTTGGAAAAAGAAAAACGTACGGTTGCGATGTCACTTCCTTTGGTGTTATTCGCATTTAAAAGCGCAGCAATCACATGAGATCCTTGTTGCGCACCGCTAGAACAAGCACTTCCGCCACTTGCGCAAATATGGTTGATATCTAAATTAAAAAGTAGCATTTCGGACTTGGAAGTTTTAGGAAAATTCACGCTCAGTAAAGTATATAAACTTTCTCCAAAGGGGTCTCCATTAAAACTGACGCCGGGAATATGCTGAACCAGCTGGTCGTGCAAATATTTTTTTAATCCTTGAATGTATTCACTGTCTTTTTCATAGGATTCAGTGGCCAATTCGAGTGCTTTGGCAAATCCAACAATACCATACACATTTTCGGTTCCTGCACGCATATTGCGCTCTTGTGCACCGCCATGTACAAATGGTTTTATTTTCACATTTTCGTTAATGTATAACAATCCCGTACCCTTGGGTCCGTGAAATTTATGTCCAGCACCTGTAATAAAATCAACAGGTGTATTTTTTAAATCAAAATTAAAATGTCCTACCGTTTGTACGGTATCGCTATGAAAATACGCTTCATATTTTTTACAGATGGTTCCTACTTCATGTAAATCAATTTTATTTCCAATTTCATTATTGGCATGCATAATACTTACAATCGCTTTCCCCTTTCCGCTATTTAAAAGTTGGTCTAAATGGGCTAAATCAATATGTCCATTGGGTAAAATAGAGACCCAAGATAGAGGAACCCCTTTTGTTTTCGCCAAATGTTCCACCGTATGCAAAGTGGCATGATGTTCAATAGGGGAACTAATTATATGTTGACATCCTAAATCGGCAATAGCGGAATGCAAAATGGTATTACTACTTTCGGTCCCACCACTTGTAAAAAATATTTCAGAAGGCTTGGCGCCTAAATTTTGAGCCACCGATTTTCTGGCTTGTTCAATGGCCATTCGGGTCTCACGACCATAACTATAAATGGAAGAAGGATTCCCAAACTTTTCAGTAAAAAAGGGCAACATCACTTCTAATACTTTAGGGTCTAAAGGGGTAGAAGCAGCGTTGTCAAAATAAATTCTTTCCATGTAAAGCGAATTTACTGAATTGTTGCAATAATTGCAATGATACGATCTGCTAAATTATCTGCTGCCTCTTGACTAGGGGCTTCTGTATAAATACGTATAATAGGTTCGGTATTACTAGATCTTAAATGAACCCATTCCTTTTCAAAGTCAATTTTCATTCCATCCACTTTATTGATAGGGTAGTTTGAAAATTCTGTTTCTAATTTTTCAAAAATAGAGTGAAGTGATAATGAAGGGTTTAGGTCCATTTTTTTCTTACTCATATAATAAGCAGGATAGCTGGCTCTTAATGCCGACGCTGAAAGTTTTGTATGCGCTAAGTGAGATAAAAATAGGGCAATTCCAATTAAGGCGTCGCGACCATAATGTAAATCGGGGACTATAATGCCTCCATTGCCTTCGCCGCCAATGACTGCTTTTTCTGCTTTCATCATATTCACCACATTCACTTCTCCTACAGCACTCGCAAAATAAGAACATCCATGTTTTTTAGTCACGTCTCTTAAAGCTCTGGTAGATGATAAATTACTCACTGTGGCTCCTTTTTGATGATGTAAAATATAATCGGCTACTGCTACTAAAGTATATTCTTCACCAAACAATTCTCCATCTTCACTTACAAAACATAATCGATCTACATCAGGATCTACTGCAATGCCTAAATGCGCTTTTTCTTTTCTTACAGTAGCACATAAATCGGTAAGATGTTCTTTAAGAGGTTCTGGATTATGAGCAAAATCTCCAGTCATTTCTTCATTTAATATTTTTATTTGCTTCACACCTATTGCTTTTAATAAAGCAGGCACTGTAAAAGATCCGGAACTATTTATAGCATCTAGGACCACCGAAAAATTGGCTGATTCAATAGCTTTCACATCCACTAAACGATGCTGCAAAATGGCATCAATATGTTTTTGTAAACTGGTATCATTTGAAATAATTTTACCCACATGATCAATATCTGCGTAGGTAAAATCTTCGTTCGCTGCTAAATTTAATATCGCCTTACCTTCCTCTCCACTCACAAATTCGCCTTTGTCGTTCAACAACTTTAAAGCATTCCATTGTTTAGGGTTATGACTTGCGGTTAAAATAATGCCTCCTTGTGCTTTTTCAAAGACCACGGCCATTTCAACCGTTGGAGTAGTGCTTAAACCTAAATGAATCACATCAATGCCTAAAGCCAATAAACTTTGTTCCACCAATGATTCTACCATTTCACCACTCATTCGACCATCTCGTCCTACGACTACTTTAACTGGCCCTTTAGCTTGCTGAAGTAGCCAACTGCCATAAGCAGATGCAAACTTTACAATATCAATAGGAGTGAGGTTGTCATTAGGACGACCACCAATGGTTCCTCTAAATCCTGAAATACTTTTTATAAGTGCCATAAACTAGCTAATTGCATGATAAAATAGGTGTTGCAAATTTACTTTAATTTTTTGCATTCTTGTATCTTTATCACATGACATCCTCCTTTTTGGTATCCATTATGCAGCTTGACGAAGCACTATTTGCCCGAATCAATGGGCAATGGACACATCCTTGGGGAGATACGGTTCTTCCTTGGATGCGCGATTCGAACCATTGGATACCTTTATATGTGCTACTCATTGCGTATCTATTTTATGTCAAAGGGGGAACTGCATGGAAATGGGTGGTTGCAGCTATAATTAATGTGACATTGACAGATCAAATAAGTAGTAGTTTTTTTAAACCTTTTTTTCATCGCTTACGTCCTTGTGCCGATCCGCTCATGATAAACAAAGTAAAATTGTTACTAGATCATTGTTCATCAGGTTTTAGTTTTACTTCTTCACACGCAGCGAATCATGTGGGATTTGCCATGTTTATTGCAATGACCATGCAACCTTATTTTAAAAAGTATCGATATTTATTTTTCATTTGGGCGGGAATTATTGCTTATGCACAAGTATATGTTGGGGTTCATTATCCATTAGATATTTTAGTAGGAGCAATTATTGGCATCTTGGTAGGATGGGTAATTTCTAAATTTTATTTGAAATACGCATAACATGAATCGACTCCATTTTAATATTTTATTGACTGCCATAGTGTTGGTATATGTTATTGGAATGATTCAAATTCCTTTGATGGATATTGATGCAGCTCAGTACGCTTCTATTAGTAGAGAAATGCTGGAATCAAAAAGTTATTTGCAGGTATTTGATATGGGGAAAGATTATTTAGATAAACCCCCTATGCTTTTTTGGTTGTCAGCCTTTTCGATGAAATTTTTTGGAGTGCATGATTGGTCATATCGTATACCATCTATTCTTTTTTTATTAATAGCATGTTATTCTACATTTCAGTTTACTAAATTGTATTATACCCAAAGAACTGCTCAATTAGCTACTTTAATTTTAGCGAGTAGTCAAGCCTTTTTCTTAATTGCACACGATGTTCGTACCGATACGATGTTAGTGGGCTGGGTCATGTTGAGTATTTATTTATTAGCTAAGTGGTCTTTAGAAAACAAGAATCAACTATTTTTTGCTGCTATGACTGCTATTGCAGGAGGTATGATGACCAAGGGCCCCATAGCATTAGTGGTGCCGGTATTATGTTTTGCACCGCATTGGTTGGTTCAAAAAAAATGGGAATTCTTTTACAAGCCCATTTATATATTGGGCATTATTTGGATTGCTATTTTATTAATTCCAATGAGTGTGGGATTGTACCAGCAATATGATTTACACCCAGGGAAACTAATCAATCAAATACCTATCAGTTCTGGGTTAAAATTTTATTATTGGACCCAAAGTTTTGGGAGATATACAGGTGAAAATTTCTATCATGAAATGAGTTATCCTACTTTCTTGTTGGAAAATATGTTTTGGAGTTTCTTGCCTTGGGTATTTGTTTTTTTATGGGCCATCGGGTATCGAATTATAAACTGGGTCAGAAATGGTTTTCAACCAACCTCTCCTGAATTAATTAGTTTTTTTGGTTTTATACTTACTTATATTGTGTTATCAAGAAGTCAAGCTCAATTACCTCATTATATATTTGTGGTTTTTCCTTTGGCGTCTATTATAGTGGCTTCTCATTGGGATGCATTGCTATGGAGTAGCGAACGAATTTCAAAAGGAATCAAATGGTTTTATGGGTTTCATTTATTTATTTTTAGTATTCTTTGTTGTGTACTCGTTATGATTGCTTTTGTTCCCTTTGGTAGGATTCATTGGGCAGGCATCATTTTTATAGCATGCTTGTTTATTATTTTACTCCTCATTGTCTTTTCCAAACAGCCACTGGGTCAAAAATGGTTTTATCTATCATTGTTTATTATGTTAGGAGTGAATCTAATTTTAAATTCACATTTTTATCCTCAGTTATTGCCTTATCAATGGGGAAATCGCACTGCTGCTTTTATGGATCAGCAAGGCATTGATAAAAACAAAGTGATGGCCTATCAACTTCCTAATAGTTATGCATTACATTTTTATGGGCAACATATTTTCCCTATAAATATGGATAGCGCAGCTTTCGATAAAGCCCCTTTAAAAAATGTAGATTATGTGGTGACAGATAAAACCAACGAAGCATTGATACTTAAAAAATATCCCCATGCACATTGGATCATGGAAGCAGATCGTTTTCACGTCACTTTACTCACGCTGCCTTTTTTAAATCCAGCTTCTAGGTCCCAGGAAACCCATTCATATGGGATATTGCAATTGCATAAATAAGGGGGGGGGCTAGCAAGGTCTTTCATCACATTTCATAGGGTGTTGTTTATATTTTTAGTAATTTGATTATCTAAAATAGAACCTATGAAAATAACACAAGTAATTTGCTTGATGATGGGACTTTCGCTTGCCACAGAGATGGTCCAAGCACAAACTACTACAGCGCCGGCGCCTGCTACAAGAGTGAGACGCAATTTTGACCAAGTGGATGCGAATGCACCTGCTTCAAAATATGATTATCATGATGCTTTTGCACCTTTTTTCTACAGCAAAAATGGAAATGAATATCGTGCAGCTTCTGGAGAACCAGGGCCTAAGTATTGGCAAAATAGAGCAGACTATCAATTGAACGTTGCTTTAAATGAAGCAGCGAATGAAATTGCAGGCACTGAAATATTAAGTTATACGAATAACAGTCCATTAAAGTTGAATTTTATTTGGATGCAATTAGATCAAAATTTATTCAGAGAAGATTCAAGAGGGTCTGCCATTGTTCCTTTAAATGGAAGTCGAAATGGAGGCATGGGTCAAAAATTTGATGCGGGATATAAAATAAAATCGGTAAAGATATTAAGCGGCACGAAGAATGAAGTAGCTACTGCGATTCAATATATGATTGAAGATACTCGTATGCAATTATTCTTACCCAAGGATTTGCCTGCGAATGGGGGGAATGTAAAAATTCAAATAGAATATTCATTTATTTCTCCCGAATATGGTTCTGATAGAATGGGAATTTTAAATACAAAGAATGGTAAAATATTTACCGTAGCGCAATGGTATCCTAGAGTAGCTGTATTTGATGATATTGTAGGATGGAATACGATTCCTTATACGGGTCCTGGTGAATTTTATTTAGAGTATGGAGACTTTGATATGAATATTACAACGCCTAACAATATGATTGTAGTAGGCTCTGGGGAATTATTAAATCCATCCGAAGTGTACACGCCAGAACAAGTGAAAAGATGGGCGGCAGCAACGAATTCTGAAAAAACAGTCATCATTCGTTCTGCAGAAGAAGTCACTGAAGCAAGTTCAAGACCTACTCAAAAAGCAAATTTAAAATGGCATTTTAAAATAAAAAATGCAAGAGATGCCTCTTGGGCGGCTTCATCTGCTTTTATCATTGATGCGGCGAGAATCAATTTGCCTTCAGGTAAAAAAGGATTATCCATTTCAGCTTATCCAGTGGAAAGTAAAGGGGATTCAGCATGGGGAAGATCTACGGAATATGTAAAAAGCACCATTGAATATTATTCTAAAAAATGGTTTGAATTTCCTTATCCTGCAGCCACCGCAGTAGCGGGACAACCAGGCGGAATGGAATATCCAGGTATTGTGTTTTGTGGAGCTAAAGCACAACGTGGAGGTTTATGGGGCGTGAATGACCATGAATTTGGACATACTTGGTTTCCTATGATTGTGGGTTCCAATGAAAGACAATATGGTTGGATGGATGAAGGCTTTAATACTTTTATTAATAGTTTGTCTTCGGATAATTTTAATAATGGAGAATATAAAAGTAAATATCCTGCAGATAAAAATCGTATAGGTAATATGTATACTGCTCCGGGGTTAGAGCCTATATTATCTTATGTTGATAATTATAAAGAGCGAAACAATGGTACATTGTCTTATAGCAAACCTGGCGAGGGTTTAACTTTATTGCGTGAAGTGATATTAGGACATGATCGTTTTGATCGTGCTTTTCAAACTTATATAAATAGATGGGCATTTAAGCATCCTACTCCTGATGATTTTTTCCATACGATTGAAAATGTGGGAGGAGAAAGTTTACAGTGGTTTTGGAGAGGGTGGTTTGTTAATAACTGGCGTTTAGATGTATCTGTAAGAAATGTTACTTATAATGATACTACTAATTATGCGAAAGGGGCAGTGATTACTTTAGATAATTTAGAGAAAATGGCTATGCCTGTTATCCTTGAAGTAAAAACAGTAAGTGGAAAAAAAGACCGAATCAAATTACCAGTAGAAATTTGGGAACGCAATACTGCATGGAGTTTCAGATATCCTTGTACCGAAGAAATTGAGTCAGTGACCTATGATCCTGATAAAGTATTACCTGATTTTAATCCGGCAAATAATGTTTGGAAAAAGAAGTAGAAAATTTTGAAAATATACTAAAAAGCCCCTCCCCGTAAAACGGGGAGGGGCTTTTTTAATTTTTTTGCTTTGGGATATTCAAATTTCTATTCGTTAAAAATTAAATTGTGTGGTATTTTTTGGATAAATCAATTCGTAGCTTTTACGGTCTCCTTTATTGGTGACATGTATAATATTAATCTGCTGGTTATTGACGCCAAACAAAACTTCACACAGCACATCTAATTGTTTTAATTGTTTGACATTTTTGACTTCAAAATAAGTCCAAGTACTTTCTTTTTGAATTTCAAAACCTACATATTCTAAATTGCAGGCGGCTCCATTGGATTTTAAACTCAATCTTTTCTTTAAGTAGGCTGCAATCAATACGTCTGCTTTTTTCTTTTGTGCAGGTTGACCAATGTCTAAAGTAGTATTTGACTCTGCTTGAATCATTTTCTCCAAATCATTAGTAAAAGTACGCACACTTATTTCTAGGGTGGCTTCTTTTTCATTTTGGTTGATTTCAATGACTGAAACAAAAAAAGGATGCAATAGAGCGATAATTGCAGTGAATAAAGGTTTGAAACTAATCCAACTCATATTTGATTTATTTGTCCATTACAAAGGTCTTGATTAATTTAACACTACAAAATTTAGCTTTTATGAACGAAATGCTCATTTATGGACATTTAGGTTTTAGACATATTATAGATTGGGCAGGTTCGGATCATATCTTATTTATTATGGCCCTTACTCTCAGATATATATGGACAGACTGGAAAAAACTCCTCTTGCTTATTACCGCCTTTACTATTGGCCATTCTATAACCCTGGCTTTAAGTACCCTAGAGTGGGTCAATTTCCCCATTGCTTGGGTAGAAACCTTAATCCCTATCACTATTCTTATAACGGCAGCGGCCAACTTGTGGGTTAAATCCTTCAATTTCAATGAAAAATACCCCCTAATTTACTTTTTTGCCTTGTTTTTTGGCCTCATACATGGGCTTGGATTTAGTAATTATTTAAAAAGTTTATTGGGGAAAGAACAAAGTATTTTAGGCCCTTTATTCTCTTTTAATTTAGGTCTAGAAATAGGTCAATTATGGATGGTGAGTATTCTTTTAATTATTTCATTTATATTCGTATCCCTTATGAAAGTGCAACGAAAATTGTATTTGCAAATTGGTTCTATCATTGCAATTGGACTTGCCTTAAATATGGTTTTTGAACGTATCCATTCCAATTTTTAAAATATAATTTATGCAAATGAAAAAACTGTTAAGTGTGAGTTGTTTATTCTTAGCTTGTTTCAATGTTCTACAAGCACAGGATATTCGCAATAACCCCACATCCAATCACGGCAATAAATTTGAGCAATTAGGTACTATTTTGCCTACTGCCAATGAATACCGTACAGCAAGTGGTGCTCCTGGTCCCAAGTATTGGCAACAACGTGCCGACTATGATATCAAAGCAACATTAGATGAAAAAAAATTATTATTAAGTGGTGCTGAAACAGTGACCTATTTTAATAATTCTCCAGATATTCTTACTTATTTATGGTTGCAGTTGGATGAAAATGAACATAGCACAGTAAACAATGCAGGTTTCCCTGATGAAACTAGATTGTCTCGTGCAGTGTCACCTGCTACCATAGATAAATTATTAGACGAGAAAAAAGATAACGGTTTAGGACATATCATTGAAAAGTTAACAGATGCTTTAGGTAAAAATCTAAAGTATACCATTAATGGAACCATGATGAGAATTGATTTACCTGCAGCATTAAAGCCAGGTCAAAAATTTGTATTCAATGTGAAATGGCATTACACTATTACGGATCGTTTAACAGTTGCAGGTCGTGGCGGGTATGAATACTTCCCTGAAGACGGCAATTATTTATTTACCATGACACAATGGTATCCTCGTTTATGTGTGTATTCTGATTTTCAAGGATGGCAAAATCATCAGTTCACTGGACGTGGAGAATTTGCTTTAACTTTTGGAAATTATAAAGTGGCTATTACTGTACCAAGTGATCACGTGATTATGGCTACAGGTCAAGGACAAAACTATCCTGCCGTTTTAACTCCAGCACAATTAGCGCGTTGGAATAAGGCTCAAACTTCTGCCGATCCTGTGGAGATTGTTACTTTAGAAGAAGCTAAAGCTGCAGAAAAAAACAAAGCAACAACGCAAGAAACATGGGTATTTAATGCCGAAAATGTGCGTGACTTTGCTTTTGGAAGTAGCCGTAAATTTATATGGGATGCATTAGCAGCGAATGTAGAAGGTAAAAAAGTAATGTGTATGAGTGCTTATGGTAAAGAAGCGTATGGTTTGTATCGTAAGTTTTCTTCTAAAGCAGTAGCGCATACTATTAAATCTTATTCTAAATTCAGCATTCCATATCCATATCCAGTAGCACAAAGTATTGAAGCTTCTAATGGAATGGAATATCCTATGATTTGTTTTAACTATGGTCGTACCGAAAAAGATGGTACTTATACAGAGTCTGCAAAAAATGGAATGTTAGGGGTCATTATTCATGAAGTGGGGCATAATTTTTTCCCTATGATTGTGAATAGCGATGAACGTCAATGGTCTTGGATGGATGAAGGATTAAATTCATTCGTGCAATATTTAACGCAAGAATTATATGATAATAAATTTCCTTCAAGAGGAGGACCGGCTTGGTCCATTGCGGACTATATGAAATTGCCAAAAGAGCAATTAGAGCCTATTATGACAAATAGTGAAAACATTATTCAATTTGGACCTAATGCTTACACTAAACCAGCAACAGGATTGAATATTTTGCGTGAAACTATTATGGGTCGTGAATTATTTGATTATTCTTTTAAAGAATATGCTAGAAGATGGGCATTTAAACATCCTACTCCAGCTGATTTATTCAGAACTATGGAAGATGCGAGTGCCATTGATTTAGATTGGTTTTGGAGAGGTTGGTTTTATGGTATAGATCCGGTAGATATTGCAATAGATACCGTAAAACATGCAGTATATGATGCAACAGCAGCAGCACCAGCAGGCGGAATGGGTGGTGGCCGTGGAGGTATGATGCAAGGCGGCGGAGGTGGTCCAAGAGGATTGGATAAACCTGCTGTCAATGCATTTGAAGATATTTCTAAAGTAAGAAACAGAACTGATAAGTCAATCGTCTTCTTAACGGATGCAGATACCTCCCTTCGTGATTTTTATTGGAGATATGATAGAGGTATAGAGGCTTACGATTCTGTTACTAAACAACCAGCAATGAGTTATGGTGCACCAGAACCTTTGTCGGATGCTGAAAAAGCAAAATATGCCGATGTTAATTTATATGAAATCACTTTCTTAAATAAAGGGGGATTAGTGATGCCTCTAATTGTGGAGTTCACTTTTGCAGATGGCACTAAAGAGACACAAAAATTATCTGCTCAAATTTGGAGAAAAAATGAAAGTAAGGTAACGCGTGTATTTTTAACGAATAAAAAAGCAGTATCTATTTTATTAGATCCAATGCGTGAGACGGCTGACATAGATGAATCAAATAATAGATGGCCAAATGTTTCTGCGCCAAGTAAGTTTGCTTTATTTAAAGCAAGAAGTTTTGGTAGAGGACAATCTGTTGGATTGTCGCCTATGCAAAGTGCGCAAAACAAAAAACAATAATTAGTAAGATTTTAAGTAGCTAAAAAAAATCCCTCCTCGTTTTACGGGGAGGGATTTTTTATTAGTTCTATTTTTTAGTTTTTAAGTATGTGCTGAAGCTTTGTAGCCTCTCCACTTTTCAATCACTCCTTGCATGTCGGCAGGTACATTGCTTTCGAAAACAATTTTTTCACCCGAAGTTGGATGGATGAAACCCAATGTGGCAGCGTGTAATGCGCAACGAGGACATATCTCAAAGCAGTTGTCAACGAATTGTTTGTATTTGGTATAAATAGTGCCTTTTAAAATTTTATCGCCGCCATATTCCCAATCATTAAACAAAGTATGACCAATATATTTCATGTGCACTCTAATCTGATGAGTTCTTCCCGTTTCTAATACGCAAGAAACTAAGGACACATAATTTAATCTTTCCAACACTTTATAATGGGTGATTGCATGTTTGCCAATTTCTCCATCAGGGTAGGCATCAAACATTTTTCGATGTTGTTTATGTCGAGCAATATGCGCTTCAATCGTTCCCTCTTCTTGTTCCACATCACCCCAAACCAAAGCCATGTATTTTCTTTCTACGGTATGATTGAAAAATTGTTTTGCTAAATGACTTGCAGCCTCAGGTGTTTTAGCTAACACGATTAATCCAGTTGTATTTTTATCAATACGATGTACTAAGCCAAATCGAGGCAATAGTTCTTCATTAAGATCTGGATTTTGAGATAATAAATGATGTGCCACACCATTTAATAAAGTCCCTGTATAATTTCCAATGCCAGGATGCACCACCATATTAGCGGGCTTGTTAATGACCATGACCGCATCATCTTCATAAACGATATCCAAATTCATCGGCTCAGGTTTGAGCTCGGTATAATCTGGATTGATAAAACTCATATACACCACTTCGTCCCCTGGTCTTGTACGATAATTACTTTTAACCACTTTCCCGTTGACTGTTAAAAAACCATTGTCAATCCCGGTTTGAATTTTATTTCGAGTGATCCCTTCAATTCTAGCTTGCAACCATTTATCAATACGAGTGGGCTCCTGACCTTTATCAATGATAAAAGTGGATTTCTCATATAAGGCTTCATTTTGATCTTCGGCAAATATTTCTAATTCTTCTGACATGTTGCAAAAGTAAGATATTGCGGCTTAGTTTGTAACTTTGTCTCATGCGTCAAAAAGTGCTTTTTCAGGATTTAGGTGTAAAATCCTATCAACCCACTTGGGAATACCAGGAAGCATTGTTGTTAAAAGGGACGCAAGGGAAAATGGAAGCTCGTCAAAAAGACTTACCAGCCCAAGACGCCGATACCCAACATCACTTATTATTCGTGGAACATCCTCCCGTTTTCACTTTAGGGAAAAGCGGTAAAAGAGAGCATGTTTTAGTTTCAGAGGAGCAGCTTCAACAATTAGGTATTGAATACTTTCATATTAATCGTGGAGGGGATATCACTTATCATGGTTTGCAGCAAATAGTAGGGTATCCGATTTTGGATTTAGATAAATTCAAACCAGATTTAGGTTGGTATTTAAGAAGTTTGGAAGAAGTGATCATTCAAGTTTTAGCAGAATATGGTTTAAAAGGGGAGAGAAGTAGTGGAGAGACAGGAGTTTGGCTTTCACCCAATGATCCATTCATGGCGCGCAAAATTTGTGCCATGGGTATTAAATGTAGTCGTTGGATTACCATGCATGGTTTTGCATTCAATGTCAATACCGATTTATCTCATTTCGAATTTATTGTGCCATGTGGAATTCAAGGTAAAGCTGTGACATCGTTACAAAAAGAATTGGGACGTGCAATTGATTACGAAGAAGTCAAACAGAAAGTGAAATTTCATTTCGAAAAAATATTTGATTGCGAGTTGGTTGGATAGTTTTTTTGCAGCGTCGGTCATTCTTAGATAATATAAATTTTGACAAATAGTTTCTATTGAATCACTCATGGAGTACTCTTTAATTACACAGGCATTATAATTAAATTAGTATTGAAATTTTCTTAAATCATTTTTAATTTAAAAATTCAAAGTCCCGAGAGGCAATGATCTATTGCCTTGTAGGCCTCCGCTATGAATGATTAGCAAGTTTGAATTTACGGGAAAGTAATTATTCTTGATCAGTTGGTCTACTGTCATAAATACTTTGCTAGTATACACTATATCTGTTGGAATTTTTTCGTCCTCCCAAAATTGATTCATGAATTTTAATTGAGCTGGAGTAGTTTTTGCATAGCCCCCTAAATGAAAGTCATGTAATAAGGTGAATTGTTTTTGATGGCCATTATGATTACTGTTCATGTTGTTGTTATGATTGCTTTCGAGTAAAGCTTTAATTTCATTTTCAATCGTTCCTTCATTTTTTTAAACGGGAACCCCTATAACTTGTTGATGTGATGCTGCAGATTGTATCAAACCGGCCAGCATGGTTCCTGTCCCCACTGCTGCGATAATATGAGTGAATGGAATACGAATCATGTTCGGAGGTATGGAATTTCTATTTTCATTGGAATGTATGGAATCTAAAATAGTAGCCGCTCCTTTGGCACCCAAAGCGCCATAACCACCTTCGTCTATCCAATATATTTTTGAATGAGCTGCTGTAGGTAAATTATTTTGATGCATCAACTCTTCTTTCATACTATGAAATTGAGTTCTTCCAATTCTTTTTAACTCCATAC
>JBAXBS010000007.1:0-79748 GCA_037141925.1 Chitinophagaceae bacterium
TGTGAATTGGCTCCTTCAAAATGTGTATGTTTAAAAAAAGCAGTGTCTTTTGCTATTTTTAAAGCTTTACTTAATTCATCTGCTGCAATCACTAATTTATAATGAAACTCTTCAAATTCCCCCTTTTTATAACCCCCTAAGTTGATGAAATAAAGTTCGCCAGATGATTCTTGAATTTTTTCAGCCTTTGGTGTAATAACTACCTGATAGCCATTTGCATATTTGACTTCTCGCCAGCCATCTACATGAATTTTGCCTTTGGCTTCGGGCCAAAATTTTTTAAAAGCAGGTATTAAATCCTTTAAAGCAGGGGCAATCCCAAAAAATACATCATGTTGCTCGGTGTGGCGGCCTTCGGGTTTGCATCCTAAAAGAACCATATATAGTTTCATTTCCATACGCTAAAATTACTTCATTTTTTTTATCGTTACGCATTTCAATATTTATTAACTTACATAAAATTGTTCCTATGAAACGTTGTTATCAAGGCGACTCTCGAAGAAGCTTTTTAGTGAAGTCTTCCGCCGCTTTAGCATTTTATTTAACGCCTTCTTTATTAGCGAAAGCAGTGAATGTATCAACAGTGATACCTCAACCTATCGCCAAGGAGAAATTAAAAATTACGATCAATAATAAAGTATTGGATTTGGAAATTGATCCGCGTACTAGCTTATTAAATTTATTACGTGAACAATTAGGTTTTACGGGCACCAAAAAAGGCTGCGAGATGGGCCAATGTGGAGCTTGTATTGTGCATGTGGATGGTAAAAAAACAAACTCTTGTATATCACTAGCGTTAAGTAATAATAATAAATCTATCACTACTGTCGAGGGCTTGGCAAAAGGGGAAGAATTGCATCCTATGCAAAAAGCGTTCTTAAAACACGATTCTTTTCAATGTGGGTATTGTACTTCTGGTCAAATCATGTCTGCCATTGCTTGTGTGAGAGAAGGACATACTAAATCTAGAAACGAGATTAAGGATTTTATGTCTGGAAATATTTGTAGATGTGGTGCTTATCAAAATATTGTAGATGCGATTACTGAAGTTGCCACTTCAAAACAAAAAATTTAAAATTATCAATTAAGTACTTTAATTACCTAATTATGTTAGAATCATTACATTCTTTGAATTTATTAGCGGACGAGGAAAGAGTAGACGGCGCAGACAAAGTTTCTGGAAAATCAAAATACACGGCTGAGCATATCATTCCCAATATTGCTTATGGACTTTTTGTTTGCAGTACCATTGCAAAAGGGACTATTAAAAAATTAGATACTTCAAAAGCATTAGCGGCACCCGGAGTATTAGATGTGATTTATTATGAAAACTGCCCTTCCGTTCCTGGATATATTTCAGATGCGGCACTTCGCCCAAAAAATACTTCAGAATGGAAAGGATTTAAAGTGTTGTATGACAATCAGGTGCGCTTTTTTGGACAGCCTATTGCTTTATTATTAGCGGACTCTCTTGAAAATGCGAACGCCGCTTTAAGACTTGTAAAAGCAGAATATGAAGTAGCTCCTTTTGAAACTGATTTTAATAAAGCTCGTTTGGATGCTACCAAACTTACGAACACTCAAGTGTACAAAAGAGGGAAAGAAAAAATGTGCAAGGAAGCTCCCTTTTTTGTGGAAGGTGAATACAGCATTCCAATTGAAGTGCATAACCCCATGGAGATGCATGCTACCATTGCAATCTGGGAAGGAGATGATAAATTGACTGTATACGATAAATCACAAGGCCCTAAAAGTACACAGTTTACGATCTCGCGTACTTTTGGAATTCCAGACAAAAACGTTCGTATCATTGTTGAAAATGTAGGAGGTGCATTTGGAAATGCTTTAAGAAGTTGGCTGCATGTACCAGCTGCATGTATTGCCGCTAAAAAACTAAATCGTCCCGTAAAAGTATTATTAACACGTCCACAAATGTTTACATTAGTGGGTTATCGTCCTCATTCTTGGCAAAAAATTGGAGTAGGGGCAGATGCTACGGGGAAATTATTAGGCATTTCTCATGAAGCTATTAGTAATACTTCCCGTTATGAAGATTTTAAAGAAGGGATTGTAAATGTTTCTAAATTTTTATATTCCTGTGAAAATGTAGATACTAAATACAGTTTATTGCCATTGGATGTTTCAACGCCCACATGGATGAGAGGCCCGGGAGAAGCCACTGGAAGTTTTGGTTTAGAAACTGCTTTAGATGAATTGGCGCATAAACTGAAAATGGACCCTATTGAATTAAGAATAAAAAACTTTTCTGAAATCAATCAGGAAAATAAAATGCCTTTCTCTACTAACTTTTTAAAAGATTGTTATCAATATGGGATAGATAAAATTGGTTGGAAAAATAGGTCTATGATTCCTGGAAAAGTGAAAGAGAATGGTTGGCTAGTGGGATATGGAATGGCGGTCGGCGTTTTTGGTGCGAATAAGGGTTCGGCATCAGTACGTGCTGTATTTAATAAAGATGGTTCTTTAGTTTTAGAAAGTGCGGTGAGCGATATGGGTCCTGGTACTCCTACAGCGATGACTAAAATTGCAGCTTCCGTTTTACAGATGTCAGCTCAAAAAATTAAATTCAAATTAGGAGATTCCGATTTACCTCCTGGCCCTACGCAGGGTGGCTCAGGAACCACCTCTAGCTTAGGTTCTGCGGTAGATTTAATTTGTAATAACATCATCAAAGAGTTAAAAAAATTAGCCATTCAATTTGCTCCATCATTTAAAGCAATCACGGAAGATACTATTGAAATTAAGAATGACTTAGTCCAGTCTAAGATCGGCACTGAAAAAATTTCTTTACAAGAATTATTCCAATTAGCCGGCAAATCCAATATTGATCTTACTGTGACTTCCACTGGGAATGGGGCACAACCTTTAAAATATGCAACGAATTCTTTTTCTGCCCATTTTGTGAAAGTTTTAGTGCATCCACAAAAAGGAACGATCGACATCCAACACATTGTTTCAACAGGAGATGCGGGTAAAATTATTAGTGAAAATACCGCTCGTAGTCAAATGTTAGGTGGTGTTGTTGGAGGAATAGGTATGGCGATGTCCGAACAAGTAGAGTGGGATCATACTTCGGGTCAAATTATTAATGCAAGTTTTGGGGGGTACCAAGTACCTCGTCATAAAAATATTCCTAATACAGATGTTTGGTTTGTGAATAAACCAGATCCTTATATTAATTCTATTGGTGCCAAAGGGTTAGGTGAAATTGCTTATATAGGGTTAGCGTCAGCCATTTCAAATGCTCTATTTAATGCGACTGGCAAACGTGTTCGTGATTTACCTATCACACCACAAAAACTAGGTTTTAAAGCAAGTAGTTAATAATCATAAATGAAGAAAGTACTTGTATTGTGCACAGGCAATAGTTGCCGTAGTCAAATCGTATTGCGCCAATTTTGTAAAAACGAATTTGTAGATCTCATCTTTTTAAATTTGAATCTCTAATTCCATTGTATTGCAAAATATAAACATGGAGTATTTCCTATATTGGTAAGGTTATGCAATACATTGGAACCCAATAATACTGCATCACCTGGATTTGCTTTTTGATGGTCATTTCCAATTTGCATTTCAGCATTACCTTCTAGCATTAATATGATTTCTTCATTTACATGAGTGTGAGGATCGTGACTTTTAAAACCCACATTAAGTTGTGTTACATGTATATCAAATCGGTTTAACATAGTGGTGGGGCGATCAAAAAATTGTCTTACACCCCCTTTATCATGCGGTTTAAAAGTGATATCATCCCAATGCGTGATAAAGGATCCACCTGCTTTCACACCTCTTTCAATATTCATAGATGCATTTGCTTGGTAACTCATTTCGTACATTTCGAGGGGGCTGTCTTCTTTATTAGCAATGTGTAACACATCATTTGGTAAAACACATACTACAGAACCTCTGTTTAATGTAGTGATTTTTTGATCATTTAATTGAATAGTAGCCAATCCGCTTTTTACAATATAAAATCTTTCAAATTCTTTTGATTTTTTGATATTTATTTTTTGATGACTAGGCACTCTCATTCCCTTCATGGTGTGTTTATTTAAAACACCCCCTTTGCCATCAAATAGGGTACTAGATTGAATTTTAGTAGCGGTTGAATTGGCGGCTAAATTCCATTTAAAAACTTGTGAGGGTAAGGGAGATTCTTGAGCATTTAAAGCACTCCATATTACCCATGTCAATAAAGTGAGCATTTTTTTCATAAGGCAAAAATTTAAACATTCGTTCACACTAAAGTCATCTTCATTATACTTAATATGTCGTACTTTAGGCTTCTTAAAAATACAATTAAGAAGATGAAAAAACAAATTACAATTTTATTCATATTGGTCATTTCGATGACTGCTCAAGCTCAATTAATTCCAGCTTCTGTTACTTTACCTAATGGTTGGAAATTAAGCCCAGTAGGGAAGTCTTTCCCATTGGGGGATTTGCCTTTAAATATTGCTGTAAGTAAATCAGGTACATGGATGGCAGTTTCTAATAACGGGCAAAGTACTCAAACCATTCAGCTTATTCAAACTGCAACACAAAAAGTAGTGGACTCCGTTGTCATTGGTAAATCATTTTATGGTTTACAATTTACTTCGGATGAAAAATATTTATTTGCAGCAGGAGGGCACGATAATATTATAATTAAATATGCTCTATCTGGCGGTCATTTAATTAATAAAGATACTTTTGAATTAGGAAAAGCATGGCCTAACGCTATTGGGCCATCTGGAATTTGTTTGGATGAAAAGAGAAACCTTTTATACGTAGTGACAAGAGAGGATAAGCGGTTATATGTATTAGATCTTTTTACTAAAAAAGTAATTAAGTACTTTGGATTAGACGCTGAGGCATTTACTTGTATTATGAGTCCTGATAACAAAAAATTATATATCTCTTGTTGGGGATGTGATAAAGTAAATACATTGGATCTTGCGACACAAACATGGGATACGCCCATTACGGTAGGTGATAATCCCAACGAAATGTTAGTATCACCGGATGGCAAATATTTATATGTTTGTAATGCCAATGACAATAGTGTTTCCGTGATTGACACTAAAACAAAGCACGTGATTGAAACTTTAGATGCTGCTTTGTATCCTAATTCTCCCAGTGGTTCTACTACCAACAGTATTTGCTTAGATGCTGCACAAAAAAAATTATACATAGCGAATGCTGATAATAATTGCATTGCTGTTTTTGATGTATCACATCCTGGACAAAGTGAAGCAAAAGGATTTATTCCAGTAGGATGGTATCCAACTTCAGTAAGATTAGTTAAGAATCAACTATGGGTAGCTAATGGAAAAGGATTTACATCTAAAGCGAATCCTTATGGTCCTTCACCAGTTCGTAAAAAAGAAGAAGTGATTAGTCATGGTGCTTCTTTTAAGCCAGGTTCACAAGTGGAATATATTGGGGGCTTATTTAAAGGGACGATGAGTGTTATTAATGTTCCTTCCGAAAAAACACTTTTAACCTATACCAAAGCAGTATACTCTAATGTGCCTTATTCTATCGCAAAAACTTTGAATGCAGATACTACTGCTCCTGGGTTTCCAATACCTATGACCTTAAAACAAAAATCTCCCATTAAATATGTTTTTTATGTGATTAAGGAAAACCGCACTTATGATCAAGTGCTAGCAGATATGCCCGGAGGCAATGGAGATACAAGTTTGCTTTTATTTGGTAAAAAAATAACGCCCAATCAACATCAATTAGCTTCCTCATTCGTATTATTAGACAATTTTTTTGTAGATGCAGAAGTGAGTGCGGATGGGCATAATTGGAGCATGGGTGGTTATGCAACCGACTATTTAGAAAAAACTTGGCCCACGAGTTATAGTGGTCGTGGTGGCACTTATGGAGGGGAAGGAGATAGAGAAATTGCCAATAATAAAAATGGCTTTTTATGGGACCAATGTAATCGTTATGGCGTTAGCTATCGTTCTTATGGGGAATTTGTTACTGGCAATAAACCCACTATTTCCGTTTTAAAAGATCATTTTGCACCTAAATACCCTAGTTATAATTTAAATATCACGGATGTTTCAAGAGTGCAAATATGGAAAAAAGAATTTGATTCATTGGTGGC
This sequence comes from Chitinophagaceae bacterium, assembly GCA_037141925.1. Classification (GTDB taxonomy): domain Bacteria; phylum Bacteroidota; class Bacteroidia; order Chitinophagales; family Chitinophagaceae; genus Sediminibacterium. The sequence goes on from JBAXBS010000007.1 coordinate 6,125, forward strand.
GAATAATAAACTTGCTCAGTTTAATACGGTGCGATTAGGAAATGATCATACCGAAGGTTTAAAATTAGGAAGACCTACACCTTATGCGCATGTGGCAGATAATGATTATGCGGTGGGATTATTTATTGAAGCTTTATCAAAAAGTCCAATATGGAATGAGACTGTAGTATTTATTGTAGAAGATGATGCACAAAATGGATCTGATCATGTGGATGCACACAGAAGCCCAGCCTATATTGCTGGCGGCTTTGTAAAACGTAATAGGGTAGATCATACTGCTTATACTACTTCTGGTATATTAAGGACGATGGAATTAATTTTAGGAATACCACCTATGACACAATATGATGCTGCTGCCACTCCACTATGGCGCTGCTTTGACAATAAAGCATTGCCCTTTAATTTTATAGCGATATCGCCTATGATTGATACCCATGAATTAAATACGGCTCGTAACGAATGGCAAAAACGTTCCGAACAATTTAATTTTGTCGTAGAAGATAGCAATAATGATTTTGAATTTAATAAAGTGTTATGGTTTGGTTTAAAAGGAAATGTTCCCTATCCAGCTCCAAGAAGAGCGGCATTTATTATTCCTACCGAAAAAGATTAAAGACATGAAAATTCAAATCATTAAGAATCGCTCGGATATAGGAGCAGGAACGCGTGGTTCTGATATGGGTATTGATGCGATGGAGATTGCTGCGATCAATCAAAACAACGATTTTTTTAATCGACATGAATTTGTTGATGTCAAAACACATAATGAATCCATCTATCACAAAAACACGAATACATTTGCTAAACGTATTGAACATGTTCAGCAGCAGTGTCAAAGAGTTTGTAATGCTGTTACAAAAAGTATGCAAGATGGATTTTTTCCTATTGTATTGTCTGGAGATCATTCTTCTGCATTAGGTACTATTAGTGGAATTAAAGCTGCTTTTCCTCATAAAACCTTAGGAGTGATTTGGATAGATGCACATGCCGATTTACATTCTCCCTATACTTCCCCTTCGGGTAATATTCATGGCATGCCTATAGCGGCAGCGATGAATATGGATAATGTATCCGATAAAATGAATGATCCTGAAGCAAGTACTTTGCATCAATGGAATCAAATCAAAAATTTAGGAATAGATGGTCCTAAATTTTCACCAGATCATTTAATATATTTTGGTCTTCGTGATTTTGAACCTGCTGAACAAAATATTATAAATCAATTTTCCATTAAAGCGTATAAAGTAGAAGAGGTAAGACTTAGAGGCTTTACTTTTTGTGTTCATGAAGCATTGGAAAAATTGAAAAACTGCGACCACATTTACATTTCATTTGATGTGGACTCCATGGATTGTGATCAAATATCGTATGGTACTGGAACACCTGTTCCTGTTGGTTTTACGCCCGAAGAAGTCATGAATATTATGGAGCAACTTATTTTAGCTCAAAAAGTTTCTTGTATTGAATTTGCCGAAATCAATCCCTTATTAGACAATAAAGGGAACAAAATGGCCGAAACTGCATTTCAGGTTTTAGATTTTGTTGCTGAAAAGCTAAACTTGGTTTAACCCTTGTTTTAAATGTAAGCGTTTTTTGCACCCAACTAAAGTTTGGCTAAGTGGCTATTAAAATATTTTTTAAAATACAATAGTTGATAATCAATGCTACTTCCCCAGTATGCTTTATTATGCGACCCCGGTCTTTCAATATAATCATGTTCAATTTTTAGTTCCATTAACTTTTGATGTAAGCTTCGGTTCACTTCTAAAAAAAAGTCATCTAATCCACAATCAAAAATAATAGCTAAATCTTTATTTTTTAATTTATTAGCCACATTGACTACGACATTATCATCCCAATTTTGTTTGTTCTCGGCATACGTTCCTAAATCTTTTTTAATATCCCAGTTATTGGGGAACGGTCTAAAGTCAACACCCCCACATACACTTCCTGCGACGCCAAATTGATCCAAATGTTTAATCGCTAAATACAAAGCGCCATGTCCCCCCATACTCAATCCGGTGATAGCTCTCGCATCTTTATGGTTGATGACTGGGTAATGACTATCAATATAGGGAAGTAATTCCTTGGTAATGTATGACTCATATTTAATAGATGGATCTATAGGGCTATCAAAGTACCAACTTCCAAAACCACCATCAGGAGTGACTATGATGATTCCTAATTCATCTGCTTTGGCGTTTAACTGAGGTGCATCTTTTAACCAATTAGAATAATTGCCACTGTATCCATGTAACAAATAGACCACTGGATATTTTTGAGATTTTTGATCTTTAGAATAGGGCGAGTTACTGGTAGGGGTAATGACTACAAATTTGCTTTCTTTTTTTAAAAACTGACTATACAATGTTATAGTGTCTGAAGTAGAAGCCATTGCTTGCATTCCAATTATAAAAACCAATAGGGTTAATAATATATTTTTTTTCATAGAAGACTCTTTTTGTTTTTTCCGCTATTATTTTTTTCTCAGTGCAGCCACATCTGCTTTTGTAACTTCTGCTGTTTTGGGGTTGAAATTATTTTTCATATATTTTATGATTTCAACAATTTCATCATCTTTTAAATATACATGATTAGGCATGACATTATTATAGCTTTTGCCTCCTACTTTTATAGGCCCACTGTATCCATTTAAAATAATATTAATCAATCTATTTTTATCACTCACCCATTCGGTATTATCTATCGGAGGGAATCTATTTTCATCGCCTTGTCCATTCATTTGGTGACAGGAAGCGCATTGTTTTTGAAATAATTGTGCGCTTGGCATCAACTTTTCTTTGTACACAATATCTTTTACTTCATCTGGTATTTTAATATTGTTTGCTTTTTTTCGTTCATTTATTTTAGCAATTGATGCTTCGTTAAATGTTGCTTTGTCTCCATTATAAATGATTCTCCAAATTTTTCCTTTTCTTGAATCCACTACATACAAAGAACCATCAGGACCTTCAGACAATCCCATAGGACGAAACTTAGCGTCACTTACATTTGCGATAGGATCCACTCCAGCAAAACCATCTGCGAATACTTCCCAATCTCCTGAAGGTTTTCCATCTTTAAATGGAACAAAACAAACTACATATCCAGCTTGAGGGTAGGGGTCTCTATTGGTGGATCCATGAAATGCAATGAATGCACCATTTTTATAGTGATCTGGAAATTGATTTCCTTTATAAAATAATAAATCATTAGGTGCCCAATGTGCAGGGAATGCCATTATGGGTAATCCTACTTCAGGGTTTCTTGCTAATTTTTTACCATCACCACCATATTCTGGAGCTAATAATTTTTTTTGTTGAATGGGGTCGTAGTAACTATAGGGCCATCCATAATCAGTTCCTTCTTTTAACTGAATAAACTCTTCAGCAGGCAACACTGAATTTTGCCATGCTGAATAATATTGTGGCCATAGTAAATGTAAATCGTCGCGGCCATGTTGTACTAAAAACAAACTATTTGCTTCATTATTCCAATCCATTGCTACCACACTTCTTAGGCCGGTAGCCACTCTCACGCCATCTTTTTGAAACAAGCCAGTTCCGTTGGCTTTAAATTTCCAAATGCCGCCATGGTCCACTAATTCAGGACAAGGATCTGCGCCACGCACACCAGCAGTAGCGCCTCCTAAATTACTCGCTAAATCCTGACAAGCATTGGAAGGTGCGCTAAATGGGATATACATATTATCATCCTTATCAAATGCAATTGTTTTTGTGATATGCCAATGCGCCCCATGTCCATGATCATCTACTAAAACAATTTCAGGTTCTCCAGTGGGAATTAATGTCCAACTAGATAGCTTTTGTTTGTAGACTACTTTTTCGGAACTGAAGTATAAATAATTTTTATGGATTCTCATTTCGGTAGCAAAGCTTCCATCATTAGGGTAGTCTCCAAAGCGCTGCATGATTTCCGCTTTACCTTGTTGATTCACTTGTATTGCAACATTTCCAGAATCTCCTTCGGTGATTCTTAATTTGACATAAATATTTCCTTCGTCACTCACTGCAATATGTCTTGCTGGACCTGAACTATCTATAACTACTAATGCGCCAAAGCCAGGGGCTAAAAAAAGCCCTCCATTATCTGCATCTGCTTTAGGAATAGAAGATGAAGCATCATGACATTGAATGTGCGATAAGCAAATTCCTACTAAAATGACGCCGCTAAAAATTTTATTCAAATATTTCATAAGGATCACTAAGTTCTTTATTTATTATCCTTCACACATCTCACCGACATACCATTCATTTTTCCAAAAGGCCCTTTTAGTAACTCATTACTCGCATTTAAAATCATAATGTATTTGGCTTTGTCTATATCTACTTGGTTGGAAGTCCAAAATCCAGCACCTTCTCCCTCATATCCAAACCAACTTATTCCGCTTCTAAATCCACCAGCTTGCACATTCATGCCATGGGTATTGGTCCCATTACCTTCTGCGCCTTTATAAGGTTTCCAACCTTGCTTGGTTTTTAATTTTCCTCCGGCAACCGCATCTCCTCCTAACTTAAGTGCAAGTAAAGTCCATTCTTCATCCTTTGCAACATGCCAACCTTTGGGAGCTAGAAGTCTGATATCATTTACAGCATACCAATTATATAACTTTCCATATTTATTGCCATTGGCGGTATCGTTTTTGTAATAACACCAAGCTGGCAAACCTTGTTTACATAAATAAACCCAATCATCTTTGGTTTGTGCTTCGGGTATTTCGTCTCCATTTTGAAAAGTGCTTACATTTAAATTGTCCACCATCCATTCGCTATTTCCTATTTTGACCGATTTATATTTTTCTTTATTCCATGGCAATAGAGAGCAAGAGGAGGCCCATAAAATGATTGCGATTCCAATTAATTTATGGTGTATACTTCGATTTTGTTTCAACATAGTCTTGTAATCTGGTTTGGAATCTTTAAAAGGTCTTGTTGGATCTAAATTATTGAAAAAAATCCAATTAAGACGTAAAAACCGAGAACATTGAAATTGGGATAAAAATACATTCCCATTTGAGTGTATTCCTTTAATTTTGACTTCTAAAATATTTAAAATGGCAACAAAAATTACTATTAATAATAATGGCTCCATTAAAGTGGAAGGTGAATTCACTATAGTAGACAGATCTGGTGAAACTTATGATTTAGCTGGAAGAGAAGTAATTGGTTTGTGTCGTTGCGGATTAAGTAAAAACAAGCCTTTTTGCGATGGGGCTCATAATGGTCAATTTGAGCACGAAGCTAAAGCTTTCGCATTGCCTCCTAAAAAGACTGTTTAATCAAAGTATTGTCATAATATGACTGAGGGGGCAATCATAAGGTATTATAAAGGTTAGATATTGCAATTATCTTATCCAATGTTGCATTTATCTCATCCAATTAAATCTTAGATTTCAAACTCATCCAAGAACCTCCATTGTATACTTCAATATGGGCTCTTTTTAATATGGACTTTGCCATATTGCTTCTAGCGCCGCTTTGACAAACGACAATAATAGGTGTTGCCCATTTTTTAATCATTTCCACATCTCGATGAATTAAATTAACGGGTATGTTTTTAGAGCCTTTAATATGCCCGCTATCATACTCTTGAGGCGATCTTACATCAATAATGATGGCGCCGCTTTTTAATAAAGCTGCGAAGTCTGTTTTAGACCCCCATAATTTTTTTAAAAATTCAAACATCTTGTTGTGTGTTTATATTTATAAAATTAATCCATTTTTTGGAGGTTCCCAATATGAATAAAATCATATTTAGAAGGGCTTTCAATTTTTAATATAATTGCCCCTTTGCATTCATTTCATGTAGAATTAATATTCTAGCGTAGCATTTTTTGGTAATTTTAAGTAATTAATAAATTATTATATGCTTGAAGTGAATCCAAAATTAGAAGCCCAAAATTTGGCTGAATCACGTCGTAAATTCATCAAAAATGTATCTTTTGCTTCTGTTCTATTTTTAACCGGAGGGATGAAAAGTTTGAGCGCTGCAGAAGTATTTCAACTTCGCAATAAAGTAAAGCTTCGTTTTGTAGTGGCGTCTGATATACATTATGGTCAAGCTAAAACTCCATTTGACGACAATATTAATACTGCTATTCAAAAAATCAATCAATTTCATCACGAACATCATTTGCATTTTTGTGTGATGAATGGTGACTTGATCCATAATGAAAAATCATTCATGCCCCAGATGAAAACCAAATTGGATGGATTAAAAATGCCCTTTTATGTAACCAGGGGAAACCATGATATGGTAAGTTTAGAAGAGTGGGAACAGGTTTGGAAAACACCTACGCATCATGATGCAGTGATAAATAATAATGCATTAATATTGGGTGATAGCTCTAATGAAAAAGGAGAATATATTTCACCTAATTTAGATTGGCTGGAGAATAAATTTATCGAACACCAAGACAAAAAAAATATTTTATTGTTCATACATATCCCGCAAATAGCAAGCTTACCAAGCGGTATTAATACGCCTTCTTTTACATCTTTACTTAAAAAATATAAAAATATTAAAGCTGTTTTTCATGGCCATGATCATACGCAGGATACGGCTAAAGTTATAGAAGGAATCCCATTTATTTTTGACGCCCATATTGGAGGCGATTGGGGAACCGATTATCACGGATTCAGAGTCGTTGAAGTTATGAAAGACAATACCCTTGTGACTTACATGATGAATCCAACTACTAAAATGAATCCGTTTTCTTGTTAGAATATTGCATTAAAGAGTCACTACTCCTTGACGTGTAATAATAAATTCAACAAGTTCTTCTAAACTGATATTCGCTCGAGTACATGCATCATCAATGTCTTCACGAGATACATTCGCAGCGAATGCTTTATCTTTTAATCTTTTTTTCACTCCTTTTACATCCATAGCTTCATAACCTCCTGGTCGCATTAAAGAATAAGCATGTATTAAGCCTGATAATTCATCAAATGCAAATAACATTTTATCCATGGAGGTTTCTGGTAATACACCAAAGTGAATGGGACCATGAGAAGCAATGGCTCTAATAATTTCTGGGTCTATATTTTTTTCTTCTAAATGTTCAATAATTTTTTTACAATGTTGCTCGGGCCATTGATCCCAATCGGCATCATGTAATAAGCCTGCCATTTCCCATTTCCATTGTCCCGCTTCATCTAGAAATTCTTTCTCTGCACTCCAACAGCGCATCATATGCGCCACCTGTTTCATATGCAATTTTAATTTGGGATTCAACACCCAATCATTAAAAAGTTGCATCGCCTCTTCCTGTGTGAATACATTTCCTAGATTATCTTTGTTTCCAAATTCGGTTCTACCTAAATGAAGTGACATATTAATTAGTTTTGAATCATTCTAATATACAATTCCTCTACTTTTTTTCGGGCCCATAAAGTTTTTCTTAAAAATTTTAAACTCGAAGAAATGCTGGGATCGCTATTAAAACAATTAATAGGGATATGTTGTCCTAATGCTTCCCAGCCAAAATAAGTCACCAATTCGGTCACTATGAATTCTAAAGTTTTTCCGTGTAAGGGGTCCTTGGACGCTTGTTGCATATACAATATTAAGTAATTTGCTTGGATGAATGCACACCGATATTTTGTTTTAAATAAGCCAATGAATATGGTGTCTCAATTTGTGAGTTCGCATCCCGTCCGTTTATTGGGTGATCTTTCCTTTCCATTTCCCGAGGGAACACATGCCATTGGACGATTAGATCAAGCTTCAGAAGGTTTACTTTTATTAACAACTAATAAAAAAATTACGCGTCTTTTGTTTCAAAATGTAATTCCTCACCAACGCACTTATTTAGTTCAGGTGAAAAATAAAGTAACCGACGAAACAATTCAACAATTAGCCAATGGGATTTTAATTAGTGCCCCCAATGGATTACAATATAAAACATTACCTTGTCAGGTGTCTTTGGTTAACCCTCCCTCTAATTTGTGGAAAACGGATAACCCTCCTCATAAAAACGCGCCAAGTGATTGGCTTACGATTACTTTGACAGAAGGCAAATATCATCAGGTTCGCAAAATGGTAGCAGCAGTGCATCATAAATGTATCCGATTAATCAGAACTTCAATTGAACAGCTTACATTGGGAAACCTAGCTCCTGGCGAAGTACTAGAATTAAGCGAAGCTGATTTTTTTTCTAAATTAAATTTATAAAATGTATTTTTCTTTTACTAATGTCGATTTACTAGGGGTGAATTTTAGGGGTAAGTAGCAATTTTTATGGTTCTTGTAAATATAACCTTCCTCATTGCTTTTTTAATTAAACGGTTGCCTTATGATTTTTTCATTAAAATTGTCCAATTTATTTTCTTTCGCTCATCGAATTCGCTTAGGTATTTTTTGCGGATGTCTATTTATATCCACATTAATGTTTGGGCAGTCCAAAACCTTGACCATCAATAAAGCCACATTGATCGACAAAATCAAAGGAGGTTGGGCTGGAAAGATGATTGGAGTAACTTATGGAGCGCCCATTGAGTTTCGGGCACAATATGCTACTTATGATGATTCAATCAATTGGACACCAAAGGATATACGAGGCAGTATGTGGCAGGATGATATTTATGTTCAACTTACTTTTATGATGACCATGGATCAATTTGGTATCCATGCTCCAGCAAAAAAATACCAAGAAATGTTTGCTAAAGCAGGATATATGCTTTGGCACGCCAATGTACAAGCTAGAAAAAATTATTATGACAGTATATTTCCGCCTGCTTCTGGAAGTCCTGAATTTAGTGATCATTCAGATGATATTGACTTTCAAATTGAAGCTGATTATTTAGGTTTTATGTGTCCTGGTTTACCTCAATCAGCTATGAAATTGGCTAATAAAATTGGGCATATTATGAACTATGGTGATGGCGTTTATGGCGGCATATTTTTATCTACTTTATATACACAAGCTTATTTTGACAACAACATTCCATCCATTATCAATAAATCTTTGCATTCTATTCCACAACAAAGTGATTATGCTAAAATTGTTCGTGATGTAATTCAATTACATCAAAAGTATCCTAATAGTTGGAAAGCAGCATGGGCTCAATTACAAAATAAATGGGGCTATGATCATATTTGTGCTGCAGGGACAAATTTTAATATTGATGCGAAGTTTAATGGAGCCTTTATTATTATGGGTTTATTATATGGAGAAGGCGATCCTATGAAAACGATGGAAATTACAACTCGTTGTGGTCAGGATGCCGATTGTAATCCATCCAATGCCATGGCAGTTTTAGGCGTTATCAAAGGGTTTAGTCAACTTCCTGCTTCTATGCAAGATGGGGTGAATGCAGTGGGAGATACTTTGTTTATTAATACCACCTATTCTTATCGGACGGCTGTTCAAAATACGTATCAATATGCATTGCAAATGATTCAGCAAAATGGAGGTAAAGTAATTGATGAACAAATTTCATGGCCTGAACAAAAAGTAACTCCGGCATTATGGGAAGATGCTTATCCTCATTTAGTGTTTGATAAAAAACTTTCTGTTTTTGACAAAACGAATTGGGTTTCAAAAGGGGATTGGAAAACGTATAAAGAAAAATCCTGGGATGGTAAAACAGAAAGGCCGCAGGCGGTTATGTCTGCAACTAAAGGCGATGAAATCACCTTTAGTTTTGAAGGCACAGGAATTTCTATAGCTGGGAATTGGGTGAAGGATGGGGGCAAAGCTGCTATTTATGTAGATGGAAAATGGCATCGAGATATTGATACTTATTTTGATTACGCACAACAAGAGCATCGAAATATCACTTTGTGGAATGACTTTAAATTAAAACCTGGTAAACATATTGTGACTATTCAAGTCAAAGGTGAACATCATTCTAATTCCAGCTCCTCTAATGTTTATATCACCGAAGCTGTTATTTATAAAACCGCATCTAAAAAAAGTAGCATCTATAATTTCCCTGAAAACTAATTTTTTTGATAGGGTTTAGTTTTCTACCATATCATACAGGTGATGAATCAAGCCATCTGCTAATCCAATTTTAGGGACATGAATTTCGTCAATATTGGCCCATTTACAAATGGCATTATAAATAGTAAGTGCGGGAACTATCACTTCTGCTCTATCTTCTTTAATCGTATATTTTTTCATCCTTTCTTCAATGCTCAAAGGATCCATTTCCTTGAAAATATCTTTCAGGGTATCAGATGAAATAGATTTATTCGTTTTGGCCCCCACTATTGCAAATATCTTATTGATATTTCCACCTGAGCCAATACCAATCATGTTTTCGTATTTTTTTGCAAGTTCTTTTAAGGTGTCTTTCATCTCATCCCAGGTTTCATCTTTTACTTTATTCGTTAATAAACGAACCGTACCAATATTAAAAGATTTCTGTAGGATCACATTTGATTTATGGTATAAAGTAATTTCTGTACTGCCGCCACCTACATCAATATAGATATAGCTTTTATCCTTGTCTAAAAATTCTGCAATATGGTTTTCGTATATAATTTCTGCCTCTAATTCACCAGATATAATTTCAATCTCAATAGAAGTTTCCGATTTTATCTCTTTGATAATTTCTTTCGCATTTTCGGCGTCTCTCATGGCGCTTGTGGCACAAGCCATATAATGTTCAACTTCATACACTTTAAGTAAATTGCTAAACGCCTTAATAGTGTTAATAAGCATTTTCTTTTTTGCTCCACCAATATATCCTTTTTCAAAAACATCAAAACCCAAACGCAAAGGGATTCTCAATAAGTTTAATTTATTAAATTCTGTTTCTTTCCCTTTTTTGACCACCTCACAAATTAATAATCTGGCGGCGTTACTTCCAATATCTATTGCTGCAAGTACCAATTTTAATATTTTTTACCCATTAAATAATGATAAGTTTCTACCTGAGATTTGCAGGACTTCTTTCTTTCGGAAGGTACATAATTATTACTTAATTCTGAATCTAAAATTCTAGCTTTTTTATTGTCTTGTAACTGGATATTTAAAATATCAATCAACTCTCTTTTTATATTCTTATCTAAAATTGGAGTAGCTATCTCAATTCGGTGGTCTAGATTACGCACCATCCAATCGGCACTTGATATGTATACTTTCTCATTGCCTTTATTATTAAATATCATAACCCTGGCATGCTCTAAATATTCATCCACAATACTAATGGCATTTATTTTATGACTTAATTTTTCCTTTACATTTTTCAAGGTTAAAATTCCACGTATAATCAAGTTCACTTCTACGCCCTCTTTGACTGCTTTGTATAAGTGGTCCAATAATATTTGATCGCTCAGTGAATTTAGTTTGATGGTAATTTTTGCTTCTTTACCCTGTTTTGCAAATTTTACTTCATTGTCGATGAGCTTCACAATAGTACTTCGCATATTAACTGGGGAAATCAATAAATTTCTAGATTTACTAATGGGTTTAATACCTGCATGCCAATTTTCCAAATAGGTGAATACTTTATTGGCTTCAGTCAATAAAGTTCTGGATGCGGTCAACAAACAATGGTCTGCATATATTTTTGCCGTTTTTTCATTTAAATTTCCGGTACTTATAAATCCATACTGAATGGTTCTGTTATTTACTTTTTTCTGAATCACACATAATTTAGCGTGCACTTTGATATTGGGTATCCCCACAATAACATTCACGCCTTCTTCCTCTAGGACTGTTTTCCACTCCAGGTTTGCTTCTTCGTCAAATCTTGCCTTTAATTCTAAAAATACAGTTACTTTTTTGCCATTTCTTGCAGCGTTAATAAGCGCATTAATTACTTTAGAGTTGCTTGCTAATCGGTAGGCTGTGATTTTAATGGAATATACCGTATCATCCATGGCCGCTTCTCTTAATAAATCAATAACAGGATCAAAACTATGATAGGGAAAGTGTAGCATCACATCCTTTTTCAAAATCACTTCCGACACTAATTCTTTTTTCTTAAACAATGGGTGTGAAAAGGGGCCTGGTCGTTGATTTTTTTCAGTCAACACATTTGGGAAATCCATAAAATGTTTAAAATTATGAATATGCCCCCCTGGTATAATACTACTCTTACTAGTGAGTTTTAATTTTTTAATTAAAAACTCTAAAAGTTCCGCATTCATTTCTTTGTCATATACAAATCTCACAGGTTTCCCTTTTCTTCTACTCTTAATTCCTTTCGAAATTTTATCCACAAAATTAATGCCTACTTCTTGTTCAATATCAATTTCTGCATCTTTTGTAATTTTAAATACGTTCGCTTCAAAATAATTAAACTTGAAATGAGAAAAAATGACAGGAAGATTAAATTTTATTATATCTTCTAGTAATATGATAGTTTGTTTATTATTAACACTAGGTAAAATGACAAAACGACCTATGGACTTAGAAGGGATTTCTATCAAGGAAAATTTTTCTTGGTAAGCGTCTTTTTTATTTCTCATTACAATTGCCAAGTACAAGCTTTTATCCCTTAAATAAGGTAGTTCAGGGAGGTTGTCAATCATTAATGGGATAATATAAGGCCTTACCACATTGTCAAAATAATTTCTCACAAATTCCTTTTGGATAAGTGTCAATTTTTTTTCATTGACAATCACCACATTTCTTTTAATTAATTCTTTATTGATATTATTCCATATCCTTGTAAATTCACTTTGCTGCTTTAATACAATAGTTTGTATTTCTTCTAAAATCAAATTAGGAGACTCCAGTATATCAATATTGGTATTTTTCTTTTTATCAATTAATTCAACCATTCTTTTTAACGTGGCAACCCTGACTCTAAAAAATTCATCTAAATTGTTGGAAAAAATTCCTAAAAATCGAATTCTATCTTTTAAAGCCACTGCAGAATCATTGGCTTCTTGTAATACTCTTGCATTAAAGCTTAACCAGCTAATGTCTCTTGGTACGTATTTGTATTTCATCTTTTTATAAAATTGATTCGTAAAATTATTGTTTCTTATTCCAAGTAATATTCTCTTCATAATTTGATAACATTAAAGTAATGTTTAGGAAATATTGTATTTACATGCTTATACGTTATTTACACAAACTTAGATCATGGAAAAAAGACCAATGGAAATATGCATTTTAAGTGATTTACATTTAGGTACATTTGGATGTCAGGCTAAAGAAGTGCTTAATTACTTAAAAAGTATCCAACCTAAAACCCTTATTTTAAACGGGGATATCATAGATATCTGGCAGTTTAATAAGCGTTATTTTCCAGCGAGTCATATGGCGGTTATCAAGCAAATATTTAGCATGGCAAGTAAGGATACAAAGGTAATCTATATCACCGGTAACCATGATGAAGCTTTACGCAAATATGCCGATTTTGAAATGGGCAATATTCAATTAACAGACAAAATCGTGTTTGAAATAAATGGCGAAAAAAACTGGGTGTTTCATGGAGATGTTTTTGATAGAACCACCAAGGGAAGTGCTAAACTATTAGCTAAATTAGGTGGCTACGGGTATGATTTACTCATATTGATTAATAGTCTTTTGAACTGGTGGATGAAGATCATGGGAAAGGAGAAGATGAGTTTTAGTAAAAGTGTCAAAAATGGTGTAAAAAAGGCGGTTTCATGGATCAATGATTTTGAACAAACTGCAGCCGAACTTGCTATTGAAAATAAATATCAATATGTGATTTGCGGTCATATTCATCAACCGCAACATCGTGTTTTTACCAATGAAAAAGGGTCAGTGACTTATTTAAATAGTGGCGATTGGATCGAAAACTTAACTTCTTTAGAGTATTATGACAAAGGGTGGAAGCTATATCATTACGACCCCAAACAATTTGAAAACATCAGCTCTGTTAATAAAAATAAAATTATTCATTTACAAGAGGAGCTGAGTGTCATTACGCATGAAGTTGCATTTCAAGTTTCAATGTAATGAAAATATTTTATGCCATACAAGGAACAGGGAATGGCCATGTAAGTCGTGCTGTTCAATTGTATCCTTATCTTAAAAAGTATGGGGATGTTGACTTTTTCTTAAGCGGATCTAATGCACAATTAAATTTAGATATACCCATTAAGTATCAAAGCAAAGGAGTTAGTTTGTTTTATAAACCTACAGGAGGCTTAGATTATAAAAAAATTGCAAAATCCCTTTCATTAAGTGTCCTTAATGAGGCTAAACAATTACCCTTAAACCAGTACGATTTAATTATAAATGATTTTGAATTTATAACTTCTCTTTCATGTAGCTTACAAAAGAAAAAAAGTATTCAATTTGGTCATCAAGCTAGTTTTCAAAGTAAATTAACTCCTCGTGCAAAAGTGTTTAGCCCTATAGGAAACTTAGTGTTAGAGAAAATGGTCAAAAGTACCGACTATTTAGGTTTACATTTTTCTTCCTATGATAAAAATATTTACAATCCTATTATCAAGGATGAAATCATAGAGGCAAATCCAATTGACGATGGACATATTACAGTGTATTTGCCACAATATTCAATGGGTTATTTAACTCCTTTTTTACATCAACAAAAAGGTACACATTTTGAAGTGTTCACTAAGGAAGTTGTACAAATTACCAATTCCAAGAATATTACTTTTTATCCCATACATAATCAAGTATTTACAAGTAGCTTGATAAGATGCCATGGCATCATTACTGCTGGAGGTTTTGAAACTCCTGCAGAAGCAATGTATTTGAATAAAAAAATATTAAGTATACCCATATTAAATCATTATGAGCAAGCATGTAATGCTGAAGCCATGCGAACAATGGGGGTGATGGTGTTGAAAAATATAGATGACGAATTCCCCGCTCAATTTATAAAATGGTTACAAGAAAAAAATAAAGTTCAGTTTCAGCTTACACATCATACCAAAGATATTGTTCAGGAACTTATTTCCAAAGCGCCCTATAATTAAAGCCCTTATAATTAATTGAGGTCTCATTATTAACTTAACCTTAAAATCATAGAAATGTATTTATTAGTGAATCAAAAAAACGAAACGGTAGCGTATGTGGAAAATATGATGATTTTAGACGCTACACATGAACATGTGATTGGAATTTTAATTGGGGATTGTTTTTTTGGCAAAAAAGAGCACAAGCAAGTGGGTAAAATTTTTAATCAAACTGCTTATTTAGTGAATGGCGAAATGGTAGCCAAATTAGTTTTAAATAAAGACTATAAAAGCGCTTCTATTAAAAAAAGTTTAATGAATGAAGCCTGGGATATTTTAATGAATATCACAGAGCATACATCTACCTGGATTCTTGAATCTAAAAAGTGGAGTAAGTTAAGTTTGATAGATCATTTGAAATAAAATACATTTGTATTAAACAAATGTTTATGCAAATATCGTCCCCCAAAAAAATCCTACTACTTTTTTCCATTTTAATCTCCAGTACTCATTTCTTTTGTACTTCTAAATCGGTAGATAGCACTTCGAATACTTGTGATCCTGCAATAAGTTTTAGCAAAACCATAAAACCTATATTAGACGCAAATTGTAATATGCCCGGATGTCATGATGATCAAGTTATTACTGCTTTGAAGGATTTTCAAACAGTACATGACGGTGCTGCTCAAATTAAATCATCTATCGTAACAGGTAAAATGCCTAAGAATAGAACCATCACTACAGCTGAAAAAAATGCCATTTATTGTTGGGTTGATAATGGCGCTAAAAACAATTAAATTGTAGGAAACCATTCCGCGAACTTGGTTAAGTCCACATTGCCTCCCGATAAAATAATGCCCACTTTTTTTCCTTTAAATAATTCTTTATTTCGAAGTGCTGCAGCAAGTGGGACTACACAACTTGGTTCAACAATAATTTTCATTCTTTCATAAACCAATCTTAGGGCTGCTTTTATTTCTTCCTCAGAGACTAAGAATATATCAGTTACATGTTGCTTGATGATCCCCAAGGTTTGTTCACTTAAGGTGGTCAATAATCCATCCGCAATGGTATTTATAAAGGGTGCTTTTTCTACTTTACCCGATTTAAAACTAAGAATAGCATCTGCCGCTCCTTCAGGTTCTCCTGCATACACTTGTAAGCTGGGCTTTAAATAATGCGCTCCCAAACTAGTTCCTGATAATAATCCACCACCACCTACAGGCGTCATCACAACATCTAATAAAGGCACTTCTTCCAGAAATTCTTTAATACATGTAGCTTGGCCAGTAATCACTCGATAATCATCATAAGGATGTATAAATTCGGCACCTGTTTCGGCTACTACTTTTTGGAGTGCTGCTTCTCTTGCTGCTTGATTGGATTCACATATGATCACTTCGGCACCATAGCCTCTCACAGCATTTACTTTTACTTGCGGAGATGATTGAGGCATGACGATATAGGCCTTTATACCTAATGTTTTTGCTGCAAAAGCTAATGCTTGTGCATGATTGCCAGAGGAATGAGTGGCAATGCCATTTTTGAGTTGTTCGGGGCTTAAACATAATGTGGCATTCATTCCCCCTCTAATTTTAAAAGCTCCAATTTTTTGAAAATTCTCACATTTGAAATAAAAATCAATGCCCGACATTTCATTGATGCTTTGACAGGTTAAAACGGGGGTTTTATGAATATAGGGCTGAATACGTTGTGCCGCATCCATAATGTTTTGTAGTGTAATTTCCATAGTTAAATTTATACAATAATACTTTGTTTGCAAAATTGGGTCTCCAAGGGTAAATTATTGAATTTTTCACTTGAATAGAAGCAATTATTTTCATAGTTTTAATAGGTTGTATTGGAAAGTATGAATGACTCTAAAAAGTTTTATTGCAAATAATTAGATATGTATTTATTAGGATTGGATATAGGGACGTCTTCTATTAAAGCTTCTGTGGTGGAAATTGCTACCTCCCAATGTGTTGCTTCCACTCAATTTCCAGATGGAGAAACTCCTATCACTTCTTTACAAACAGGATGGGCTGAGCAATCCCCTGCGACTTGGTGGGAGCATGTTCAAGCAGTCATTTTAAAATTAAATGCATCTCAAAAATACGACCCGCAACAAATTCAAGCGATAGGTATTTCTTATCAAATGCATGGCTTGGTATTGGTAGATAAAAATAAAGAAGTTTTAAGAGATGGTATTATTTGGTGTGATAGTAGAGCAGTCGAAATAGGAGAGCAAGCGTTTCAAACCATAGGTGCCGAAAAATGTTTAAGTCATTTATTAAATTCTCCCGGAAATTTTACGGCTTCTAAATTAGCTTGGGTCAAAAAAAATGAACCTGAAATTTATAGTCGTATCAACAAAATAATGTTACCTGGTGATTTTATTGCTATGAAGTTAACAGGAGAAATTACGACAAGCATTTCTTCCTTATCGGAAGGCATTTTTTGGGATTTTAAAAACAATGAAATTTCGCAAGATGTAATGCAACATTTTGGATTTGATCAAAATCATTTTCCAGTAATTCAGAATGTATTTAGCAACCATGGCCATTTACTTTCAACAGTAGCTAGCACTTTATCTCTAAAAGCCGGCATACCCATTACCTATAAAGCAGGCGATCAACCTAACAATGCATTATCCTTAAATGTATTGGAACCGGGTGAAGTGGCTGCCACTGCAGGAACTTCGGGAGTTATTTATGGAGTCACAGACAAAATCACCTATGACCCGCAATCAAGAGTGAATACTTTTGCGCACGTAAATCATACGCCGCAGACAAACCGATTAGGAGTTTTGTTATGTATAAATGGTACAGGTATCATGAATAGTTGGGTTAAAAATAAAATAGGAGCTGGGCTTACGTATCCTGAAATGAATCAACAAGCAAGTCAAGTTGTAGCAGGTAGTGATGGTTTGCAAATTTTTCCATTTGGCAATGGCGCAGAAAGAATTTTTAACAATAAAATTATCGGCGCCCAATTTTCTAAAATTGATTTAAATAAACATAGTCACGCGCATATTTTTAGAGCAGCACAAGAGGGGATCGCATTTACTTTTAGATATGGATTAGATATTATGCGCAGCAATGGAATGCAACCTAATATTATAAGAGCAGGACATGCTAATATGTTTTTAAGTGAAGTGTTTACAGAAGCTTTTGTAAACGCCACTGGAGTTCCTGTTGCTCTATATCAAACCGAAGGCAGTGTGGGCGCGGCAATAGGCGCGGGTATTGGACATCATGTTTATGCCAATGCGCAAGAAGCCTTCGCTCAAGTGAAACCCATTAAAACGGTGACACCTACCAAAGAAAAAATGTACAATGAACTTTATTCAAATTGGTTACTCACATTGAATAAGAATTTATAATAATTGATCAAACTAAAAATAATTTTATGTCAGTAGTATTAGGGGAACAAGAATTTTTTAAAGGTATTCCTAAAATTAAATTCGAAGGATTAGGATCTGATAATCCTTTGGCCTATAGATGGTATGATGAAAACAAAGTGGTAGCAGGAAAACCAATGAAAGATTGGTTTCGTTTTGCAGTAGCTTATTGGCACAGTTTTGTGGGTAATGGAGCCGATCCTTTTGGAGAACCTACCTTATTATATCCTTGGAATGAAAAATCGGATGCCATAGCACGTGGCAAAGACAAAGCAGATGCTGCATTTGAATTCATCACTAAATTAGGGTTGCCTTATTATTGTTTTCATGATGTGGATGTAGTGGATTTCACCAATGATATTCATGAAAATGATAAACGCTTACAAGCACTCACTGAATATTTAAAACAAAAACAGCAAGCAAGTGGTGTGAAATTGTTGTGGGGTACTGCCAATGTGTTTAGTAATAAAAGATACATGAATGGAGCTTCTACGAATCCTGATTTTCATGTATTAACGCATGCAGCCACCCAAGTAAAAGGGGCTATAGATGCTACCATTGAGTTGAAAGGAGAGAATTATGTTTTTTGGGGAGGACGCGAAGGTTATATGAGTTTGTTGAATACCCATATGAAACGTGAAAAAGAACATTTGGCAAAATTTTTACATACTGCAAAAGATTACGCACGTAAAAATGGTTTTAAAGGAACTTTTTTTATTGAGCCTAAACCTTGTGAACCTACCAAACATCAATATGACTATGATTCCGAAACTGTGATTGGTTTTTTACGTCAATATGATTTATTGAATGATTTTAAATTAAATATAGAAGTGAATCATGCTACCCTTGCTGGACATACATTTCAGCATGAATTACAAGTGGCAGCCGATGCAGGTATGTTAGGCAGCATGGATGCGAATAGAGGAGATTATCAAAATGGTTGGGATACCGATCAATTTCCTACTAATATTAATGAATTAGTGGAAGCCATGTTAATCATTGTGGAAGCAGGTGGATTCCAAGGAGGAGGTATTAATTTTGATGCAAAGCGTCGTCGTAATTCTACCGATCCTGCGGATTTATTTCATGCTCATATTGGTGGCATTGATACTTTTGCACGTGCACTAATTAGTGCCGATGCGGTATTACAACAATCCGACTATAAAAAAATAAGAGCTAGCAGATATGCTTCTTTTGATAGTGGCAAAGGAGCTGAATTTGAACAATCTAAATTAAGTTTAGAGGATTTAAAAGCCTATGCGATTGCAAACGGGGAGCCAAAAGCGATAAGTGGTCAACAAGAACTTATCGAAAACATTATAAATCGTTATATTTAGTTTATAATGAATTCTACTTCTTTAACAACACCGTCAAAATTAGGATTATGGACTAGTACTTCTTTGGTATTAGGCAATATGATTGGCGCAGGTGTTTTTTTAATGCCTACTACCTTAGCAAGCTTTGGCGGGATAAGCGTGGTGGGTTGGGTTTGTTCAGCGTTGGGAGCTTTTTTATTAGCCAAGGTTTTTGCGAATTTAAGTAAGATCATGCCTATCGCCGATGGAGGTCCTTATGCTTATTCTCGTAGAGGCTTAGGAGACTTCGCAGGATTTTTAGTAGCATGGGGGTATTTAGTTTCTGTATGTTGTGCCAATGCCGCCATTGCTGTTTCTTTTGTGAGTGCTCTGAGTACTTTCATCCCTGCTTTAGCCACTCATTCTCAACTAGCTATTGCAACTGGCTTTGCTGTTATTTGGTTGTTAACTTGGATTAATTCTTTGGGTATACTTACTTCAGGTAAAGTGCAATTAGTGATGACTATTTTAAAAATTATTCCCATTCTTGCGATTGGTATAGTGGGCTTGTTTTTTATTCATATCCAAAACTTCATCCCCTTTAATAATAGCGGCACTTCCACTTTAGCAGCCATTACGGCAACCACTACATTTACTTTTTATGCTTTCTTAGGCATTGAATGTGCTACTATTCCTTCGGGCAGTGTGGTGAATCCAGAAAAAAATATACCTAAGGCAACTATTTATGGAACACTCATTGCAACTTTTATTTATATCTCCAGTACCGTGAGTATAATGGGAATGATTCCTTCTAGTCAACTACAACAATCAGTGACTCCTTTTGCTGATGCCGCTGTATTGTTATGGGGGGAGGCTTCTAAATATTGGGTAAGCGCTGGCGTTGCGATTGCTGCAATGGGGGCATTAAATGGATTTATATTAATTCAAGGACAATTGCCTTACGCATTAGCGAAGGATAAATTATTCCCTGCTGTATTTGCTAAAACCAATAATAAAGGCGTGCCTGCTATTGGTATGGCCATTTCTAGTGTATTTATTTCACTTATTATGTCGATGAATTTTACAAAAGGCTTGGCTGCACAGTTTAAATTTTTAATACTGTTATCTACCTTAACTGTTTTAATTCCTTATTTATTTTCTACAGCAGCTTATTTAATTATTCGTTTTCAATATTCATTTAAATCCGCTTTTCAAAAAGCGATGGCAATTGCTTTAGCTTTATCTGCATTTTTATTTTCTATGTGGATCGTGATTGGATCAGGCCAAGAAGTGGTGTATTGGGGGTTTTTGTTGTCTATGTCCTCGGTTCCTATTTATGCCTGGGTGGTTCGAAAAAGAAAACTTACTGATGTGAATACAAATTAATATACCATTTTATAATTTATTTTTCTCATGAGTTCAACCGCACATTCTGAATACGGCACCATTCAAAAACTTTTTATAAAAAATGTACAAGCTGCATTTTTAAATGATGAACACATTGCAGCGCATTGGGAAGCACTTAATTATTTAGGTCAACCTAATATGCAACAATCATTGCATGAATATGCTTCCTTTGAAAACATACTTCAATCACAAGGTGCTCAACTTTTTTATTTTCCAACAGATGAATCTGTAAATATGGATTCGGTGTATTGTAGAGATGCAGCTATTGCGACTAATCAAGGAATGATTATTTGTAATATGGGAAAAGAAGGCCGTAAAAACGAACCCTTGGCGCAACAAAAAGCTTTTGAAGCGAATGGGATTAAAGTATTAGGGGTGATTCAAGCGCCAGGAACTTTAGAAGGCGGTGATGTGGCTTGGTTAGATGAAAATACATTAGCTGTGGGGCACACTTATCGTACAAACTTAGAAGGCATCAAACAATTAACGGAAATATTAGCACCTCAAGGGGTTCAAGTGATTACCGCTGCCATGCCTCATTATAAAGGACCTTCGGATGTGTTTCATTTAATGTCGATATTAAGCCCAGTAGATAAAAATTTAGCGGTGGTGTATTCTCCTTTAATGCCGATTGCTTTTAGAAATATTTTAATAGAAAAAGGATTTGATTTAGTAGAAGTTCCTGAGGAAGAATTTGATAGCATGGGTTGTAATGTATTGGCAATTGCGCCTCGCGTTTGTTTGATGGTGAAAGGGAATCCTAAAACAAAAGCCGCTTTAGAAAATGCAGGATGCAAAGTTATTGAATATGATGGTGCTGATATTAGCGTGAAAGGGGGTGGAGGTCCTACTTGTTTAACTAGACCCATCACTAGAGGGTAATTATTGATTTAGATCATTATTTTATCTATCAATTTAATTTAGTTACTATCTAATTAGTTAACTAACTAACTAACTAACTATCTATCTATTCATTTATTTATTTATTTATTCAAGAAGTCTTAAGCATTCCAATTCCATAATACAATATCCCAGCCAGTTCCCACTTGCTCAATCACGCCAATAGTTTCAAAGCCTATTTTTTGATGCCTTTTGATGGATCTTTTATTGGCCTGTGAAATATCCGTTACTAAATATTTGTAATTTTTTGCATGTAAATTTTTATAAAATTCATACATCTTAGCAACCCATCCTTGTCCTCTATGACTTTTTCCCACACATACTTGCCCCACTAAAATATAGTTTTCATTTTTTAATAAACTGCCGTTGTAGGAAGTGGCATCTAATGTTTGAAATAAATGATCTAATTCAGGGTGTTCTCCTAGTACATCTTTATTCGTAACAATAGTATATCCCACTACTTCTTCTCCTTCTTTCACTATGATGGATGGATGTATATCATGCATTTTTTGAAGTAAGGATAACTCGTATTCCGAAGTCACAAATCCTTCTTTCATCGCTTCCTCCTCCCCAATAAGTCTTCTTAAATTATTGGTTTGTAATTGCTTTAACCCAATTAATTCTTTTTCTGTTTCAACTAATTTTAGTACTGCCATAAAATCTTGTATTAAAACTTAATAATATTTTTTAAAGAATGGTACACTTTATGTTTCCATGTTTGTTTCATAGGAGAGGCGTAAATTCCAGTCATACCTGAAATAAAGTATGCCATCACACTCGCTAATCCAATATATAATCCTGCTGACAGCCCAAATATTTCTATTCCCAACACAATGGAAGCAATGATGCAATTTGTTGCGCCTGCGAATACTGCAACAAATCCCATCGCAGCTAATAAGGCTATGGGTAAAGGAATGAACCAAATTAAAATATTACCTAAAGTAGCTCCTATGAAAAATAGTGGAGTGACTTCTCCTCCTTTAAATCCTGCACCCAATGTAAATGCAGTAAGCAAAATTTTAATTAAAAAATCATAATGGCCAGCAGGATGTACAAAGGCATCTACGATTTGAGGTATTCCTAATCCAATAAATTGGGTGCTTCGTGTGGCTACTATAAAAAAAGCAATAACAATACCGCCTATAAAAGGACGCAATGGCGCCCACTTTATTTTTTGAAATACCCCATGAAATTTATTTTTTGAAAACACGAATAAATATGCAGCGATTCCAAAGAATACACCAGCAAGCAACGACCAAATTATATTGATGAAGGATAATTCAGGGAGAACTACAATGGAATAATGCGTATGCTGAACGGTCCAAGCTAAACAAGTGTAGTGAGCGATATAGGCTGTTGCTACACTAATAGCAAGTACTCTTGGAATTGATTTTTTTACCACCAATATTTCTAAAGCAAAAATGGCGCCGGCTAATGGTGTTCCAAATACCGATGCAAAACCTGCACTCATTCCTATTAACAATAAATACCCTCTTTCTTCAGTATCTAATTTGAATAGCTTGCTAAATTGATCCGCAATACTTCCTCCCATTTGCACAGCAGTGCCTTCGCGTCCTGCAGATCCTCCAAATAAATGAGTGAGTAGTGTACTTAAGTAAATCATCCATCCCATTTTGAATGGAATTTTTTGTTGCGATTGCTGAAATTCTGAAATCATTAAATCATTTCCATTCTCAACATCCTTTCCTCCATAATAATAAACCAAGCCAATAAGGAGCCCTGCAATAGGTAAAAAATTGACAATCCAAATATGTTGTTGTCTAAATTCAGTGACTTTATCTAAACTTAATAAAAACAAGGCCGAGGCCGATCCGGCTAACAGCCCGACTATAATACAAATAGGTATCCATTTTAGCCATTTCATTAAATGTCTACTTCTTTTTTCTTTGTTAACATCACCAAGGCTATAATGACCCAAACAATATTCACCAACATGGAGGGGTAAGCTTGATGATAATAGGTATTTACCACAAAAAATATCCCGCCAATAATATTAGCAGTCACATATAATTTACTTTTTGCAGATAAGCGACCAGTTATATTGAGTGCGTAGGATCCTACAATTAACATAGAAGCGATCCATCCTAAAACCTCTACTAGTATAGTCATGCACTAAAATTAAGTTAAATAAAATAAAGCCTAAACCAAATGCAGGTCAAACTTCCCATGAAATCCAAAATATTCAGTATTTTTAATAAAGTATGGAAAAATCGTATCTCAAATTATTAGAGAATAACAAAAAATGGGTGGCAGATCAATTATCTGTAGATCCTACTTATTTTGATAAATTAGCCCAAAGCCAACATCCTGAATATTTATGGATTGGATGTTCCGATAGCAGGGTGCCAGCTAATCAAATTACGGGAACCCAACCGGGTGATGTTTTTGTACATCGTAATATTGCCAACATGGTCATCCATAGCGATATGAATATGTTGAGTGTTTTATCTTATGCCGTGGAAGTATTAAAAGTGAAACATATTATTGTTTGCGGACACTATGGTTGTGGTGGGGTATTAGCTGCTATGGAAAACAAACAGTTTGGATTAATTGATAATTGGTTGAGACATATCAAAGATGTTTATCGTTTACATTATAAAGAATTAAATAGCATTCAAGATAAAAAGCAAAAGGCCGATAGATTGGTGGAATTAAATGTAATCGAACAAGTACAGGATTTAGGCAAAACATCTATCGTGCAAAATGCTTGGAAAAGAGAACAGCCTTTGCACTTACACGGCTGGGTATATGATGTGAAAGACGGGCTCATTAAGGATTTGGGGGTTAATTTTAAGGGCACTGACGATTTACACAGCGTTTTTCATTTGGATTAATTTATTTTATTTAACGTATTGATTATCAATAAGTTTGGATTATTTTAAAATTGAGTTAACAATTTAATAATATTCTATAAACAATTTGTTAATACTAAATTTATGTAAAAGGGTTAAGTTTTTCATTGCTTTGCACTATTAAAATAAAACAATGAAAAAGGCTTTTCTAATTCTGTTCTTTTTAGGTGCTATCCTAAACAATTTGATGTCTCAAGAAACTTCCTCCACATTAAGCGGAAGAATTGTAAGTGAAAAAAATGAAATTGTAGCTAATGCAACAATTAAATTAACACACTTACCAACTGGTTACAAAGTATCCAACCAATCCAATTCAAAAGGATTGTTTGTGATTCCAAATTTAAAACCAGGCGGACCATATACTATTACAATTAGTTCTGTTGGTTTCAAAGAGCAAGTATTCAATGACGTTACATTAACTTTAGGAGTAAATCCTGACGTGAATATTATTTTAGTTTCTACTGTAAATCAATTAACTGATGTAGTAGTAAATTCTACTAACAGAAAAAAAGCAGATGGCGGAATTGTGATAGGAGTTCGACAATTAACATCTTTACCAACATTAGGCAGAAGTTTAAGTGATTTTACAAGATTGACACCTCAATCAAATAACAACTCTTTTGCAGGAAGTAGCTTCCGATATAATAACCTAACCATTGATGGTGCTATTAATAATGATGCATTTGGTTTTAGTAATTCAGCAGGTGGAACAAGTGGTGGTGGACAAAGTGGTGCTGCTGGATCTGGAACAAGAACAAATCCTTATAGTTTGGATGTGATTCAAGAAGTACAAGTTCAATTAGCGCCTTATGACGTCAAATTAGGAAACTTTACCGGAGGAAGTGTTAATGCAGTAACCAAAAGTGGCACGAATGAATTTCATGGTAGTGTATATGGATATGGCCGTAATGAAAGTTTAATGGGTAAGAGCGTTGATGGTTTAAAGTCAAGCATTGGCTCTATGTTTCATGATAATCAAGAAGGAGTTACGATTAGTGGCCCAATTATTAAAAACAAAGCTTTCTTCATTTTAAATTACGAAAAAACAGATCGTCAAGAACCTACCTCTTATAATATTGGTGATCCAGGAGCTGCTATGACTTTAGCAGAAGCACAATCCATCGTATCTAAATTACAAACAAAATACGGATATGATCCAGGAAGTTACCAAGGGGCTTATGCTATTTTCACCAAAAGTGATAAGATTTTTGGAAGATTAGATTTTAATTTGAACTCAAGAAATACTTTAACTATCAGAGGTATTTATACGAACGGTAGAGGCAATAACTTAGAAAGATCATCAACAAATTTTCAGTTTGGATCAACTGATTTCACGCAATACACTAAAAATCTAAATTTAACCTTGGAGTTAAAAACGAAATTTAGTGATAATGTAAACAACCAATTTAATACCAGTTACATTAATGTACATGAATACAGAGATTTCCCGGGTACAGTAGCTCCTTATATAGATATTGATAATGGCAGAATCACTTTAGGAACTTGGAGAGAAGCTTCAATTTATAATTTAAAGCAATCCACTTTTGAAATAAGTGATAATTTAACGATTACTAAAGGAATTCATAAAATTACTTTAGGAACACACAATGAATTTTATAATTTGACATATGGTTTTATCAATTCTTTTAACGGCAGATGGGAATATTCAAGAGGTTTAAATAGCTTCTTAGCAGACAACCCAAGCAGAATAAGAGGCGCATTTGTCACTAATTCGGCTATTACAGGAACTAGAGATGCTATTTTCAACAATCCTCCTAATCCATTTACTGTTGCTTTAACAAGCGCTTATTTCCAAGATGAAATAAAAGTAAATAGCCAATTTAAATTAAGTCCAGGTGTGAGATTTGATTATTCATTTGTAGGTAGCCAACCTTATTTAGATCCAGCTGTAACTACTACCAATGCGACTGGGTATGTTTCATCAAATCCAACTTATTCAAATACACCATTTAAAAATTTAACGGGTAATTTACCTTCTAGAATTTCTGTATCTCCTAGAATTGGATTTTCATATGATGTAAACGGAGATCAATCAGTAGTGGTTAGAGGTGGAACAGGTATTTTTACTGGTAAAGTTCCTTTTGCTTGGTATGGTTACGCTTATACACTTAACGGAAGTACTTATGGGAATATTGATTGGAATGGGCCAGCGGCAGGCGCCACAGTTCCATTAGCTATTAATCCTTTAGGCTTAAAAGATACTGTAACTAAATACGGTGGAACAAGCAGAAGTGCAACAAGAGAGATTGACGTATTCGATAATAATTTTAAATTACCTACTATTTGGAGAAGTAGTTTAGCAGTAGATTATAAATTTGGGAACGGTTATAAATTTACAGGGGATGTTTTATATACTAAGACAATTTATGATGTAAAATATGAACAAATCAACTTAAAGGATTCAGTTGCGTATTTTAATCAAGGACCTACTCAAAGTCCAGTTTATGTTGGAGGTAAATACAATTCTAGTTTTTCAAATGTATATTATTTGACAAACACAAGTGAAGGGTACCGATACAATTTCACAGGCCAGCTTTCAAAAGTAACCAATAATTTAATTGTTGGTGGAGCTAAAACTAATATCAATTGGAGCATCGCTTATACATATGGTATGAGTAAGGATATCACTAATGGTATTCGTAATTCATGGGAAAGTAGTTACAACGTAAACCCAACTATCATTCCGAGTAATTCAGCATTAGCGTATTCTAACTTTGATATTAGACATCGTATTGTGGGAACTTTTTCAAGTAATTTTATTTGGTCTGAAAAAAATAATTCATCCATTGCATTTGTATACACAGGCATTTCAGGTAGCCCCTATAGTTTAATTTATCAATCAGCTCCTTTTGGATCTGGATCTAATGCTCCTTTGCCGTACATTCCTAAAGAAATGTGGGATATCAAATTAATGGATGTAAAAGATGCTACAGGTGCGGTTACTTATTCTGCAACTCAACAATGGTATGATTTAGAAAAATTGATCAATAGCGATCCATATTTGAAAACAAGAAAAGGGATGTATGCCGAAAGAAACGGAATGCGTACCCCATGGGCACATGATTTAGATATGAAATTGATGCATGAATTTAAATTTAATAATTCAAAATCTAAACAAGCTTTACAAATCAGTCTAGATGTATTCAACGTACTTAATTTAATCAACAATAGTTGGGGGCATGTCAACTTCGTTACTAATTTGAACAACTATACTGTCAACTTCTTAAAATTTGTAACAGATGCTAATGGTAAAGCAGCAGGTGCTCCAGCAAGTGGTTATACACCATCATTCAACTTTGTTAAACCAACTGGTATAGATAATCACTATTACACACTGGATCCAATCAATTCTCGTTGGCAAGGTCAATTTGGAATTAAATATATATTCTAATATAGTATTCATATAAATTAATAGGTAAGAATTTTAATATAGTAAAGCCTCTCGATTATCGGGGGGCTTTACTTTGCTTAACTCAAAAGTATCTTTTAAATACATAAATAAAATTCATTTCATCCCTCATTTTTATTTAGTAAGTATTTAACACACTTAATAATTTATTCATCTTCCATTAACAATTTGGCAATATTTACTCGCGATATTTATATTACTAAATTCTTATCCTTTGAATACGGCCGTAATGATTCATTTTAATATTCGAAAAGCGCAGTTGAATGATGTGATGCATTTTCAAGAAGCTATTAGTATGCATTTGAATAAACCATGGAATTTGATGGAATTCGATGAATTCTATAAGAAAAAATTAAAGGATAAGGAATACACTTTTTTAATGATGGAGGATGATGATAAAAAAATAGCAGGAGGTGTTATAGTACAATATCGTCAAACATTCTTAGATAAATTTGCATTCATCGAAATACAAGATCTTTTTGTAACACCCAAGTATCGAAAATTGAATGCTGCTGAATATTTATATCAAGCCATTGAAAAGTTAGCTGTCGAAAAGAAGGTTTTTAAATTACAAGTGGGATGTTATATTAATTCTACACTCAATCAAAATTTTTACACTAAGCATGGATTTAAAGTACATAAAAAATCATATGTAAAGGAAGTGTATTAAAAATGAAGGGAAATAAAAAAACAGCGGTTGTTTAAGAATCATTATTTACAATATTCCATAAAAAAATTCCATAAAAAAAGCCACTCCGAATTTCGGAGTGGCTTTTGCTTTTATAAAACCAAAAATCCATTATCCATTAAATGCTTCTGATACACCTTTATGTAATATTTTTCCGGCACGAATATTCAAACCTTTTGCTAAAGCTGGATTTTCGGCACAAGCTTTTTCCCATCCCTTATTAGCGATAGATAACGCATAAGGCAAAGTAGCTTGTGTTAATGCACGTGTAGAAGTTTGTGGTACTGCTCCTGGCATATTTGCCACACAATAGTGCAATACATTTTCTTCCACATATACCGGATTTTCATGTGTAGTAGGACGACAAGTTTCTATACAACCTCCTTGATCTACTGCCACATCTACCACCACCGATCCTGCTTCCATGGTTTTTAAATCTTCTTTCTTAATTAAGTGAGGTGCTTTTGCTCCGTGTAATAAAACCGCACCAATTACTAAATCGGTATGTGGTAATTTTTCACGAATAGCTAATACAGTAGAATATTGTGTTACTACATTCGCTGGCATCACATCCGATAAATATCTTAAACGAGTCAAATTAGTGTCCATGATAGTGACGTTCGCGCCTAAACCAGCAGCCATTTTAGCAGCTTGTGTTCCTACAATACCGCCTCCTATAATTAATACTTCAGCAGGCTTCACACCTGGAACTCCGCCCAATAATTTTCCTTTTCCTCCAAATGGCTTCCCTAAATAATAAGCGCCCACATTAATTGCCATTCTTCCAGCTACTTCCGACATAGGAACCAATAAAGGCAATGAGCCATCAGTTAATTCTACCGTTTCATAAGCAATACAAACTGCATGAGATTTCATCATTGCGTCAGTTAATTCCTTGGAAGCTGCAAAATGGAAATAAGTAAATAATATTTGACCTGATTTAATTAAAGGGTATTCAACAGCTAAGGGTTCTTTTACTTTCACAATCATTTCGGCAATGTCATACACTTCTTTTGCAGTAGCCAAAATGGAAGCACCTGCATTTTTGTAGGCTTCATCGGAGAAACCAGATCCTCCACCTGCATTAGTTTCTACATAAATAGTATGGCCTTGTCTGCTTAATGCATCTACTCCTTCGGGACTTAATCCTACTCGGTACTCTTGAATCTTTATTTCTTTAGGAACTCCAATAATCATAAAATTTGTTTTTATTTCTGTACAAATATCACTCACAAGGAAATATTCTTTTAATTATCTAAATATTCAGTAAAAAATATGGTAATTATCGCTTTATATACAAAAAAGAGGTACTTTAGAGTACAAAATTACCGTTTCACAGAAATAATTTCGTTATGGCCATTGACAATATTGATCGCTCCATTTTAAAATTGTTGCAAAAAGATGCATTAGCCACTTTAAAAGATATCAGCAAGCAAGTGAATCTATCTTTAAGTCCTACACATGATCGCGTAAAAAGATTAGAAGCCGAAGGGTATATCCAACAATATGTGGCTTTACTTGATCGTAAAAAATTAGAGTTAGGATTAGTCGTGCATTGTCAGGTGACTTTAGACAAACAAACCAAAAGTCATTTTTCAGAATTTGAACAAACTATTGCTCAATTTCCCGAAATCATTTCCTGCAGTTTAGTATCGGGCAGCTTTGATTATTATTTAAAATTAGTAACCAAGGATGTAGAAACCTATAATCAATTTTATCAGGAAAAATTAGCAGTGCTTCCCATGGTGGCTCACATTAATAGTTTGTTTGTGATGGATGAAATAAAAATCACCACGGCACTTCCTATATAATTAATATGGCATATGTGCCTTAATCAAAAAAGTATTTATTTTTTGTGGGGCTGAATCAAGTCCCAAAGGTTCCCATAGATATCTTTAAATACAGCCACCATTCCATACTCTTCTGCATGAGGCGCAATGGTGAATTCTACTCCTTTGGAAATATAAAGTGTATAGTCTCTTTCAAAATTATCTGTAAATAAAAATAAAAAGACTCTGCCTCCAGTTTGGTTTCCAATATGTTTTTCTTGTTCTGGTGTCGCCGCTTTCGCTAATAACAATTGACATCCACCCATGCTGCCATTGGGTTCTACTATTACCCACCTTTTCACATCAGATATTACCGTATCTTCTATTAAAGTAAATCCTAATACATTCGTATAATATTGAATGGCTTCATCATAGTCTCTAACGACGATACTTATATGTGCTAATTGTTGTGACATCAATGAGTTAGTTTGAGTTTTTAAAGTAAATAATGGTATTTGCTATTTTAGTTTTCTTTTTTAAATAGCATATATGCTAAACGTGATTATATTTTATATATCTTCATGCCTGCAAACGGTAAGCTTACATTAAATATTTATGACTTCGATATTCCATATCATACATTTTTCGACTTCGAAAACTTCTTCTTCGACAACTTCGACAATTTCGGTAAATTCGACTTGGATTTCAAATGTGATGTATGACTAAAGTTAAAAATATAATTTTTGATTTAGGCAATGTTTTATATGACATTGACTTTACTAAAATGTATGAATCCTTCATGGCTTTGGGCATCCCTAATTTTGAAACCTACTTCACACTCAATCAATCGAATCCTTTATTTTTTGAATTGGAGAAAGGACAATGTACCAAGGAACAATTTTTTGATGGGTTTCGTAAAATAGCCCCCGTCGTGTTAAGCGATGAACAAATCACGACCGCTTGGAATTCCTTACTTATAGGGTATAGAAAGGCTGCGATCAATTGGATTTTAGAAAACGATCGCAAATACGATATCTATCTATTCTCCAATACCAATCAGCTTCATTTTGATCATTTTATTCCTGAATTTGAAAGAGAAGTGGCAGATGTCCGTTTTGAGAGTATTTTTAAGAAGGCGTATTTTTCTCATCAACTTGGAATGCGTAAACCAGATCTGGCTTCTTTTTCTCAAATAATTGAAAATGAATCACTTATAGCTGAAGAAACTTTATTTATTGATGATAATGAACCCAATATCAAGGGGGCGGCATTGGTAGGGATGCAAACCTTACATTTAAAGGAAGGGATGAAAGTGCATCAATGCATACATGACTTTTTATAACAAATGGATGCTCCTAATTATTACTTAACTTCCTCAAAATCAATGTATTCCTCCTCTTTAGGGGTTTCTTTTTTGGGTGCAGTTGTAGGTCCTGGAGGGGGGGAGGGTTGCTGTCTTTGCTCCCTATTTTGCCTTACATTTTTAATCCCATCACTTACTGGAACTACTATATTGAAGATCAATTTATATAAAAAGTAGATCATTAAACCGTAAAAAATCAACTTACTCATATTGCAAAAATAAGGGCAATTCTAATATTTTATGGTTATTTCATCCCTATTTATTACCTTTGGCCCAGTGTAAAAGCTATCGAAGGGAACGAAATCGTTCCCTTCTTCTTTTTTAAATATGGAACCAAACGTATTAATAGATAAAGTAAAAGC
The DNA here is from genome assembly GCA_037141925.1 of Chitinophagaceae bacterium. GTDB lineage: Bacteria > Bacteroidota > Bacteroidia > Chitinophagales > Chitinophagaceae > Sediminibacterium. The sequence goes on from JBAXBS010000007.1 coordinate 38,498, forward strand.
AGTCATTGATCCTTTTTTAGAGGAGGAATCAAGTTACTTTATTGTGCAAATTAAAATCAAGCCTACTAATAACATTAAAGTGTTTTTAGATGGAGATAATGGTTTGCCTATTGAGAAATGTACTTTTTTTAATCGCAAATTATATAAAGCGATAGAAGAAGAAGCTTGGTTCCCTGAAGGTGATTTTTCTTTAGAAGTTTCATCCCCTGGGGTGGACGAACCCTTGTTATTGAAAAGACAATACAATAAAAATGTAGGTCGAAAAGTACAAGTAACGATGTTAGACGAAACCATTAAAGAAGGAACTTTAATCACTGTAGCCGAGGCGGATATTTTATTGGAGTGGACCGAAGGGAAAGGTAAAAAAGCTGTGCAACAACAATTGCTTATACCTTTCGAAAATATAAAATCAACAATAGTTCAAATACAATTTTAACAAATCATCAAGCAGTGCTTGAAAAAAAAGTATGTTATGGCAAGTATAAATTTGATCGACGCATTTCAGGAGTTTAAAGACGCTGAAAATATTGATCGTCCTACGATGATGAAAGTGGTGGAAGATGTTTTCAAAACTTTGATCCGAAAAAAGTATGGCAGTGATGAAAACTTCGATGTCATTGTGAATGCAGAAAAAGGTGACCTTGAGATTATTCGTCGTCGCCAAATTCGTCCAGATGATGATGTAGATAATCCATTAGAAGAAGTGTCTTACTCTTACGCAACCACTATCGAGCCTGACTTTGAGGTAGGTGAGGACTTGTATGAGGAAGTGGACATTCTTGATTTTGGTCGTCGTGCTATTTTAGCTGCAAAGCAAACTTTAGCATCTCGTATTAATGATTTAAAGAAAAATGTTTTAGTTAAAAAATATTCTGATAGAATTGGCGATATCATTAACGCTGAAATTTATCAAGTATGGAAAAAAGAAGCTTTATTATTAGATGAAGAAGGAAATGAATTGATTCTTCCTAAGACAGAACAAATTCCACAAGACTTTTTCAAAAAAGGAGAGAATATTCGTGCGGTTGTAGCAAGAGTGGATATGAAAAATAATTCACCTGTTATTATCTTATCTAGAACGAGTCCTTTATTCCTTGCAAAATTATTAGAAATAGAAGTGCCTGAAATTTTTGACGGTTTAATTACCATTAAAAAGATTGTGCGTGAACCAGGTGAGCGTGCTAAAGTAGCCGTTGAATCTTTTGATGATCGTATTGATCCAGTGGGCGCTTGTGTGGGTATGAAAGGAAGTCGTATTCATGGTATTGTTAGAGAATTGAAAAATGAAAATATTGACGTTATTAACTACACGACCAATACACAATTATTAATTCAACGTTCATTAACACCTGCTAAGATTAGCTATATGAATATTGATAATGATACTAAGCGTGTGGAAGTGTATCTAAAAGCGGATCAAGTGTCTTTAGCCATTGGTCGTCGTGGAGTGAATATCAAATTAGCGTCCGAATTAACCGGCTACGAATTAGATGTGTACCGTGAGGATGAAGAAATTGTTGATGAATTTGATATTGATTTAGATGAATTTAGCGATGAAATTGAAACTTGGATTATTGATGAATTTAAGCGTGTGGGTTGTGATACAGCGCGCAGTGTCATCAAGTTAAGTCCAGATGAATTAGAACGCAGAACCGACTTGGAAAAAGAGACTATCGCAGACGTGAGAAGAATCTTACAAGAAGAGTTTGATAAAGGTGAATAACCTTGATTTTTGAATATATATTTGTATTAGGTGACTCGTCCCAATGAATCGTAAAGAGAAATAGGGGCAAAAAACAACAGAATGTCAGAATTGAAACTACCAAGACTGTTAGCAGCTGCTAAGGAATTCAACATCGGTCAGGATACCCTGATTGAATTCCTAGTAAAAAAAGGTTTTCCTAAGGATGACCTAAAGCCAGCAGCTAAATTAACAGAGGATCAGTATTATTCTCTACAAGCCGAATTCCAAAGTGATAAGGTAGCTAGAGATAAAGCAGATCACGTTGAATTACCTAAGAATGCCGTTGCGGATAAGGGTAAAAAAGAAGAGGACACTGCTAAAAAAGCAGCGCCTGCTAAAAAGGCTGTTGAAGAAGTGCCTCCAGTGGTGGAAGAAGTTCCAGTAGCAAAAGCACCAAAGGCTCCTACTGTTGTAGAAGAAGCTCCAGTGAATATCAAAGCGCCTGAAGTTGAATCACCTAAAGTGGTTGATAAAATAGATCTTTCTCAAATTGATTCTTCTACTCGTCCTAAAAAAGGAACCAAAAAAGCAGAAGAACCTAAAGCAGAAACTCCAGCAGCTCCAGCAAAAAAGAAAGTCGTTAAGGCTGAAGAAAAAAAAGTAGCACCTCCAGTAGATCATTCCATCGCACCTGAAAATGTGCATGGTAAAATTGAAAATATTCAAGCCACTCGTTTAGAGGGTCCAAAAGTGATGGGTAAAATTGATTTACCTGTCAATAGCGATACACGTCCTAAGCCAATGAGTCAGGAAGAAAAACGTGTTCGTAAACGTATTCCAGTGCAAGGTGGAGGAGGTAATCGTCCTAATCAACCTCAACAAGGAGGACAACAAGGCGGTAATCGTCCAGGGGGCAATCAACAAGGCGGCAATCGTCCAGGACAACAAGGTGGTGGAAACCGTCCAGGCGGCAATCGTCCAGGTGGTGGTGCTGGTGCTGGTGGTCGTAATAATAGATATGCGCCTCAAACAACTGAGCAAAAAGAAATTGATCAAAAAGCAATTCAAGATAAAATCAAAGAAACTCAAGCTAAATTATCTGGCGGAGGTGGAAGAGGTAAATCATTGAAATCAAAATATCGTCGTGCTAAACGCGAAGAAGCTGCTGAAAACGAACAAAACGAAAATCCAGAAAATAATAAATTACAAGTGACCGAGTTTGTCACAGTAAGTGAGTTATCAAGTTTGATGGACGTAAGTTTTGCTGATATTATTAGCAAGTGTATGAACTTAGGTATTATGGTTTCCATTAACCAACGGTTAGATGCGGAAGTCATTGAATTAGTAGCGAGCGAATTTGGCTTTGAAGTAGAATTTATAGGATTAGAAGATGTGGATGAAATGGATGAAGAAGAAGAATTAGAAGACCAAGCTAATTTAGTAGAACGTCCTCCTATTGTTACTATTATGGGTCACGTAGATCATGGTAAAACTTCTTTACTAGATTATATTCGTAATGCTAATGTAGTAGCAGGGGAAGCCGGTGGTATCACGCAACATATAGGTGCGTATGAAGTGACTTTGCCTAATGGTAAAGCCATTACTTTCTTAGATACTCCGGGTCACGAAGCCTTTACTGCGATGCGTGCGCGTGGTGCTAAAGTAACTGACATTTCTATTATTGTAGTAGCTGCGGATGATGCTGTGATGCCTCAAACAAGAGAAGCGATTAGTCACTCTCAAGCGGCAAGTGTTCCAATGATTTTTGCAGTCAATAAAATTGATAAAGACGGAGCGAATCCGCAAAAAATATATGAGCAACTTTCTCAAATGAATATTTTAGTCGAAGCTTGGGGTGGTAAATTCCAAAACCAAGAATTATCTGCTAAACAAGGTTTGAATGTAGATGCTTTATTAGAAAAAGTATTATTAGAATCTGAAATTTTAGATTTAAAAGCCAATCCAAATCGCGAAGCAACAGGAACTATTATTGAAGCTTCTTTGGATAAAGGTCGTGGCTATGTAGCCACTATCTTAGTTCAAAATGGAACTTTGCGTCAAGGTGATTTAATTTTATCCGGACAGTTTTATGGTAGAGTGAAAGCGATGTTCAATGAGCGTAATCAACGTATTGAAATTGCACCTCCTTCTACACCAGTAGTGATATTAGGTTTAAATGGCGCTCCTCAAGCAGGTGAAAAATTCAAAGTATTTGATGATGAATCAGAAGCGAAAGAATTAGCCACTAAACGTGCTCAATTATTAAGAGAGCAAGGTTTGAGAACTAGAAAACATATTACATTAGATGAAATTGGTCGTCGTTTAGCATTAGGCAACTTTAAGGAATTGAACATTATCATCAAAGGAGATGTGGATGGTTCTGTAGAAGCCTTAAGTGATTCATTGCAAAAATTATCTACCGAAGAAATTGCTGTTAGAGTGGTATTGAAAGGAGTTGGACAAATTTCTGAGTCAGATGTATTGTTGTCTGCTGCTTCTGATGCTATTATCATTGGATTTAACGTTCGACCTTCTATGCAAGCTAACAAGTTAGCCGAAAATGAAGGGGTAGAAATTAAATTATACTCTATTATCTACAACGCTATTGATGAAATTAAGAGTGCGATGGAAGGTATGTTAGAGCCTAAGATTCAAGAAAAAATTACAGCGAACGTGGAAGTACGTGAAGTGTACAAATTTGACAAAGCCACTGTTGCTGGATGTTTTGTATTAGATGGTAAATTAAGCCGTAACAGTAAAATACGTATCATCCGTGATGGTATCGTAGAATATCCAAAAGGCGAAGGTCAAGCTGCCGAATTAGGAAGTTTGAAACGCTTTAAAGATGATGTGAAAGACGTAGTTTCTAATATGGAATGCGGATTGACTATCAAAAACTTTATCGACTTGAAAGTAGGTGATATTGTAGAGGCATTTGAAGAAGAAGAAGTAAAGCGTACTTTATAAAATAATTAAGATTTGATAGTTGGGTAAACCGCCCATCTATCAGACCTTTGAACATTAATAAAAATATTGATGAAACTAGTTAAACTTGTTGTTTGTATTTTTTTTGTAAGCTTATCATTCAATTCGATAGCGCAAAATAAAAAGGTGTTAGCCGATAAAATTGTAGGCACTGTTGGCGATAAGTTTATTTTAAAATCGGATGTGGAGAATGCTTTGTTGGATTTAAAAAGACAAGCGCAAGGTCAGGAAAACGTGACTTTGCCCAATAATTGTCAAGTGATGGAGCAACAAATGATTCGTAAGGCTTTGGTATTACAAGCCGAAAAAGATTCAATTGTAGTGACTGAAGAAGAAGTTGAAAATGCCATTGATACTCGGATTCGTAGTTTCTTACAACAATTTGGATCTAAAGAAGTTTTAGAAGAAGTAGCTGGTAGAAGTATACAACAACTGAAAGAAGATTTCCGTGTCATGATCAAAGAGCAAAAGTTAGCTGCGGAAATGCAAAATAAAATTGTAGATAAGGTAAAAATTACGCCTTTTGAAGTACGTGCATTTTACAATAAAATTCCCAAGGATAGTTTGCCTTTATACGAAAGTGAAGTCAACATTGCCGAAATTGTAATACATCCAAAAGCCAATAGAGATATCGAAGAATATGTGATCAAGCAATTATTGGACTACCGTCAACAAATTGAAAAAGGGGCTAATAAGTTTGAACAATTAGTGAAATTATATTCTGAAGATCCAAGTGCCAAGGAAAACTTAGGACAGTTTAACATCAACAGAAACGAAAAAACTTGGGATCCTGCATTTATGGCTGGCTCTTTCCGATTAAAAGAAGGTCAAATTTCTGCCCCTATTAAATCTAAATTCGGTTACCATATTATTCAATTAGTTTCTCGTTCGGGAGATGACGCGGTGGTTAAACATATATTACGTATACCTCCCATTACCAATGACGAAATTAATGATGCTAAACATTTATTAGACAGCATCCGTAAGGAAGTGCTTTCCAATAAAATGGCATTTGGGGAAGCGGTTAATAAATATAGCGATGACGATGCCAGTAAATTTAGCGGAGGTTCTATCACCGGAGCAGATGGATCAAGTTATGTCAACATTGATCAATTGGATAAGGACATGGTGGTATTAATGAAAAATTTAAAACCAGGCGACATTTCAAGTCCACAAGTATACAATGATGATCGTGGTCGCAGAACGGTTCGTGTTATTTACTTTAAAGAACGAACAGAGCCACATAAAGAAAATTTAAAGGAAGATTATAACAGAGTTTCACAAAGAGCCTTAGAAGAAAAAAAGACAAAACAACTTGAAAGCTGGTTTAAGGAGCATATCCCCAATTATTATATTTTTGTAGATCCTGAATTTCATGGATGCGCAGAATTGACCGATTGGAAAAAAGCAGCTGATGCAATAGTTTCCGAAAAAGTGAATTAATACTCCATCATGAGCGATGACATCAAACACGAATGTGGCCTAGCTTTCATTCGATTAAGAAAACCACTTTCTTATTATCTTCAAAAAAGAGGATCGGTTACTTACGGCCTTAACAAATTATACTTGTTAATGGAAAAACAGCATAATCGTGGTCAGGATGGTGCAGGCTTAGCGACTTTAAAATTAAATATAGAACCCGGAAATCCTTTTTTATATCGTCTTCGCAGTAATGCGCAACAACCCATTGCAGATTTATTTTACAAAGTAGGCTTAGAAATTCAAGAATTAGAAAAATTCCAACCCGATATTTCAAAACATCCTGGATTAATGAAAGGGCATTTACCTTTTATGGGTGAAATTTTATTAGGGCACTTACGTTATGGCACTCAAGGAAAAAATAATGTAGAGTTTTGTCATCCTTTTATTAAGCGCAATTTGGTCCCTGGAAAAAATTTAGCTCTAGCGGGCAATTTTAATTTGGTTAATACCGACGAACTGTATCAACAAATCAATATGCAACCTGGTGCTTTTGAAAAAGAAAGTGATTTGGCTGCGATGATGGAAGTAGTGCATTATTTTTTAGAGGAAGAAGAAAAATTAAATCCTAATAATCCCAATATTGTAAACGTACTTAAAAAGGCGGTGCCTTTATTTGACGGCGGTTTTACCGTGGGTGGTTTAGTAGGGAACGGATATAGCTTTATTATGCGTGATGCCAATGGTATTCGCCCTGCATATTATTATATAGATGATGAAGTCATTGTAGCAGCGAGTGAACGCGCCGCTATTCGCACCACTTTTAATGTAGCCGAGAATGAAGTATTGGAATTGATGCCAGGCTGTGCTTTAGTAGTGGATGACGCAGGTAAATATAGCGTAGAACAAATTGTGGAACCTAAGGAAAGAAGAGCGTGTTCTTTCGAACGTATTTATTTTTCACGCGGTAGTGATGAAAAAATTTATCGTGAACGTATTGCATTAGGAAACCATTTAAGCGTGCGCGTGTTGGATCGCATTGAAAAAGATTTAAAAAATACCATTTTCTCTTATATTCCAAATACTGCCGAAGTGGCATTTTATGGTTTGCTAAAAGGAATGGAAGAGTATTTGAATAAAATTAAAGTAGAACGTATTTTAAGTTGGGGCAAGGATATTGATCCTGAGAAGTTAGAGCAAATGGTGAATCGAAAAATTAGACAAGAAAAAATCGCTATTAAGGATGTTAAATTAAGAACATTTATTACCGAAGATGCGAATCGTAATGAAATGGTTCAACACGTATATGATATCACGTATGGTACCGTACGTAAGGACGAAGATACTTTAGTAGTCATTGATGATAGTATTGTACGCGGCACGACTTTAAAGGAAAGCATCATTAGAATGTTATCCAGATTGTCTCCTAAAAAAATTATCGTAGTGTCTTCTGCGCCACAAATTAGATATCCAGATTGTTATGGAATTGATATGAGTAAGATGGGTGATTTTATTGCATTTCGTGCTGTGATTGCTTTATTAAAAGACAAAGGCATGGAAAACGTGATCGAGGAAACGTATCAAAGAATTAAACAATTAGATACAGCGGGCGAATTACATACCGAAAATGTGGTACGTCAATTATACAAACCTTTTACTCCCGAAGAAATTTCTGATAAAATTGCCGAATTAATTACGCCCGAAAATTCCAATATTCCAGTGGAAGTGATTTATCAAACCATCGAAGATTTACATGAATGTTGTCCTACCAATACAGGGGATTGGTATTTCACTGGTAATTACCCTACACCTGGCGGCAACAAAGTTTGTAACAAAGCTTTTGTGAATTTTGTAGAAGGGAAAAATGTAAGAGGGTATTAATCCAACTTATACTCTATAGCAAATCGCATTAATATTCATGCCTGCTCCTACGGAAGCAAAAATGACAATATCTCCCGAATGTAATTCATGCTCCTTGTATTTCCCCTTTTTTACCATATCATATAAGGTAGGGATGGTAGCTACCGAACTATTTCCTAATTCATGAATGCTCATGGGCATGATATGTTCTGGAGCAGTACGAATATTGTATAATTTATAAAGGGCTTTAATAAATCCTTCATCCATTTTTTCATTGGCTTGATGTAAGAAGAATTTTTTTACATCATGAATATCTACACCCGCTTTTTCAATACATTCTTTCATAGCAATAGGCACATTCTTAATAGCGTATTCGTATACTTTACGGCCTTTCATTTTAATGTATCGAGTATCTTCCACTCCTTCGGGATGGTATGATTTCCCTAGGTATAAAAAGTAAGTTTCATCTACGCAATGGCTTTGAACACTAGCAGCCAAGATGCCACTATTGGATCCTGCAGGTGCTTCTTCCACAATACATGCTCCTGCTCCATCACTAAATATCATACTATCTCTGTCATGTGTGTCAATGACACGGCTCAAGGTTTCGGCACCAATGACTAAACATCTTTTCGCCATCCCTGATTTAATAAACGAATCGGCTTGAATGACTCCTTGTATCCAACCTGGGCATCCAAACAAAACATCGTACGCTACACAATTAGGATTTTTAATACCCAACTGATGTTTCACACGAGAGGCTAATGCTGGAATCGTATCGGTTTGTATGGTTCCTTGAATAACGTTTCCAAAATTGTGGGCGAATATGATTTGATCAATGGTTTCAGGATCAATGCCTGCATCTTGAATCGCCAATTCCGCTGCCTTGGTGGCTAATTCGGAGGTATTCATATTTTCAGGGGCATACCTTCTTTCGTAAATACCTGTGATATCTTTAAATTTTTCTACTATTTCGGCATTGGGTGTCGCAATCAATTGTCCGTCTTCGCCATAAAAGGTATGGTCAATGAATGATTCATTGGTGATTACAATATTTGGAATGTAACTTCCTGTTCCGCTAATAATAGTTGCCATGGGTATAATTTAGCTGAGTAATTGAATGGATGTTATCTAAGATAAGATATTTACCTAAATCTTAGATGTATTTGTCCCCTTTATGTCTTTTCACCTCTGCTACATATTCTTTAATGGATTGTTCTTTTTCCTTACTGCAAATAAGTAACACATCTTTGGTATCTACAATGATAAAATCGTCCAAGCCTTGCAGTACTACTAATTTATCTTTAGGTGCGTTCACCATACATTTTGTCGCATCAATCACAATCACATTATCGGATGCTACTGCATTGCCAAAATAATCTTTCTCCATATTGTCATAAGCACTATTCCAAGTTCCTAAATCGCTCCATCCAAAACTAGAAGGAATCACAAAAACGTTAGATGCTTTTTCCATAATAGCAATGTCAATAGAAACATTGGTGCACTGAGGATAAATTTTTTGAATGGCTTTTGCTTCTTGATCTGTATTGAAAGCTGTTTTTTCTTGATCAAACAGCTCATACATTTCTGGCTGATACTTTTCAAAGGCATCTAATATAGTGGACACTTTCCAGGCAAAAATACCTGCATTCCATAAAAAGTCTCCGCTGGATAAAAAGGATTCCGCAATTTCTAAAGTAGGCTTTTCGGTAAATGTTTTTACTTTATAAATTCCATTGGCTACTTCTAAGCCTTCATATTGAATGTAACCATATCCAGTATTGGGATGGGTGGGCTTAATACCTAGCGTAGCCAATGCTTTGATATTACTTACAAAGTCTAGTGCTTGTAATGTTATTTTTTGAAAATTATCTTCTTCTAAAATTAAATGATCACTAGGGGCTACTACAAAAGTGGCTTCAGGATCTAATTGTGCTAACTTAAATGAAATATAAGCGATACAAGGTGCCGTATTTTTTTTGCTGGGCTCTGCTAAAATATTTTGAACAGGAATTTGAGGCAATTGTTTTTTGACAATATCTACATACTCTTCCGAAGTAACTATGAATATATTTTCGGTGGGAATAAAATTAACATACCTATCAAAAGTCCATTGAATTAATGTTTTTCCAGTATTTAAAACGTCTAAAAATTGTTTTGGATAAGAGGTGCGACTCATGGGCCAAAATCTACTTCCAATCCCCCCTGCCATAATAGCTACGTAATGATGTTTATGTTGCATAACAACTTTACTTGTTTTTTAATTTATAAAATCCCCTCTTTCATTAAGTCATGAATATGTATCATGCCAATGTATTTTTGACCTTCAGCTACTATGAGTTGGCTAATGTCTTTTTGTTCCATTAAGGACAAAGCTTCTACCGCTAATGCACTAGGTGCAATAGTAATAGGTCCTGTGTGGTAAATATCTACTGCTGTTAAATCTTGAATATTCGAATGTTGTTCTAACATTCTACGAATATCTCCATCGGTAATAATGCCTAATACATTTTCTTGTTCATTGGTCACTACAGTGGCGCCTAATCTTCCTTTAGAAATATCTATTATCACTTCTTTAATAGAAGTACTTTTTTGAACATAAGGTTTTGCATTTACGTGTGCAATACTTCCAGCTGTTAAAGTAAGTCGTTTTCCTAAATTACCTCCAGGATGAAATTTTGCAAAATGGGTAGCATCAAATTGATTTAGTTCCATGAAACAAATGGCTAATAAATCTCCCATCACCATTTGAGCAGTGGTAGAAGAGGTAGGTGCTAAATTATTAATGCAGGCTTCTTGCGTTATAGTGGTATTAATGATATGGTTAGCATGTTGTGCTAAATAACTACTTGTATTTCCCACCATTCCGATGATTGGATTGCCAAACTGTTTGATCAGCTGTACTAAATTTTTGATTTCAGGGCTTTCTCCACTTTTGCTAATAATCATCACCATATCTTCAGGATGAATAATTCCGGAATCACCATGAATGGCATCCGCCGCGTGTAAGTATATCGCAGCACTGCCCGTTGAATTAAATGTAGCTACTATTTTTTGGGCTATGATGGCACTTTTCCCAATGCCACTAATTACTAATCGACCTTTATTTCCATGTATGGCTTCCACCAATTGGATAAAAGAACTGTCTATATAATTTTCCAATCCATGAATCGCAGCAGCTTCCATTGCCAATGCTTTCTTTGCGACTGATAAAATATCTATTTTTTTTGCCATTTAACCAATTTAAGGATACCCCTTGGGGAGGTGTAAAGTTAACGTTTCATCTACTTTACACCTCAATTTTTAATAAAATGCCAAAAATTAGCAGTTTCAAAAAAAAGGGTCAAAATTGAACAAATCATGCCGTATTTTCGTTAACTTAATAGGACTCGTAATACAGAAATGATTGATTTTAAGTAATTTATAATGGCAGCAACTAAAAAACCTACTTCTAAAGCCCCTAAAACCCCCTCCAAGGAACCCTCTATGGATAAGGCGTCATTGGTAAAGGCCTTGGAACAACATTTTGGTTTTTCTGAGTTTAAAGGCACCCAAGAAAAAGCCATTATGTCCCTCATGAGTGGTCGTGACACTTTTGTGATCATGCCTACTGGCGGTGGTAAAAGCTTATGCTATCAATTGCCGGCTTTAGTATTACCTGGATGTGCCATTGTAGTGTCTCCTTTAATTGCCTTGATGAAAAATCAGGTGGACTTAGTGAGAGGGTATAGTGAAAAGGATGATGTAGCGCATTTTTTAAATTCTTCTTTAAACAAGGGTCAAATTAAGGAAGTCAAAGCCGATTTATTAAGCGGGAAAACAAAGCTTTTATATGTTGCCCCGGAAACATTAACCAAGCAAGAAAATTTAGATTTTTTTAGCGATTTAGAAGTTTCATTTTTTGCAGTAGATGAAGCCCATTGTATTTCAGAATGGGGTCATGATTTTAGACCTGAATACAGAAGGCTAAAAGAAATGATGGAAGAAATAAATGACAAAGCACCTATCATCGCATTAACCGCTACTGCAACGCCCAAAGTGCAAAGCGATATTGTTAAAAATTTAGCTTTACGTGATCCTGAAGTTTTAATTTCTTCTTTTAATCGTGCTAATTTATATTACGAAGTTCAGCCAAAGACTAAAAAAGAAGTTACTGTAAAACATATTGTAAAATACATTTCACAACATAAAGGTAAAAGTGGAATTATATATACTTTAAATCGTAAAACTACCGAAGAATTAGCCCAATTATTGATGGCTAATAATATTAAAGCGGTGGCGTATCATGCAGGCTTGGATCAAAAGCTACGCGCAGATAGGCAGGATCAATTTTTAAATGAAGATGTCCAAGTCATTGTAGCTACTATTGCATTTGGAATGGGAATTGACAAACCAGATATTCGTTATGTCATACATTATAATATTCCAAAGTCCATTGAAAATTATTATCAAGAAACAGGACGTGCAGGTCGTGATGGATTAGAAGGTAATTGCATTTTATATTATTCACATAAGGATGTCTCTAAGTTGGAACATTTTTTAAGAGACAAACCTTTAAGTGAACGTGAAGTAGGTGCACAACTGATTGACGAAACAGTAGCTTTCGCCGAAAGCGGAGTGTGTCGTCGTCGAAGTTTATTACATTATTTTGGAGAAGATTGGGCAGAAAAAGACTGTGGTAATTGCGATAACTGTTTACACCCTAAGGAAAGTATAGAAGCTAAAACTCCCTTAGTACAGTTACTTCAAGTCATTCAAGCTTTAGACGAACGTTTTGTAGCAGATTATGTCGTGCAAATTATTTCGGGAGAGTATACACCTCAAATTGGATTATACCGCCATGAAAAATTAAGTGTATTTGGAATTGGTAAAGAGCAGGATCATTTATTTTGGAATAGTTTGATACGCCAAGCGATGTTGGAACAAATGATTCAAAAAGATATTGAAGAATACGGCTTGTTGAAAGTAACTGCTAAAGGCCAAAAGTTTTTGAAAAAACCTGTTAGCTTTATAATCACCTTGAATAATGTATTTGATGATACCAATGTAGACGATGATGATAATGATACGGAAGCCAATGTCACAGCTGCAGCGGATGAAACATTATTTGAAATGTTGAAAGAGCTTCGTCAAAAAGAGGCTAAAAAAATAGGCCTCCCACCTTTCGTCATCTTTTTAGAAAACTCTTTACAGGATATGGCTACTTTGTATCCAACCAAATTAGAAGAGTTAGATCGTTGTCAAGGAGTCAGTAAAGGGAAAGCTATAAAATATGGCAAACCCTTCGTAGAACTTATTGATAAGTATGTCACTGAAAATAATATTGAAAAGCCAGATGATTTTATCATGAAATCGGTGGCCAATAAATCCAGCAATAAAATTTACATCATTCAAAATGTAGATAAAAAAATTCCGTTAGAAACCATTGCAAAAAATAAAGACTTACGTTTAGATGCTTTGTTGGAAGAGATGGAGACTATAGCTGCAAGCGGAACTAAATTAAATTTAGATTATGCCATTGATGAATGGTTAGACGAATATGATCAAGCTGATATCTTAGAATACTTTAGAACTTGTGAAACTTCTTCTTTACAAATTGCTCAACAAGAATTAAGTGAAAATGACTATAGCTGGGAACAGCTAAAAATCATGCGCATTAAATTTTTAAGTGTAGTAGGTAATTAATATTCAATCCCCTTAATTGTTCGTGCTGTAATGCTCACCTTTACTTAAATAAGTGTTGACTCTTTCTCCAACATTTTGTCGCACACTTAAGTAGTATAAATTGTAATCGGCAATGTGGTAATTAGAAGTAGTGTATAAAAAATTTCCAAAAAATTGAGGCTTAGGTGTCCATAAAATTCCATCATGATTAATAGCACCTGCTACTTTAGGAGTAATGACTTTAAAATTATATAACACGGATCCTTTATTATTTTTACGATCCACTTGTGTAATTTGATCACTCCAACTCAATGGATTAGTGACGATAGATTTGTAATTTTCTTTTTCTACAAAATCGGGAATATAACCTTCTTTATACGTTCTCCATGCGCAAATACAACCTACTGAAGTGGGAGTAGAACAAGATTTAAGTTGTGTATAATCGGCTGGATTGATGGCCATTCCCACCACATAAGCAGCTACTAATTTTTTAGCTAAAGGCTTGTCATCAAAATATTCTTTTAATAATCTTTTGGCATGCGTAGATCCTTGACTATGAGAGGCGATAATGATGGGCCTTCCATTGTTATAATGGGCTAAATAATAATCAAAAGAAGCTTTTACGTCTTGATAAGCCAATTCAAATGCAGCCATTGCTTTTACAGTATCAGCATGTCCAACAGGAGAATAACTTTTAATATGGGCTTGTCGGTATCTTGGTGCATAAACCTTACCTACTTCATTAAATACACTAGCTTGGTTTAAGATGGTTCCAAAATCGGTGCTAATATTTGTTTTTATATCCTTTAATGATGCGTTCCATCCATAGGGCTTAGCAGTATCTAAGTACGTGGTAGGGTGTATAAAAAAAATATCTACTTTATTAAGTGGGCGGTAATTTTTTGCCAACTCGGCGGGTAAACTATCTGAGGGGTCTTTCTTTTGAGGATGGGCAGCCCAATAATCTAAATTACTATAATCAGGGATGTCATTTAATGCCATCTGCTCATATTGTGATTTATAAGTGGTGTAATTATTTTGAGTACAACCACTCACCAGAATGACTACTAACAAAACAACAAAAAAACGCATATGAAATATGATTTTAATCTTAATAAGAGGACAAAGTTAATACATATTATACATTTGACTCTTTAAATGGATAGGTGGTTTAACGCTGCTCTCTAATAACTTTTAGGAAACCCTAATAATTATCACAACTTGTTATTAAAAATTAATTTATTTTTAAGTTAAATCCTGCCTTTGCAACTGTTAAGACATATCCCTTTTTTACGTGCTGTGTTTAATTATAGCATCACTGCCTTTGGAGGTCCTCAGGTGGCAGTGGGGTTAATGCAACACCGCTTTGTAGATAAAAGAAAGGATGTGACTGCCGAGGAACTGATGGAGTATAATGCTTTTTGTCAATTGCTTCCTGGGGCTTCTTCTACCCAAACGATCATTTTGATTGCTTATAAAAGAGGCGGCGTTATTTTGGCATTTTTTACTTTACTGATTTGGATACTTCCTGCTACTATTATTATGGGTTCATTGGCTATTTTAGTAAGTCATTTTGAATTTAAAGGCACTTTAAAAAGTTTGCAATTTCTACAACCTATGGCAGTTGGTTTTTTAGTAAGTGCGGCATTATTACTCTATAAGAAGGCCATTAATAGCACGATTACTTTATCTATTTTTATTTTTACTGCCCTCATCACATTTATTGGATTCAAAACGCCATGGACCATCCCTATCACTATTGTTTTAGCAGGCATTGTCACCAACTTTAGTAGTAAGCGAATTCCCGATGATGGAGCTCCTCCCAAAAAAGTAAATTGGAATAGCCTTTTTATTTTTTTAGTTTTATTTATGACAGCGGGATTTTTATCGGAACAATCTACTCGCCAAAATTGGACGTATCGTAAAGCGTTTAATTTATTTGAAAGTAATTATCGATTTGGAAGTTTGGTTTTTGGTGGGGGCGATGTTTTAATGCCTATTATGTATGAGCAATATGTGTCGCGTCCTCAATCAGCAATCGTAAAGAAAAATAAAAGAGATGTGTTAAAGATGACTAGTGAGGAATTTTTAACGGGTTCAGGTTTAGTACGTGCTATACCTGGTCCCATTTTTTCCATAGCTAGTTATACCGGGGCAATGTCTTTTAAAGACAAAGGTCTCGCTTGGCAAGTGGCGGGCGCCATTATAGGCAGCGTAGGTGTTTTTCTACCCAGTTTTTTAATTGTACTTTTCTTTTTTCCTATCTGGCAAAAACTAAAAACATTTGCTGTTTTTTACCGTTCCTTGGAAGGGATTTATGCAGCCATAGTGGGTATTATGACGGGCGCTTCCATTTATTTAATGAAGGACTTGTATCATGAAATTGAATTGGGGCAACCACTTTATTGGGTAAGTTATTTGCTGGTTTTTTTAGCGAGTACTTTTTTGCTGTATAAACATAAATTATCCCCTCAGTGGATTGCCATTTCATGTATCTTTTTAGGTATTTGCTGGACTTTTTTTCAATAAAAAGGTAAAAAGCTGTTAATTGTAATTTCGGATAGCCTATTTTAATTTTTCCTTGCTTAATATTGTAAACAACATGTTAAAAAGGATTTGCATTTTTTTTCTCACTACTCTTTTTTATATACAATTAGAGGCGCAGGCGGTTACTATTCAAGGAACAGTATATGATATTTCAGGGAGACGTCCTATTGAATCAGTGATGGTGTATAGTTCTGCGAATCATGCAGTCACCGATTCGATGGGTAGATATATTATTACAGTCAAACCAAAGGATTCTATTTGGTTTTCATTATTTGGTAAGAATACACATAAGTATACCATTGATACCGTGGAGGATTTACGCAACTTTAATATCATGATTCATGTCACTGGATTTGATTTGCCTGAAGTGCGCGTGCGCAATTCTTATTATAAGTTAGATTCTATCCAAAACAGAAACGATTATGCCAAGTACTTTAATTACCAACCTCCAGGATTGAAGTTGAGTAGTAGTCAAAACTTATTTGGACCTAATGGACTTACCATTGGGTTTGATTTAGACGAAATTATTAATTCATTCCGATTTAAACGAAATCGCAATTTGCAATTCCTGCAAAACAGATTGATTTCCCAAGAACAAGAAAAGTATGTCAATTATAGATTTACTAAAGTTTTTGTCAAAAAGCTGACTCATATTGAGGGGGATGAATTGACTCAATTTATGGACTATTGTAGGCCTGATTATGGGGTTCTTGCATTACTAAATGACCTAGAATTAGGCTTATATATTGAAAAAAAATATGCAGTCTATAAAAAAGCACTAGGCAATGGGTTGACCATCCCCAAATCACCTAATGATTAGGGCTCTGCCACTCATCTATTTTTGTGCTCCAAAAAGCATTTTTTAGCTATCTTTAAAGCTAAATTCTTTTGCTTTGAGAAAAATTAATTGGATGGCTTTTGCAGCTACTATTTTGTTAGCCGCTTGTTCTGAAAAACCAAAATCTGTTGACAAGTTCAACCCCAATGCAGCCGTATCTGTCGATATCGCTATTGCTGAAACACAAATCATTGACAAGACAATTGAAGTAAATGGTTCGGTTCAAGCCAATGATTACATTGACGTTCATCCTGAGACCAATGGTCGAATTGTATTTTTACAAATACCAGAGGGAAAAGTAGTGACTGCCGGAACTATTTTGGCAAAGTTAAATGACGCGGATTTACAAGCACAGTTGGAAAAAATAAAAGTGCAATTGGAATTAGCCAATATCAACGAACAACGTAATAAACAATTATTGAATGTAAAAGG
Organism: Chitinophagaceae bacterium; assembly: GCA_037141925.1. Classification (GTDB taxonomy): domain Bacteria; phylum Bacteroidota; class Bacteroidia; order Chitinophagales; family Chitinophagaceae; genus Sediminibacterium. Next base: position 55,927 of record JBAXBS010000007.1, read on the forward strand.
AATTAATCAAAGCGATTATGACATTTCTTTACAACAAGTAAAAAGCTTTAAGGCAGACATGGCATATACGCAGTCATTAATTGATAAAACAATTGTAAAAGCTCCCTTTACTGGTCAATTAGGTTTAAGACAAGTGAGTTTGGGCGCTTATATTAATAATGCTAGCACCATTGTGACTTTACAAAAAGTAGATCAATTAAAAGTGGATTTTACTTTACCTGAAGTGTATCAGTCTTTTATTAAAGTAGGCAAAAAAGTAAAAATTGAAAGTATCGGAAATGATGCTGCAAAATTATCGGCAACAGTTTCTGCTATAGAGCCTCAAATTATTGCGACAAGTCGTAATATAAAAGTGAGAGCTACTTTACAAGGCAAATTATTACCTGGTTCTTATGTGAAAGTATTACTGGGTGAGAATGTTCAAAAACCAAGTATCATGGTGCCTACCAATGTGATTATTCCAGATTCAAAAGTAAAACAAGTGGTATTAGTGAAGGGGGGTGTTTCAAAATTTGTGGACGTTGAAACTGGATATAGAACACCTACGGCTGTTGAAATTACAAAAGGAATCCATCCAGGAGATAGCGTGATTGTAGCTGGGATGCTTTTTGTTAGACAAGGAAATAAAATAAAAGTGGGAAAAACACTTAAGATTGCTGATATCACAAAATAAGTGATATCCTCATTCAAAAATTACTTTTAAACATCATTACTAGATGAATATATCTGAACTTTCCTTAAAACGACCAGTGCTTGCCACTGTGATGAATTTAGCACTTATTCTTTTTGGGATAGTGGGATTTACTTATTTGGCATTGCGTGAATATCCTGCCATTGATCCTCCTATTATCAGTGTGCAAACCAATTATACAGGAGCGAATTCTGAAGTCATACAAAGTCAGATTACAGAACCTCTTGAAAAATCTATCAATGGTATTCCTGGAATTAGAACCATCACTTCCTCTAGTTCGGTAGGATCTTCCAATATTACAGTCGAATTTAATTTGGGAGTGAATTTGGAAACTGCAGCAAACGATGTTCGTGATAAAGTAAGTCAGGCAGCACGCAGTTTACCCGAAGATATTAGTAGTCCCCCCATTGTTTCTAAAGCAGATGCAAGTGGTGACTTTATTATGATGATGACGGTGCGAAGTAAAACAAAGGGATTGTTAGAACTTACCGAATATGCTGAAAATGTTTTACAACAAAGATTTCAAACCATTGATGAAGTAAGCAGTGTAGGGGTGCGCGGAAAACGTCAATCGATGCGTATTTACCCCAATACAGATTTATTAAACGCGTTTGGCGTTGCTTTTAATGATATACAAGCTGCATTGAATAAAGAAAACGTGGAATTACCTGCAGGTCGTATTTACGGTAATAAGTCAGAATATATTATTAGAACCTTAGGCAGATTATCTACTGAAGCTGATTTTAGAAATGTTATTTTAAAAGAAGATGCGAATGGAATGGTACGCTTAGGCGATGTTGCTAAAGTGGAGTTGGGGCCAGAACAAGAAGATCAAGGTATGTATTATAACGGTGTACCTGTTGTGATGCTAACTATTTCGCCACAACCAGGAGCCAATCAAATTAAGATTGCCGATGAATTTTATAAAAGATTAGAAGAGGTTAAAAAACAAAACAAATCAGATATTGAATTTGCGATTCCTATTGATAACACTAAAAATGTTCGTAGAGCATTAACAGAAGTAAAAGAAACTATTTTTATTTCATTTGCATTAGTGGTATTAGTCATCTTCTTCTTTTTCAGAAACTGGTTAATTGCAATTCGTCCATTAATTGATATTCCAATTTCATTGATAGCTACTTTCTTTATCATGTACTTAGCAGGGTTCTCTATCAATGTACTTACTTTATTAGCGATTGTATTAGCCACTGGATTGGTGGTGGATGATGGCATTGTGGTCACGGAAAATATTTTTAGAAAACTAGAAGGTGGCTTGCCCTTAAGAAAGGCAGCGTTAGAAGGAAGCAAAGAAATTTTCTTTGCTGTTATTTCTACTTCTATCACCTTGGCCGTGGTATTTATGCCAGTGATTTTCTTAGAAGGTTTTGTGGGATCACTATTTAAAGAATTTGGTGTGGTGATTGCATCTGCGGTGCTGGTATCTGCTTTTGTGTCATTAACGATTACACCCGTATTAAATGTGTATTTAAATCGTAAAGACGGAAAGCAAGGTAAGTTTTATGAACAAACTGAACCCTTCTTTAAAGGCCTTGAAAATGGGTATAAAAATTTATTGACAAAGTTTTTTAAAATAAGATGGTTTGCATGGGTCATTGTTGTTGCTTGTGTGGGCATCATTTATTTTATTGGAAAAAATATTCAAAGTGAATTGGCTCCTATGGAAGATAAAGGCACTGTGCGTGTGACATTAACAGGAGCCGAAGGAAATAGTTACGAGGATATGCGTGCTGAATTATTTAAAGCGATTCGAATTTTGCAGGACTCTATTCCTGAACAAGCATTCACTTGGGGAAGTGTACCGGGATATGGAGGATCAGGAGGAAGCAGTAGTGCATCAGGTCGTGTGGGTTTTGTTCCATTAGATGAAAGAAAAAGAACACAAACACAAATTGTAGCAGACATTAATAAAAAATTTAAGCGTTTTAAAAACGTAAGGGTATTCTCTATTGAAGAGCAAACCATTTCGGTGGGGTTAATGTCTCGTGGTTCTTTGCCGGTTCAGTTTATTATTCAAAATTTGGATTTCCAAAAAATTCGCACTGTCATTCCTAAGTTTTTAGAAGCTGCACGAAAAGATAAAACATTTGCCAACGTAGATGTGAATTTGAAATTCAATAAACCCGAATTTGATTTAACGATTGATCGTATGCGAGTAAGAGATTTGGGATTAACCACAGCAGACGTATCACAAGCTTTGCAAGCAGCCTTTAGTGGCGCTCGTTCGGCTTATTTTATTATGAATGATCGTCAGTATGAAGTCATCACACAGGTAGCTAAACCTGATCGTAATACGCCTACCGATATTAGTAAAATTTATATCCGCAATAATCGTGGCGAAAGTATTCCTATTTCAAGTGTTTTAAATATTGAGGAGAATAGTAACGCACCTAATTTATATCATTATAATCGTTTTAATTCCGCTACCATATCTGCTTCTTTAGCAGAAGGAAAAACGATTGGAGACGGAGTGAAAGCGATGGAAGATATTGCAAAAGATAAATTAGATGAATCTTTTCAAACTGCTTTAAGTGGACCATCACGTGATTATAAGGAGAGTGCTTCTAATACTTCACAAGCTTTGATCTTAGCACTATTATTAATCTATTTAGTATTGGCGGCTCAGTTTGAAAGCTTTAAGGATCCGTTTATCATCATGATCACTGTACCGTTAGCGATAGCAGGAGCCTTATTATGTTTATGGATTTTTGGACAAACCTTAAATATATTCTCCGAAATTGGAATCATCATGTTAATTGGATTGGTGACCAAGAATGGTATTTTAATTGTGGAATTTGCTAATAAAAAAAGAGAAGCAGGGATGGATAAATTAGCGGCAGTAATAGAAGCCTCATCTCAACGTTTCCGTCCTATTTTAATGACCAGCTTAGCAACTGCCTTAGGTGCTTTACCTATTGCAATTAGTTTAGGAGCAGCGGCCACTAGCCGTAAGCCTTTAGGTATTGTAGTAGTAGGAGGTTTATTATTTTCTCTAGTTCTAACTTTGTTTGTGATTCCTGCAGTGTATTCTTATATATCAAGTCATAAAATCAAAACTGAAGAATAATTTTAGCGCTTGATTTTGTTATATCATTTAAAATGCCTCTATCATAGAGGCATTTTTTGTACCTTGAATCTCTAAAACAATGTTATGTCCAATCAAAGATTCACATCTCTAGACATTTTTAGAGGGATGACTATTTGTTTAATGATTATTGTAAATACTCCAGGAGATGGAGATTTCACTTTTGCACCTTTATTGCATGCAAATTGGAATGGGTTTACGCCCACGGATTTAGTATTCCCTTCTTTTTTATTCGCGGTGGGCAATGCTATGAGTTTTGTGCAACCACAGTGGGATAAATTTAGCAATGGGACTGTATTATTTAAAATTTTCAAACGTACTGCTATTATATTTTTATTAGGATTCTTGATGTATTGGTTTCCTTTTACAGGCCCTTTATCCGATACGCGCATTTTGGGCGTCTTACAACGTATTGCTTTATGTTATGGAATTGGATCTATCATTATTTTTTACATGCACGAAAGGGTGGTGGTGGTTTTGTCAGCAGTATTATTATTATTGTATTGGTATATCTGTATTCATTTTGGAACTCCAGGGGATCCATTAAGCATTCATGGAAATGCAGGATATCGATTTGATACTTGGTTGATGGGCGAAGCGCATCAATATCATGGGGAAGGTTTTGCGTTTGATCCAGAAGGCTGGTTAAGCACTTTACCAGCTATTGTCAATGTATTAATTGGATATAGAGTAGGGCGATTCATCCAAGAAAAAGGGAAAACCTACGAAGGGCTCACTCATTTATTTATGTGGGGAGCGGGATTTATCTTTTTAGCTTTTATGTGGAATTATCAATTTCCGATTAATAAAAAATTATGGACCAGCTCGTTTGTCATGCTGACTATTGGTTTGGATATGGTTATTATAGGGACCATTATTTATAGGGTAGAATTACAAAGGCAACTTCAGTTTTCTAGTTTCTTTACTGTTTTTGGCAAAAACCCATTGGTAATCTATTTGTTTTCTGAATTATTAGCCATCTGTTTATATACCATAAAGGGTCCTGGAGGAGCGGATTCCCTTTATAGTTGGATATATCAAAATACCTTTGCCCATTTTGCACCCTATTGGGGATCCCTAGGCTTCGCCTTTTCCTTTATGTTGGTTTGCTGGCTATTGGGTTATATATTAGATAAATATAAAATATATATTAGGGTGTAAATCTTATTACTCTTTTTCCCCTTTTGTTTTTTTAGGAGCTTTAAACCTTGTACCTTTGCACCCTCAAAACAGTACATGGAAATAAGAAACATCGCTATTATCGCCCACGTTGATCACGGTAAAACTACCTTGGTGGACAAAATTTTACACGCTACAAAAGTATTCCGTGATAACCAGGAAACTGGTGATTTAATCATGGATAGCAATGAGTTAGAGCGTGAAAGGGGAATCACCATTCTGAGTAAGAACGCTTCTGTCACTTATAAAGGCGTAAAAATCAACGTTATTGATACTCCAGGTCACAGTGACTTTGGTGGTGAAGTAGAACGTGTATTAAAAATGGCAGATGGGGTTTGTTTGCTAGTGGATGCTTTTGAAGGGCCAATGCCACAAACTCGTTTCGTTTTACAAAAAGCGTTACAGTTAAACTTAAAGCCAATTGTTATTATTAATAAAGTAGATAAGGAAAACTGTCGTCCTGACGAAGTACATGATGCCGTATTTGAATTATTTTTCAACTTAGATGCTACAGAAGAACAATTAAACTTCCCTACTTTTTATGGTAGTGGTAAAAATGGATGGTTCAATGAAACTTTAACACAATGTGAAGATATCACTCCATTAATGGATGGTATTTTAAAATATGTACCAGGTCCAGATGTTAAAGAAGGACATACTCAAATGCAAATTACTTCATTGGATTATTCTTCTTTCTTAGGTCGTATTGCCATTGGTAAAGTAGAAAGAGGAACAATTAAAGAAGGTCAAAACATTGTGTTGGTTCAAGCTGATGGCAGCATTAAAAAGAATAAAGTAAAAGAATTATACGTCTTTGAAGGAATGGGTAAGCGTAAGGTAACCGAAGTTATTTCTGGTGACTTATGTGCGGTAGTAGGATTAGAAGATTTCAATATTGGAGACACTATTGCGGATCCGGAAAATCCAGAAGCGTTACCTATTATTAGCGTAGATGAACCTACCATGAGTATGACTTTTAGTATTAACAACTCACCTTTCTTTGGTAAGGAAGGTAAGTTTGTAACTTCTCGACATATTCGTGATCGTTTATTGAAAGAGACCGAAAAAAACTTAGCGTTACGTGTGGAAGAAACAGATAGTGCTGATAGTTTCTTAGTTTTTGGTCGTGGTATTTTACACTTAGGCGTATTGGTTGAAACGATGCGTCGTGAAGGATATGAATTAACAGTAGGTAATCCTCAAGTATTAGTAAAAGACATTGATGGTCGTAAAAATGAGCCATTTGAAATATTAGTAGTAGATGTTCCTGCCGACTTTAGTGGTAAGGTGATTGACCTTGTTACACAAAAGAAAGGTGAAATGTTGATTATGGAATCCAAAGGAACCATGCAGCATTTGGAATTTGATATTCCTTCTCGTGGATTGATTGGTTTACGTTCTCAAATGTTAACCCAAACTGCAGGAGAAGCGGTTATGGCGCATCGCTTTAATGAATACAAGCCTTGGAAAGGAAATATTCCTGGAAGAAGCAATGGTGTGTTGGTTGCAAAATTTGCAGGTACCACAACTGCTTATTCTATTGATAAATTACAAGATAGAGGTCGTTTCTTTATTGAACCAGGTGATGAAGTATACGCAGGTCAAATTTTAGCGGAACACATTAAGCCAGGTGATTTAAATATTAACGCGGTGGAGATGAAAAAATTAACCAATCACCGTGCAAGTGGAAGTGATGATAGCGTTCGTATTACACCTAAGGTTCAATTTACTTTAGAAGAGTGTATGGAGTATATCCAATTTGATGAGTGTATTGAAGTGACTCCTAAGTCGGTTCGTATGCGTAAATCAATGTTAGATGAAAATGAAAGAAGTAAAGCTTCCAAATCTAATAATGGATAATTTCAGGTACAAATAATTAGTACCTATCATTTTGAAATGATAGTCGCTATAAAAAAATCCCTCCAAATTCTGGAGGGATTTTTTTTGAAGTTCATCCTGAATATTTTAAAAAACAAATGAAATTGTGTGGCGCTTTATCCTCGCTTTACACCGCAATAGGTTTATTTAAAGCAGCCCATAATAAATCCTTTAGCTCAACCAAGTTTTTTTGGGTTGCAGAAGAAATAAAGATATGTGGGATGTTAGTGGGTAATTCTTTTTTTATAGCTTCAGTCAATTCATCATCTAATAAATCAGATTTACTGATAGCGATTATAAATTCTTTTTGTAAAAGTTCCGGATTGAATTCAGCTAATTCATTTTTCAAAATTTCGAATTCCTTTTTGTGATCATTACTATCAGCAGGAATTAAGAAAAGTAATACAGCGTTACGTTCGATATGTCTTAAGAATCGATGTCCTAATCCTTTGCCTTCTGCAGCACCTTCAATAATTCCAGGTAAATCTGCAATACAAAAAGATCGGTTATCACGATAGGCGACCATACCAAGTTGTGGTGTCAAAGTGGTAAATGCATAATTGGCAATCTTAGGCTTGGCTGCAGTAATCACCGAAAGTAAAGTGGATTTACCTGCATTTGGAAATCCTACAAGACCCACATCTGCTAATACTTTTAATTCGATTTGCTTCCAGCCTTCAATACCGTCTTCTCCGGGTTGTGCATGTTCGGGTACTTGATTGGTAGGAGTTGCAAAGTTGCTATTTCCTAATCCACCACGTCCACCTTTTAAGAAAATAATTTCTTGCCCATCGGTTAATATTTCTGCCTCCACTTTGCCTGTTTCTTCGTCTTTGGCAATGGTTCCTAAGGGTACTTCAATAATTATATCTTTTCCGTCTTTACCGGTACAATTGTTTTTGCTTCCTCCTTCACCATCTTCGGCATGTACATTCTTATAATAGCGTAAATGTAGTAAGGTCCAAAGTTGTGCATTCCCTTTTAAAATAATATGCCCACCACGTCCTCCATCACCTCCATCAGGTCCACCTTTGGCAGTGAGTTTATTACGCATTAAATGGCGTGCACCCGCACCTCCATGGCCACTTCGGCAAAAAATTCGGATGTAATCAATAAAATTATTTCTTTCAGACAAAGGGAAAATATTTGTGCAAAGTTACTACAATACTTGATGAAATGAATGATTAATACATAATGACATGAATGATGAATACTTCGTGAAATGAACGATCAATATTTTGTGAATTGAACTATTAATATTTGAGTAAATGAATGATTCATATTGAAATGTAGTTTAGGTTCCTAAAAAACAGAAAGCCCCACTCATGGCAGGGCTTTCTTAAAATACATTATAATATGCGTCCATATTTATTTACAGGAATGTCAATATTTATAGGAGTATCCATATTTATTTAGACAATTTCAAACCATCTATCAAAATAGTGACCATATTTTGTTCCAGTTCTTCAGCCGTAATTTTTTTAGTAGAACGGTGCCAGCTTTCAATACCACTCACTGCATGCAAGAAAATTAATACTACTGTAGGAGCATCAATTTTTTTAATTTCTTGGTTTCTAATTCCTTCTTCAATTATCGCTGCAATCCTTTTGCGGTATACTCTTCGTTGATTTTGGTAGTTGGATAAATAAGGGTCAGATAAATGTTTCCATTCTCTATCACTCACATATACTTCTTCGTAATTATGGATCATTTCGGTGATATGGAATCGTAAAAGTTTTTCCATTTTCTCTAATGAACTAATATTCTCAGACTCTATTTCATCCATTTTAATCACAAACTTATTTGCCACACTAAACACCAGCTCGTGCAATAATTCACTTTTTGATTTAATATGATTATACAAACTCGCAGCTTCTACTCCCACGGCTTCGGCTAAGTCACGCATACTTGCGGCTTTATATCCTTTTTCACGAAATAAGGTAGCTGCTTTACTTACAATCACATCCTTACGAGAAATGTTCTTTTCGGTTTTAATTCTGGCCATTTTACTAAAATTGAATGATTTGTTAGTGTAAAATTAGATCATTATAACTTAAAAACTAATATTATTTTAAAAAAGTAGTCATTTTTGTTAGTTTTTTGATTGTCAATGACTTGCCATAATAACCGTAAAAATCGTAGTTTCGCAGCTGTAAATAAATCTAAACACATGTCATTAGTAGTTGTTGGATCTATGGCTTTTGATGCCATCGAGACTCCCTTTGGGAAAAGTGATAAAATTATTGGCGGCGCCGCAACTTATATTGCTTGGTGTGCTTCCAATTTCACCACTGTAAAACAAATTTCTGTAGTAGGGGGAGACTTTCCTCCATCCGAATTAGATGCTTTAACAAACAGAGGCGTCATACTAGAAGGAGTGCAAATTAAAAAAGACGAAAAAACATTCTTTTGGAGCGGCAAGTATCATTTAGATATGAATACACGTGACACCTTAGAAACACAATTAAATGTATTAGAAAATTTTGAACCTGTAGTTCCAGATAGCTATCAAGATTGTGAAATTTTGATGTTAGGCAATTTGGTGCCTGCTGTTCAAAGTAGTGTGATTAAGCAAATGAAGAAACGTCCTAAGTTAATCGTTATGGATACGATGAATTTTTGGATGGAAATCATGATGCCCGATTTATTACATACTATCAGTTTAGTGGACATATTATTAGTGAATGATAGTGAAGCACGTCAATTAAGTGGCGAGTACAGTTTAGTGAAGGCTGCTAAAAAAATAATGGCGATGGGTCCTAAATATTTAATTATAAAAAAAGGAGAACACGGTGCTTTGTTGTTCCATGAAAACGAAGTGTTCTTTGCACCTGCGTTACCATTGGAGGAAGTGTTTGATCCAACCGGTGCTGGAGATACTTTTGCAGGAGGGTTTGTAGCGCACTTAGCCAAAACAAAGGATTTTTCATTCAATAATATGAAGTCTGCAATTATTGTGGGCAGTGCCTTAGCTAGCTTTTGCGTTGAAAAATTTGGTACTCAAAGATTAACTGAAATAAATGCAGACGCTATTAAAGAGCGCATACAATCGTTTGTTCAGTTAGTTAATTTTGATATTGAATTAGTGTAAATTTGGTGGAATGTCTCATTCCAATTATTTTTGCCCAACTGAATCGTTTCAATGGGTAACTACAAATAAATAGTCCTTAAAACGACAAGCTTTAAAACGAAAAATAAGAAAAGATGAATTTATATAAACATACCAAACAAATCAAGAAACCTCTCTAAAGGAAGGTGTGTTTGCATGTATGTTTCAAAATATATTCAAAGCCTTCCGAAACCAACGGAGGGCTTTTTTTATAGCTGGAATCAATAAAAAATAACGCAAAAAGTAATAGAGCAAAAAGAAATAAAGCGTAGTAAAATATAAAAAATTAAAAAATATGAAAGTTGCTGTCGTAGGTGCTACCGGTTTAGTGGGTACCAAAATGTTACAAGTATTAGCAGAAAGAAATTTTCCTATTACGGAATTAGTGCCTGTGGCATCGGCAAGATCTGCAGGGAAAGAAGTTTCTTTTAAAGGAAAAAATTACAAAGTGGTTACTATGGAAGAAGGTATTGCAGCAAAACCTTCAGTGGCATTATTTTCTGCAGGGGGTAGCACTTCCTTGGAGTGGGCGCCTCAATTTGCAGCGGCAGGTATTCGTGTGATTGATAATTCATCTGCATGGCGTATGGATCCTACTAAAAAACTAGTGGTACCAGAAGTGAATGCAAGTGTATTAACTGCAGAGGATTTAATTATTGCTAACCCTAACTGTTCTACCATTCAAATGGTCGTGGCTTTACAACCATTACATGCGAAATATAAGATCAAAAGAGTAGTGGTGAGTACTTACCAAAGTGTAACGGGTACTGGGAAAAAAGCAGTGGATCAATTGTTCAATGAAAGAGGAGGAACCGAAATAGAAGCCAACGATATGGCCTATAAATATCAAATTGATTTAAATGTAATCCCGCAAATTGATGTGTTTTTAGAAAATGGCTATACTAAAGAGGAAATGAAGATGGTGAAAGAAACTTGCAAAATTATGCAGGATGATTCCATTAAAGTAACGGCTACAACGGTTCGTATTCCTGTTGTGGGAGGTCATAGTGAATCAGTGAATATTGAATTTGAAAATGAATTTGATTTAGCAGAAGTAACTACAATATTAACGAACGCACCAGGCATCATTGTTCAACAAGACGATGCCACACAATTATATCCCATGCCTTTATGGGCACATGAAAAAGATGAAGTTTTTGTAGGACGTTTACGTCGTGATGAAACACAACCTAAAACTTTAAACATGTGGATTGTGAGTGATAACTTACGTAAAGGGGCTGCGACCAATGCCATTCAGATTGCTGAATATTTAATGGAGAAGGGGATTATTTAAAAGAGAAGTATTCAATGGGTAAATAAATGATTCCTTAAGAAGAGGTTAATTGAATAAATTCTTCTTCGGTAATGATTTTGATAGTAGCAATTTTTTTCGCTTTTTCTAATTTACTACCCGCATCTTCACCAACTACTAAGTAATGCAGTTTGCTACTTACTCCTCCTAGGATATGTCCGCCTTTGGATTCTACCATAGCTTCTGCTTGTGTTCGTTTTAATTGCACCAGTGTTCCTGTGAATAAGAAATTCAATCCATTTAAATTACCATCTGCTTGAGTATGCTCTGCCTGAATCATATTCACTCCTAGTGATTCTAATGCTTGTATGAGTTCAATATTTTTGGGTTCTTTGAAATATTGAAAAATACTATTAGCTACTTTTATTCCAACATCTTCAAAAGATTGTAAGGTTTCAATGCTCATATCTTGCAGATCCAACAAATGTTTGATATGGGAAGCAATCGTTTTAGCGGTGGTTTCCCCTACAAAACGAATACCTAAAGCATATATCAATCTATAAAGCGGTTGCGTTTTTGAAGTCTCAATAGCTGCTTTTAAATTATCAATACTTTTTTGACCAAACCCTTCTAATTTTCCTATGTTTTCGAATTCCAAAATATATAATTGCGGGATAGTTTTCAAGATGCCTAATTCATAAAACTTTCTAATATTGGCTTCGCCAAAACTTTTAATATCCATGGCATCTTTGCTCACAAAATGTATCATTTTTTCTACCACTTGGGCATCACAGGTGGCACTGGTGCAACGCCATACTGCTTCTGCCTCTTCTTTTTCTAGGGGGGCATTACAAACTGGACATTGCGTTGGAAAAGAAATCATTTTCTCATTGCCTTTTCGAAGCGATGGGATAGATTGTACTATTTGAGGAATCACATCACCTGCTCTTTCTATGATGACTGTATCGCCCAAGCGTAAATCTTTTTCTTTAATATATTCTTCATTGTGCATGGAGATGCTTGATACTGTTACTCCGCCCAAAGCAACGGCTTTTAACTTAGCTACTGGAGTAACCGCACCTGTTCTTCCCACTTGAAATTCTACATTTTCTAAAATGCTAGTAGCCTGTCTCGCTTTAAATTTATAAGCAATCGCCCATCTTGGATGATGTGATGTCATGCCTAGTTTTTCTTGCAAGGCGAAATCGTTTATCTTAATCACCAATCCATCAATATCATAAGGAAGGTTGTCGCGTTCTAATTCAAATACACCGCAAAACTCAATCACTTCTTGAATGGAATTAAATAATTTTTTTTCTTTTTGTGGAGATCTAAAACCAAGATTCCATAAAAGTTCTAAAGACCCGCTATGTGATTTTAAAAGAGTAGTAGGAGTACTATTTTTTAATGGAAGCACATAACTAATATGATAAATAAAAGCATCTAAATTACGTTCTGCAACTTCCTTAGGATCCTTCATGCGCAAGCTTCCTGCTGCTGCATTACGAGGGTTGGCTAAAGTGGCTACTTGTTTTTCTTTTAACTTTTCATTGAAGGAGGCAAAAGATTGTTTGCTCATGATGACTTCGCCTCTTATTTCAATTTGTTGTAAGCCATATTTTGATAAAGGAATACTTAAAGGAATGGACTTAATTTGTTTAATATTTTGTGTGATGTCTTCACCTGCAACTCCATCGCCTCTGGTACATGCACGCATCAACCTATCATTTTCGTATACCAATGAAATACTAGCCCCATCAAATTTAGGTTCCACACAATATTGTAAAGGGGTATCTCCAGCTCCTTCTTTTGCTTTTCTGTCAAAATCGTTTAAATCATCTGCATTATAGCTATTTTCCAAACTTAACATAGGCACCAAATGCGGAAGGGTCTCAAAGTTTTGGTTTAAACTATTTCCCACACGTTGGCTGGGAGAATCGACTGTAATTAAACTTGTATCTGCCGACTCAATAGATAATAATTGTTGATACAATTGGTCGTATTCAAAATCACTAATAAGAGGCTCACTCATTACATAATATTGGTATTCATGAAAGCGAAGCAATTGCTTTAAAGCAATAAGCTCAATAGTATGAGGGTTAAGAAGGTATTCTTTGGTAAGATCTTGAAATTGTATGATTTGAGCTTGGGTATACATGTGGTAAAATGTCTGCTAAAATACAAATAGTTTTAATCTTTTATTTCGTATTTTGGGACTATAAAACTTTTGAATCATTAAAGGATGGAAAATAACATAAAAGATGCCGTAAAACTGGTCCAATCATACCCTACGGTGCCTCTCACTGTCGATTGTGTCATTTTTGGCTTTGACGATAATTCGTTGAAAGTGCTTACTATCAAAAGTGATTTACCTCAATTCCATGATCAATTATCCCTTTTAGGGGATACCATTTTGTCCAATGAAAACTTAGATGATGCCGCTAATCGAGTATTATTGGAAAGAACGGGTATGCAAAATGTGTATTTGGAGCAAGTGCATTCATTTAGTCAACCCAATCGTCATCCAGGTGGCCGTGTCGTAACGACCGTGTATGCCTCACTTTTAAATATCCGACACCACGAATTAAAAATTTTAGAAAACGAATTAAGTTGGCATGTGGTCAAAGAAATTAAAGAAATGGCTTTTGATCATCAGCTCATTTTAGAAACCTGCCATTCTTGGTTACAAAAAAGAATTCAAGAGCACCCCCTGGCATTTAACTTATTGCCCGAAAAGTTTTCATTGAGACAACTGCAAAGCGTATATGAAGCTATTTTAAATATCTCTTTAGATAGACGTAATTTTCGTAAAAAGTTTGCTAGTATGGGATTCTTAATTGATATCAACGAAATGGAAACCAATGTGACGCATCGTCCTGGTAAATTATACTCTTTCGATTTTGCAGCGTATCAAGCTAGAGAGAAGAACTGGATAGGCATTGATTTTTAAAAAACAAGTGGCCTTGCCTATAATTTTAATACCTTTACACACTATATAAATAAGGTTTATTATGATTTATTCAATGACGGGTTATGGCAGAGCGGAAGCGACCTTAAAAGACAAAACTTTCCTAATTGAAGTGAAGTCTTTAAATGGAAAGCAGTTTGATATGAGGCTCAATATGCCTTCTTTATTAAAACCGTATGAAGTAGAAATTCGCAATAAGTTAAATGAAGAATTATTTAGAGGAAGTGTGGAATGTAATATTTCCATCAAATCTAATGGAGCTTCTAAGCCAGTAAGTGTCAATAAAGAATTAGCTAAATCCTATTACCAACCTATTATTGAATTGGCGAATGAATTAGGTATTGAAAAGGATAATATCTTAAGTACCTTATTAAAAATGCCTGATGTAGTTTCCTCTAGTAATGAAATTTTAACGGAGGATGAATGGAAGTCTGTTTTAGCTTTATTACAACAAGCCATTCAGCATTTAATTACCCATCGCAAAGAGGAAGGAAAGTCCATTGAAAAAGATTTATTAGAAAAAATTGTTGCCATAGAAGCACAACAAGCCATCGTTGAAAAATTCGAACCTAATCGTAGAGATAAAATTAAAGAGGGCTTGGTGAAATTATTAGAACAACATGTGGGGGCTGATAAATATGACAACAATCGATTGGAGCAAGAATTGATTTATTATATTGAAAAAATAGATATTTCAGAAGAACGAGTGAGGTTGAAAAATCATTGTACTTACTTTAAGACCATCATGAATGAATCGGATCCGTGCAAAGGAAAAAAATTATCTTTTGTTTTACAGGAAATTGGTCGAGAAATAAATACCACTGGTTCCAAAGCTAACGACATTGATATTCAAAAAGCAGTCATTTTGATGAAAGATGAACTAGAAAAAGCAAAAGAACAAATACTAAATGTTTTATAAGATGACTTGGAAAAAAATGTTTTTATATGTTTTAAGCTCTCCTCTAATAGTCTTATTGATGATGGGATGTGAGCCCATTAAATTGTATGAACAAAATACCATGTATCCTACCCATGAGTGGTCTTCCAAACAAATTAATAAATACGACTTTAATATCACAGACACCAATACGACTTATAAAATATTCTTTGTGATAAGACATCACAACTCGTATCGTTATAAAAATATTTGGCTAGAATTTACAACCCAGTCCCCTCAAGATCGCGCCGTTAAGCAAACACTTAATTTACAGTTAGCAGATGACCAGAAAGGCTGGCTAGGCGTGGGTATGGATGATATATTTGATCAACGTATTCCAATCAATGCCGTTCCCACTAAATTGAAATGGGGAGTCTATCATTTTAGCCTTCAACATACGATGCGTGAGGATCCGTTAATGGGGGTATTGGCTACCGGCATTCGGGTTGAAAAAGTACAACCATGAAAATAAATAAGTTTAGTTTCAATAAACTCAAATTTGTCAATTCCATTTATTGGATTTTTTTGACCTATATGATAGCGGCTTTTATTTGGTGGTATGTTTCCTTAGAAAAGCAAAATTCCGAAATTGCTAATATCAAATTTCAATCCATTTCACTCAACGACCCTGCATTATATGCCAAAGTAAAAAGCATAGAAGCTTTTGAATTACGTAAAAGCAAGCAATACATCGGAGAAGGACTCACTTTTTTATTTTTATTTTTATTGGGCGCTATTTATGTATACCGATCTTTACTAAAGCAGTTAAAGTATTCTAATCAGCAGCAAAATTTTATGATGGCTGTGACGCATGAGTTAAAAACGCCCATAGCTATCTCACAATTAAACATTGAAACTTTGTTAAAACGTGATTTAGATCATACGCAACAAAAAAAATTAATTGAAAACACATTAAAAGAAACCAAAAGGCTAGATACCCTTTGTAATAATATTTTACTGGCTTCTCAACTAGATATGGGAAAGTATGAGTCAGAAAAACAAGTCATTGATATCGCTAATATAGCCCAACAGGCGATTGTTTCCTTTAAGGAAAGATATCCTGACAGAACCATCAATTCTGATTGCACGGATTCCATTTTTATTCAAGGAGAGCCCTTATTAATTCAGTTGTTGCTCAATAATTTATTAGACAATGCCCATAAGTATTCTACTATTTCACAACCCATTTCATTAAGAGTTTATTCCAATGCTCTTTCACATATTTTAGAAGTTGCAGATCAAGGGGAAGGTATTCCAGAAAATGAAAGAGAAAAAGTATTTGAGAAATTTTACCGCAGGGGAGAGGAAAGTACGCGGGCTACTAAAGGCACCGGCCTAGGCCTTTTCTTATGTAAGAAAATTGCAGATTTTCATGATGCCACCATTATAATTAGCGACCAAGTACCATCCGGTTCTGTTTTCACCATCACATTTCCTATACGATGAGTGCTCCTAAACCCAACATATTATTAGTGGAGGATGAGCTTCATTTACATGAAGCGCTTAGGCTTAATTTAGAAATGGAAGGGTATGAAGTGACTTCTGCATTTGAAGGGCCTAAAGCTTTGAATCAAATACAACATTCCCATTTTGATTTAATCATATTAGATGTCATGTTGCCTGGATTGGATGGGTTCTCTATTATTGAAACCGTTCGATTAAATAATAATGAAACTCCTATTTTAGTACTCAGTGCTAAAAATACAAGTATGAATAGAGTGCAAGGTCTCAAATTAGGAGCTGATGATTATTTGACAAAGCCTTTTAATTTAGAAGAACTATTATTAAGAGTGGGAAAACTGATTCAAAAATCTACCACTACTAATATCCCTATAGCCTCATTAGATCAATATGCATTTGGAGATAATACTATTTACTTTAAATTACTGCAAGCAAACCCTCATCAGGGAGAGACCATTCAATTAACTAAAAAAGAAGCAATGCTTTTGAAATTGTTGATTGAAAATAAAAATACGATTATCACCAGAGAAAGAATTTTACAAACAGTCTGGGGGTATAATGTATTTCCGAATACCCGCACCATTGATAATTTCATATTGAACTTTAGAAAATATTTTGAGCAAGACCCCAAAAATCCGATTCATTTCATTTCCATTAGGGGGGTAGGCTATAAATTTCAGG
Source organism: Chitinophagaceae bacterium (assembly GCA_037141925.1). Lineage (GTDB taxonomy): Bacteria > Bacteroidota > Bacteroidia > Chitinophagales > Chitinophagaceae > Sediminibacterium. The sequence continues at coordinate 73,186 of JBAXBS010000007.1, forward strand.
ATTAGGCCCTTTTGAGGCAATCTTTTTGCAATTTATTCGTTAATTCAGGTAGATAAACCTGTCAAATGTCATTAAGTTCGATACAAGATTTTCTATCACCTATTAATTTAGCTCAAATATCCTTGGATGAAGGGTATCGTGATACCCAATTGGGTAAACATATTAAGGTGAATGAAGGGAATTTGCCTGATATTTCGCAGGCTGATATTGTGATTATTGGGGCGGGGGAATGTCGCGGAGCAGGATTTGCACTCAATGGACATGTTGCAGCCAATGCTGTTCGTACCGCTTTATACAATTTGTATTATTGGCATGCACAAGTAACTATTGCCGATTTAGGCAATGTTAAGATTGGTCAGTCTATCCAAGATAGCTATGCTGCTTTAAGAACCGTTATTTCTGAACTGCTTTTACAGAATAAAAAAATTGTCATTATAGGGGGCTCCCATGATTTAACCTTGGCGCAATATCATGCGTATACATCTATCCCCACTTTAGTGAATGCAGCTGTTGTAGATGCTAAAATTGATTTGGATTTAGAAGCTAGATTACCATCGGATCATTTTTTAGAAGAATTATTTACAGGACTTCCAAATCATTTAAATCATTATTGTCATATTGGTTTCCAAAGTTATTTTATGCATCCGCATATGTTAGAAACCATTGACAAACTTCGTTTTGATTGTTATCGATTAGGAAAAGTGAGAGAAGGTATAGAGGAAATGGAACCTGCTATTAGAGACAGTCATATTTTAAGTTTTGATATTAGTGCGATTCAAAATGCACAAGCTCCAGCCAATTTAATTACACCTAATGGTTTTAATGGGGAAGAGGCTTGCGTGTTAATGCAGTATGCTGGAATGAGCTGGAAAACAAGTACCATTGGGCTCTTTGGATACCAAGCCGAATTAGATGTACATGGAATGACAGCGGTTCAAATGGCTCAAATGATTTGGTATATTATAGATGGGGTTCAAAAAGGAAAAAAAGAAGCACCTATATCTGATACAGACCGCTTTAAGGAATTTCATATTGCATTCTCTGATATAGAAACTAATTTTTTGCAAAGCAAAAGCACAGGAAGATGGTGGATGCAACTGCACAATAACGAATGGAGCCCTTGTAGTTATAAAGATTATTTAGTAGCTTCCAATAACGAAATTCCAGAAAGATGGTTAAGGGCTTTAGAAAGAGAATAGGTTCACCTTCGCAACCTATTTCAAAATACATATACATAGTAGTAGCATTGTTTTTTTTAAGTGCATGTAGTATACAAAAAGCACAAAAAACATTATTGCAAAGTGCATCTTTAAAAGGCGCCCATGTGGGTATTGCAGTGTATAATGACAGCAAACAAAAGTGGATAGATCAATATCAAAGTGATCATTATTTTACCCCGGCGAGTAATACTAAAATTTTAGCTACCTATGTGGGGCTGCGTTATTTAGGAGATTCCATACCCGGCTGGGGTATTGCTGAAAATCAAGATACGCTCTTTTTATTGCCTAAAGGAGATCCTAGTTTTTTACATCCCGATTTTTTGTATCAACCTGTATTGGATTTGATTCGCCAAACAAAGAAAAAAGTGGTGGTTCAATATCAAAATAATGCAGACCATTTTGATGTATTTGGAGATGGTTGGGCTTGGAATGATTATGCTGAAGATTATCAGCCCCAACGAACTCGTATGCCAATTTATGGAAATGTGGTCCATTTTTATAATACCAACGGAACTTTACAAACACGACCTTCTTATTTTTTCAAAGGAATCGTTGGGATGGAAGCAGGGTATCAAAAACAATGGACCCGAAAACAAATAGGAAACTTTTTTTACACGACCGACCAAAAAAATACAACCAAGTATTTTCAAGTTCCATTTGATGCAAATTATTATAACGCCAATGTACCTGTGTCGTTACTGAATGATACCTTGTCCACTTCTATTGATATTCAAAATATTGCTTATCCCATACTAGCCAATGCACACATGATCAAAACAGTGCCAACCGATTCTTTATTAAAAATTATGATGCGCAGAAGCGATAATTTTTTTGCGGAGCAGGTATTGTTAATGTCAAGTGAGCAAGCCTTAGGGAAAATGGATGATGCCCGTTTTATTGATTCAGTATTAAAATCTGATTTTGCTGATTTACCCCAAAAAATGCGCTGGGCGGATGGAAGTGGATTGAGCAGATACAATTTAAATACGCCACAAAATTATGTAGCCATTTTAAAAAAGATGCAAGATCAGTTTGGAGAGGCGAGGGTCGCAAATATTTTTGAAAAAGGAGGCGAGGGAACTTTAGGCAGTTATTATAAAAATTTTCCTGGTGAATTACATGCTAAAACCGGAAGTTTAGGGGGACAAATTGCATTAAGCGGTTTTATATTTACACAAAAGAAACAAAAATTATACTTTTCAGTTCTCGTTTCTAATCATATGAGTCCTTCTAGTGCAGGGGTTCGTAAAGCAGTAGAAGCGTATTTAATAGAAGTGGCTAAAAGAAATTAATTTTCTCTATAAAAGACCTTAGTAGTATAGTGCGAGTAAAAAATAATCTAAAGTATTAATTTGGATTATTTACTAAATAATCCATCTAAGTAGGACTCTTTTAATTCAATATAAGTAGGAGCTCCAGAAGCAGTGATATTAGGAATATCGCATTGGCTTAATTGTTCAATAATAGCGTGCATTTCCTTTTGACTTAAAGATTGTCCTGCTTTTATAGCCATTTGACGTGCTAAGCAACGATTCAATTTTTCTCTTTTGCTGTATTTCACTTCATTGCTAAAATGTTTGAACTGTTCCAATAACAATTCAATTGCATTTTTTTCATTTCCTGAAATTACATCAGCAGGTATACCTTGTATGATAAAACTATTGGCGCCAAATGCTTCAATTTCGTAACCAATCAATGCAAGATCTTCGATCATTTCGGAAAGTAGGATAGCATCGCTTGGATTTAATTCCAATATCACAGGGAATAAACTTTTTTGAGTGGCGTGTGGATGACTCGTAGCTTTTTGATATTTTTCATACAACACTCTCTCATGCGCTAATTGCTGATGGATAATGACACATCCACTTTGAGTAGGTGCAATAATATAAGTATGATGCAATTGTAATAGAGTAGCGTCTTCAATCACAGCCAAACCATCGTCTGCTTTATATAATCCCATAGAGGAAGGCTTCACAATAAAATTTTCTTCAGCCTTAGGTAAGTCTGTGAAAAAGTTTTTCCAATCGGGGTTGCCTGTATTTTCTGAGGAAGGAATAAAATGAGCTTGATTTTTTTGCGTAAAACCAGTATACAAGGATTTTTTTGAAGTGTCTTGTGCTTGTTTATCTGTAAATGGTTTTTGAATGGCATCTAATTGTTGGATGTTTGCATCCAATGAAAAGTCAAGCGATGGAGCGATACTAAATTGTGCTAATGCATGTTTGACAGCTGCTTGAACAAAAGCGTATATAATTTTATCGTCCTCGAATTTTATTTCTTGTTTAGTAGGATGCACATTAATATCTACTTGTGCAGGATCTACATCAATGTATAAAAGGTAACTAGGATAACTATCTTTTGAAATAAGTCCGTCAAATGCATTGGCAACAGCATGATGCAGATAAGCGCTTTTTATAAACCTGCGATTTACAAAAAAGTATTGATCACTGCGTGTTTTGCGCGCAGTTTCAGGTTTGCCTACAAAACCAGACACTGTTAAGTAATCTGTTTTTTCACCTACCGCTACTAATTTACTTTGATAACTATTTCCTAAAACTTGAATGGCTCTTTGTTTAAAACTGCCCCCTTCCCAATGATATACATCTTGACCATTACTGGTTAAACTAAAAAATACTTCGGGAAAAGCCAAAGCGACTCTCGTGAATTCTTCAATGATATGTTTGAGTTCGGCCGAATTACTTTTTAAAAAATTACGACGTGCGGGCACATTGAAAAATAAATTTTTCATCGCAATATTAGTTCCTTGTGGATGTGCCACCAAACTCGTGGAGGTCACTTTACTGTTTTCAATTTCCACCATCGTACCTAATTCATCTTCGGCTCGTTTGGTTTTTAAAGTTACTTGAGCTACTGCTGCAATAGAAGCTAATGCTTCTCCTCTAAATCCCATGGATCTGATCTGAAACAAATCTTCAATACTTCTAATTTTACTAGTAGCGTGTCGGCCAAATGCATTTTGAGCATCGGCGGGGCTCATACCCTTGCCGTTATCTATGACTTGAATGAGCGATTTTCCAGCATCATTAACTATCAATTTGATTTCGGTGGCGCCTGCATCTACCGCATTTTCCATTAATTCCTTGACGGCACTCGCCGGCCTTTGAATCACCTCGCCTGCGGCAATTTGATTGGCTATGTGGTCAGGAAGAATATGAATGGTATCAGACACTTTTTTAACGTATTAAAGTGTGTAAAAGTAGTAAATTTGCCACTTAAAATTTCATCTTATGCTCAGAACAGCGGACATTCAAAAGTTGCCCCATCATTTTTTACCAAAGGACTTTGTATTAACCGATTGGGATAGCCTAGAACCCTACTTTAAAGCCCTTTTGGAAAGGGAAATCACTCAAAAACAGGATTTAGAGCAATGGATGCAGGATTTAAGTGAGTTAGAAGCCTTTATTAGTGAAGATGCTTGTTGGAGACAAATAAAAATGACTTGCGATACCACGGATGCTTCTTTGGAAGCAGCGTTTACTTTTTTCTGCATGGAGATTCAGCCTAAAATACAGCCCTATGCAGATGCACTCAATAAAAAATTAATTCAATGTAATTTCACTGCCGAATTAGATGAAAAAGAATATTACACTTATTTAAGATCGGTGAAAAAAAGTATTGAACTTTTTAGAGCTGAAAACATTCCTCTTCAAGCGGAACTAAGTGTGTTACAACAGCAGTATGGTACTATTGCCGGGAAGATGACCATTACGGTGGATGATAAAGAATATACTTTACAACAAGCTGCACAATTTTTAGAAAGTGAAGACCGATCTAAAAGAGAATCGGTGTATATGAAAATTCAAGAACGTCGTTTACAAGATCAAAAAGCGATGCATGATTTATTTACATCCTTAATTGAGAAGAGACATCAAGTAGCTTTGAATGCGGGTTTTCAAAATTATCGTGATTATAAATTTGTGGAGTTAGGTAGATTCGATTATTCAAAAGAAGATTGTTATCAATTTCATGAAGCGGTTAAATTGCATGTGCTTCCTATTATTGATAAAATATATGCACGCAAAAAACAAAAATTAGGATTAGACACTTTAAAGCCATGGGATACCGAAGCAGAACCAGCAGGCACTTCTCCCTTACGTCCTTTCACAGATGGCAAAGATTTATATGAAAAAACAGTGACCTGTTTTGAACAATTAAATCCATTTTTTGCAGACTGTTTAAAAAAGATGAATGACTTAAAACATTTTGATTTAGAAAGTAGAAAAGGAAAAGCACCAGGAGGATACAATTGTCCTTTAGCTGAATCGGGCGCCCCCTTTATTTTTATGAATGCTGCAGGACAAATGAGTGATGTAACAACCATGGTACATGAAGGAGGACACGCGGTGCATTCCTTCTTAGCACATCCTTTATCACTCAGTGCTTTTAAAGAATATCCTATGGAAATCGCCGAAGTAGCAAGTATGGCGATGGAATTATTTACTATGAATCATTGGCAATCTTTTTTCGACAATGCCGCGGATTTACAACGCGCTAAAGAACATCAATTAGAGAGAACGATAACCATTTTCCCATGGATTGCAATTATTGATAAATTTCAACATTGGATTTATGAACATCCAGCGCATACTATCCAAGAACGAACAGATGCTTGGGTATCTATTGCTAAAGAATTTTCTACCCATAGTATTGATTATAGTGGGTTAGATGATTTCCGTGCGATTGGTTGGCAACGACAACTTCATTTATTTGAAGTTCCGTTTTATTACATCGAATACGGTATTGCTCAATTAGGTGCTATTGGCATGTGGATGCAGTATCAAAAAAATCCAACACAAGCTTTAGAAAATTATATGAACGCTTTAAGTTTAGGAGGTACTAAAACCTTACCTGAATTATATACTACAGCTGGGTTGTCTTTTAATTTTTCACCTGACTATGTTAAAACTTTAATGGACTTTACCAACGAAGAATTGGAAAAACTATATCAATAAATTTTGAATAGAAATTTAAGAAAGAAGACATAGGGTATAAAACAAAAGCGAGAAAATTGGAGAGAAACGCAGGAAAGTTTAAAATAAAAAAAGAGACAATATAATTATTGTCTCTTTTTTTATTAATATTAATTGCTAATAATTAGTTTGTTCCATTATCAGGTCCGTTATTTGGTCCATTGTTAGGTCCGTTGTTAGGGCGCGGTCCATTGTTAGGTCCATTATTTGGTCGTGGTCCATTGTTAGGGCGCGGTCCATTGTTCGGTCCGTTATTTGGTCCATTGTTGGGGCGCTGTCCGTTATTAGGTCCGTTATTAGGTCGAGGTCCATTGTTCGGTCCATTGTTGGGGCGCGGTCCGTTGTTCGGTCC
>JBAXBS010000008.1:0-66401 GCA_037141925.1 Chitinophagaceae bacterium
GGTACTTGGGTTTTCCTGGGAGAGTAGGTAGCTGCCTTATTTATTAAAGATCCTTTCTGATTTATTTCAGAAAGGATTTTTTTTTGTGCCTACTTGAGAGTTCTTCAAGGTATCTGTTATTATTGATTACCAATATAATTTGTACCTAAATGATTTGCACCTACACGAGAGATTTCTTCAATATCTCTTCATTGTCGATTACCTAAATAATAATTTTATAGACATTCGATTTCTTAAAAAAGTAATCGGTTATACTTGTAAGAATACAAATCTGCGATCCTTGTAAAAAAAGTAATATGAATTTTCTTGTATGAATTTATTTCAATTGTGCTTTTACCATCCAGTCCCAAGGCTCGGGATCCTTTAACCATTTTGGAGCTTTGTGAAATTCGGTACTCCATTGGTATTCTATTTTTTCTATTTTCTGTACGGTGAATCCTTCTAAGTTTAATAAGAGTTCCAATTCTTCTTTTAAAAAATGTTTGGTGGGCACATCATCAATATCTGTGACTCCATTTTTCATGTAATGCATTTGAGCTATGGCTCTTTTGCCTGTTGGGGGAATATCATTTTTGGCATCATCCACATTCCATTTGTTTGCTATGATGTGACTGAATAGTTTGGACTCCAAAGAAGGCACCACTAAAACTAAATATCCTCCCTTTTTTATAAAGCTGGTCATGTGTTTGAAAAACAAATTGCGTTTAGGAAGTGATTCGGTTAGGATTGCATTAATACAAATGGCCGCGTCGTATTTTTGAGCTTTGATTTTTTTAGCACTCATGTCTATACGCTCGTATTGAACATTTTTATATTCGGGATATTTTGCTGCAGCGATCTTTAAATTTTTAGAAGATATATCAATTGCCTTTACGCCTTTAAAAATAGGGGCAATAACGGGTAACCACTTACCCACGGCACATCCCATATCAATAATGCTACTGTCCATGCTCGCAAAGGATTGTATCGCTTTTACTATTTTTCCATGCTTATCGTTTTTAAGCACATCAAATATTTCAGTTTCGTAAGAGGGGGCGATTTTTTCCCAGTAGCTTTTTTCCATGTACTAAAATAACCAATAACATTCAACGGCTTACAAAATAGCAAGCAAAAAAAATCCCGTTCCGATAATTCGGAACGGGATTGTATTGCAACGAGGTTGATTAATATCTGTTATATTCACCACCACCATTACCACCACGGTCACGGTTGTAACCGCCGCCAGTTCCGCCGCGATTAAATCCACCGCCAGAACCACCGCGATTGAAACCACCACCACCGCCGCCGGCACCATATGGTTTTTTCTTGAAGGTTCTTTCGCCTTCAGGACGTGGAGTTGATTCGTTAACTACGATGTTACGACCCAACATCTCTGTGTCGTGAAGTTGACTGATAGCTGCGCGAGCTTCGTCGTCGTTAGCCATTTCAACAAAACCGAAGCCTTTGCTTCTGTTGTTGTTAAATTTGTCTGTTACAATTTTTGCACTTGCTACTGCTCCAAACGGAGTAAACAAGTTCTCAAGATCTTCGCTAGTCATATTCCAGCTAAGATTTCCAACATAAATGTTCATGTTCTTTTAAATTAAGTGATCTAATACCAACGCTAAAAATGATTTCTAGAATTGGAGACACCAAAGATAGGACTATTTAATACAAATCATCATTTTATCCACTTTTTTAAAACAATTTAGCCCGTTTTAGGCCTTTTAGGCCCAAAAAAGCCCCCTCAGAATGTTCCGAGGGGGCTTTTGCGACCAAAAATGAGGACATTTTTGGCGGAAAACGGGGCTAAATCAATTAAGCTTCAGCCGCGATTTCAATATCTATTTCGGTATTTTGACCGTTACCAAAGTCAATAGTTGCTTTATAGCTTCCTAATTCTTTGATATCTTCTGGCAAGCTAATACGTCTTCTGTCAATTTCGTAACCTTTTTGATCACGAATCGCGCGCGTAACTTGTAATGAAGTGATGCTACCGAATATTTTATTGGATGTACCAGTCTTAGCAGATAATTTAACTGGACCACTTGTTAATACAGAAATTACTTTTGTGATTTCTGCTAACATAGCAGCTTCTTTCTTCGTTTTCACTTTTAAGCGCTCTTCTAATTGTTTCATATTAGAAGGATTCGCTTCAACAGCTAACTTAGAAGGGAAAAGAAAGTTACGAGCGTATCCATTTTTTACATTGGCTACTTCGTCCTTACCACCTAAATTGTCTACATCTTTAATTAAGATAACTTGCATAAAATTTGTTTAGTTCCCAAGAGCCCAGCATTTTGATGCTGTCACTCGCCAATATATTTTACTATACGAGATTAGGGATGGTTTACTAATTGATTTGTTTATTTTAATAAATCGGTTACATAAGGTAACAACGCCATTTGACGCGCTTTTTTAATAGCGTCAGCCACTTTACGTTGGTACTTTAAAGAGTTACCACTTAAACGACGAGGTAACATTTTACCTTGCTCATTCACGAACTTCTTTAAAAAATCGATGTCTTTGTAATCAACATATTTGATACCATACTTTTTGAAACGACAGAATTTCTTCTTTGGTTTCTCCTGTTTGATTGCAGTAAGGTATTTGATTTCATTCTTTGCCATGTGGTAAAAATTTAATTAAGCCTCTTGTGCTTTGTGAACAGGGAAACCGCCGTTTCTCTTAATGTGGTTATACTCAACTGCGTACTTGTCAAGTTTAGTAATCATGTGACGCATAATTTGTTCGTCACGTAAAAATTGAATTTTCAATTTTTCATTCACTGTAGCTGGAGCTGTGAATTCTAGTATCCAGTAGATACCAGTAGTTTTCTTATCGATAGGATAAGCAAGTGATTTTAAACCCCAAGGATTTGAGGCTACTGTAGACCCACCATTTTCTTTGATGAAGTCTTGGTATTTTTTCTGAGCAGATTTAAAATCTTCTTCAGATAAAACCGGTGTAAAAATCACCATTAATTCGTAATTGTTCATTACTTGAATTTATTGGTTAAATAATTGGTTTTTCCCAGTGGACATCCCAACTCAATGGAATGAATCAGCCAAAACTGATTTGGGACGGCGAAGGTAGGTTATTTTACTGCGATTTCGACAGATTTTACCTTAAAAATTGTGACTGCGGGGAAGTGGTCACTAAAGCCATTATTAAAATGATCCCCATTCCAGGTTCTTTTGGGATATCCCTTATATCTTCCTTCTTTTTCTAAAAGCCCCCAATTATTGTAAATTATTGATTTATAATAAGTTAAGTCGAATAATGCCTTCACCGACCGGTATTCTGCCTCGTTTTTGAGTTGTTCTCCCATTCTGTTATGGATGCCTTTTTGGATGGGTTTTCCTGGATTCATATTTTCCCAAGCATGATTTAGGAGGATTTGATCAAACAAGTTCCATACATCTCGATAGGCTAAACTACCCACCCCTTTTTTGAATAAGTCAAAATAGGGATTTTGTAATTGGAGTCGTTGAACGCTCTTATTATCAGGGTTGTCATTAAAATCACCCATTACTATAATTTTTGCAAGGGGATCCTGAGCTTCTATACTATCCATAATTTTTTTGCAGACAGTAGCGGCCCATAATCTCTTGTTGGCAGATTGCTTTTCGCCACCTCTTCGACTCGGCCAATGGTTGACTAAAATATGCACCCAGGTTTTATCTAGCAACCCTTGCACATATAAAATATCACGTGTGGCATAATCTGTAAAATGGGAACTATCAGTTAAGGAGTAAGGTCGATATTGATAGGGTGTAAAAAAGCTAGGATTATATAGAAGTGCTACATCGACACCTCGTGCATCTTTGGAATCAAACTGTATATACTTTAAATGATATTTTTTTAAAAGGGAACTTTCGATCAGTTGCTGCAAAACCATTTTGTTTTCAATTTCAGCAACGCCTAAAAGGGCAATCCCTTTTGCGGCTTCCAATTGTCCCATGCCTTCAATGACAGAGGCAAGATGTGTTATTTTATTTTGAAATTTAATACGGTTATACTCCTTGTGACTCTGTGGCGTAAATTCTTCATCTATTACATTACGTTGATCAATGGTGTCATATAAATTTTCGCAATTATAAAAGCCTACAATAATTGTTTGTGATTTGCTGGTCAATGGGAAAAGGCTTACTGTGCTTAACGTCAGAAGGATATAGAGGGAGTATTTCAAAATAAGATTTTTAGAATGATGACTTTTAGTATGATATCTTTTAGTATGATGTCTTTTTGTATGGCCACTTTTCAAATAGTATTTTTTTAAATTATCACTTTTCAAATTTTTATTGTTTTTGAAAATTTCTCTACTTAAAATAGGACCATAAATATGAGTTATGATGATTTTGCAATGGTATTATTTTTTGATTTTCCCTATTTGCGTATTTGCCGAAATTTTGCAACACATCATAAATCTCATATTGTGCCCCTTGCAATTATTCCATGCAACAAAGTATATGATTCAATGGGTGCCATTATATGAGCCAATAAATGGGTGTCGACTTCTTTTTATAAGTGCGCTATTATTTTGTTTACCTATGTTGGGGTATTCTCAAAACGAAGAAGAAGAATTGCAAAAAAATGTTTTATCTAACCGCGATTATCAAGAGGACTGGGTGCCTACTTTATTGAGTGCGTCATCACTTCCTTTAAATAGTTTAGCGCAGTTTAATGGAAACATTTTTCATTGGGATCTTAGAGGAAGCCTTCGTCGTGGTGGAAAAATTAATGGAATTCAATGGGGTTCTTTACTTTCAGGTTGGAGTGCTTCTGCTACATATGCTGGTTTATACAAAGCTTTCCAATCGGATAATTCAGAAATGGGTTCCTCCAATGCCTTTAATAATTCTTCAGTGGGGTCAATGACAAGTCAAAGTAATGGGATTGCAAAAAATATAAGTGCAGGAATGCGTTGGTCTAATAGTTCTTTTGTGCAAGAAGCTTGGATGCATTTTCAAAGTGGGGAAATGATTCGGAAGAAGAAGGCGAAATCATGGGACTTTCAGGTGTTAGCTTCTTGGCAGCAAGCACCTATTGGTTTGCTGCCTATTGGTTTTAAAACCAGTAAGGGAGTTTTGATGAATGTTCAAAAAAATATGAAACATTTTCAAACAATGAGTGCTACATTTTGGTGGGCTCCTTCTGCTCAAGGTAAAATAAGTCCTTCAGTCCAAGAAGCGATAGCACTTTCGCAACAACGTAATTACAATCCAAGTTGGGGGTGGTATCATGGAAATACAATGTATGCAGCTACTAAATCTTCTAAGGTTCCCGTGGGAACCATACAATATGAAAAAAAGTGGTTGTCAAAAGCTTCTTTACAAGTGAATCTGGGGGGTGCTTTTGGAACACAATCTCAAACACAATTAGATTGGACAAAGTCCATGGATCCTAGACCTGATTATTATAAATATCTTCCTAGTTATAGTAAGGATAGTTTAATGCGTAGTCAATTAAACCAATATTTTTTAACACATCCACAAGCTTTGCAAATAAATTTTGACCCACTAGAAAAAATAAATCAATCTAATCTCTTGCATCGTTCCTTTTATATTATCAATCGCCGAGTATCTGAAATGTCCATTATGAAAGCTTCCTTATTGGGATCTTATCTTTTGTCTTCTTATTCCCAAATCCAAGGTGGCCTTCAATTGTCAATGTATAATATCCGGTATTATAATGTGCTGGATAATTTAATAGGGGGTGATTTTTTTTACAATTATAATGGTTGGGTAGATGACAATGGGATGGTTGATAATTTTCAAAACGATATTCAACATCCTAATCGTAAAATAAAACAAGGAGAAAAATGGGGAAGTGATTATGCTTTATCACATCAACAAATTCAGTTTTGGGCCATCGTCAAAAAAGAATTTCCAAGACATGAAATTAGTTTTAGATGGCAAGCTGCACAAAATATTTTTCAAAGAATAGGATATGTTCAAAACGGGCTTTTTCCCGGCAGTTCTTTGGGTAGTTCCTCGCCGTTGTCTTTTCCTGAATATCAAATTCAAGGACACTATATATATAAATTTTCAGGAAAATGGTATGCCGAACTTATCCTTCAGCAACAAACAAACGCTCCTTTTTCATCTGCCCTCTACCTAGATCCTGCTTTACATAATGCGACTGCTAGTTTTATTTTGCCTTCACTCGAAAATAGTTCGTTTTTCACTATCTACTATCGTTCCGTGTCATCAAAAATGAATGTATCAGTCTATAGGCGCTCTATCAAAAATGAATCGGAGAAGAATATGTTTTATCATGATCAATATGGGGCTTTTGTGTATGGAATGGTTGGGCAAAAAAATTCCATCTTCAAGGGCATTGAGTGGAGTGGTGAAAAAACAATTTCAAGTAGTTTCCAAATCACCTGGGCAAGCACTTGGAATCATTATTATATCAGCAATAATCCTTTATATGAAATTAAATTAACGAATGATTTATTCAAAGTGGCCTCGGGAACTTTATTATTAAAAAATTTACCTGCATCTACAAGTCCGCAATCTGTTCATGCTATCACGCTGGTGTATCAGCCAAGCTATTCTTTTAGGTTCGGTATCACGGGTGTGTATGCTATGCAAAGATCGATAGATTATAATCTTATTAGAAGGTCAGAAGATCTCCTACGTAGTATTCAAGATCCGATTCTTCAAAATGCAATTGTGGCTCCACAATGGCTGCCAGATCAAATGGTTTGGAATAGCTTTCTAACAAAAAATTTTCAAACCTATTGGGGCGGAAAGAAGTCTTTTGTAAAATTGAGTTTGAGTGCAAGAAACATTTTTAATACTGACATACCAATTTTAGCATTTGAACAGTCTCGGTTTGATTACATAGGTAAAAGTTTGGAAAAATTTCCAGTAAAATATCTGTACGACCAAGGGGCTACTTACACTTTAGGATTTCAAATCACCATTCAATAAAATTTTTATGAAAAGTATTTCTATTTTAAAAATTCTTCCACATTCAAAAAAGATCCAACAAGACTCTAATGCATTTAAATTAATGGTCGGAGTTGCTTCTTTTTTTCTGCTAGCTGCTTGTTTAAAACAAAACGCCTATGCTGTTGCCGTCGTAGGATCCAATACGGACACTTTAATCACGCTTAAAAATTTAAGAAAAATGCATGTGATGAGTTCGGCAGAATCTATAAAGCAAGCTTGGATGATTGAAGGAGTGATTGTAGCCAATGATGAACATGATAATTTTTATAAATCCATTATTGTACAAGATAGTACGGGTGGAATTGTTTTGCAATTAGATGGCGTCAATTTATATCAGTCCTATCCAGTAGGTGCTTTGGTTCGTATTCGATTACAAAATTTATGGCTTACCGATTATCGTAGAATGGTACAGTTGTCAGCGACTGTGGATACTTCCTCTGGAAGTTTAATTACAGGGGGCATTCCCATTCCATTGTTAGATAAGTATATCACTATTGTAAAAAATCATGTCACAGTGCTCCCGCTAGAAGTAGGCTTTAAAAATTTAGGAGATAGTTTACAAGCCAGATGGATTCATATTTCGGGTGTTGAATTTGGTGCCACCGATACGGCCCAGACCTATGCAGATAAAAAAAATAAAGCGGGGATGAGCCGAGCCTTAAAATTTTGCACCAGCGGCACTATTTATTTACGGACAAGTGGTTATGCCGACTTTGCAGACATTAAAACACCCACTGGGAATGGGGGCGTGGGTGGTATATATTCGGTGTACAACTATGAAAAACAACTGGTTATTAGGGACACAAGTGACATTTTGTTGAAAAATAAACGCTGTACCGGCATGGCTTGGCTGCAAAATCGACCTCAGTAATGGGTTTACTTGCCATCCTGTCAGCATTTTTATTTTGGTATTTAGTTTGCTATAGCATAGGCAAATCATATCTATTATGCAAAAAGGTCAAATAAGAGTTCAAACGGAGAACATTTTTCCGATCATTAAAAAGTTTTTATATAGCGATCACGAAATCTTTTTACGTGAATTAGTGAGTAATGCAGTAGATGCCTCTCAAAAATTAAAAACCCTAAGTTCCAAAGGAGAAGTTAAAGGGGAGATAGGGGATTTGCGTGTCGAAGTTGTTTTGGATGCCAAAGAAAAAACCTTATCCATTATTGATAACGGTATTGGTATGACAGGCGAAGAAGTGGACAAATACATTAATCAAGTGGCATTTAGTGGTGCTGAAGAATTTGTTACTAAATACAAAGACGCTAGCATTATTGGGCATTTTGGTTTAGGATTTTACAGCGCTTTCATGGTGAGTGATAAAGTAGATATCTATTCAAAAAGTCACAAAGACGCACCAGGTGTATTTTGGAGTTGCGATGGTAGTACCGAATATGAATTATACGAAGTAGATTATAATCATAGAGGGACTAAAATTGTATTACATATTAATGAAGAGAGCGCAGAATTTTTAGAAGCCAATCGTGTCAAATCTATTTTAGAACGTTTTTGTAAATTTTTACCAGTCTCTATTTATTTTAAAGATGCAAACGCAGAAGAAGATACGAAAGCATCTGATGCAGGAGGAGAAGCGGAAGAAGGAAAAGAAGGAAAAGAAGGAAAAGCTGAAAAATCTATCAACAATACCAATCCCATTTGGGTGCGTAAGCCTTCTGAATTAACCAAGGAAGATTACGAGAATTTTTATAAAGAACTATATCCCTTTGGAGAGACTCCTTTATTCTGGATTCATTTAAACGTGGACTATCCATTTAATTTAACGGGGGTTTTATATTTCCCTAAAATCAAACAAAGCTTTGAGATTCAAAAGGATAAAATTCAATTATACTGCAACCAAGTATTTGTTACAGACGAAGTGAAGGATATTGTTCCTGAATTTTTAATGTTATTACATGGCGTGATTGATAGCCCAGACATTCCATTAAACGTAAGTCGTAGCTATTTACAAGGGGATCCTAATGTTAAAAAAATCAATGCGCATATTACCAAAAAAGTAGCTGATAAATTAGAAGAGATTTTTAATACAGAAAGAAAGTCTTTTGAAGAAAAATGGGAAAGCCTTGGATTATTTGTGAAGTATGGTATGATTACAGATGATAAATTTTTAGATAAGGCGAATAAGTTTTTAATTATGGAAGATGCTGCTACTGCAGGCACTTTTTATACATTAGAAGAATATAAAAAAGCTACGGAAGCAAATCAAAAAAACAAAGAAGGCAAACAAGTTTTATTATATACAACCCATCCAGTTCAACAAGATGCTTTTGTGCAAGCTGCTGTAGCAAAAGGATATAAAGTAGTGAAGTTAGAAACTATGGTAGATGCTGCCTTTATTAATAATGTGGAGATGAAGTGGGAGGGCGTTCAGTTTGTTCGTGTAGATGCCGATGTAGCGGATAATTTAATCGACAAACAAGAAAATGCAGATTCGGTTTTATCTAAAGATGAAGTAGAGCAAACTAAAAAATTATTCGAATTCCAAGTGCCTGAAATCACTTTAACAGTGGAAGTGAAAGGGTTGAGTCAAGACGCTGGGCCTGTGGTTGCAACTCGTCCCGAATTCATGCGTCGTATGAAAGACATGGCCAGCATGGGCGGTGGGGGCATGACTGCTTTTTATGCTCAAATGCCTGATGAAGTCAATTTAACTATAAATGGGAACCATCCTATTTTCCAAAGTTTATTAAAGGAGCCTGATGTAGATAAACAACAAAAGCAAGCACGAAATTTAGCCGACTTAGCTTTGTTATCTCAGGGATTATTAAAAGGGGCTGAGTTGACTCATTTTATACAACGTAGTGTTGATTTATTAAAATAGTTAGCAGAGAATAGAAAATTATAAAAAAAGAATGGGTGGTAAGTGTTATGAAACGGAGGCAGCTTTGAGGTCAATGACTTGCAACTGCACTGTTTGATTTCCTTGCCACTCATTTAGTTGTAATTGGAATACAACATCAAAAGGCTTACCTGATTTTACGATTGAAATATGTTGTGGCATATTGTATCCAATGCCTTTAATACTTTGTTGGCCTTGGGTGATATGAAAACTAATATGCGCCTCTTTTACCAATTTACTATACCCTGCATCATATACATTTTTGGCTATAAATAATGGACGTGCATTGTCCGGTCCATAAGGTTCCATTTGACTTACAATTTGAAAAAAGTTCATATTGATAGCGTCTATAGCAATCTCTGCATTAATAGCAATTTCGGGAGTCAATTGCGCTTCTGTAATTCTTTCTGCAACTGCTTTTTCAAATGCGATTTTAAAATCGTTTAATTTATCAATAGCAAGTGTCATCCCCGCTGCAGCAAAGTGACCTCCATAGCCAATTAAATGTTCACGACAGGCATGCAATGCTTCATATAAATTAAAACCTAAAACACTTCTCGCACTTCCGGTAATCACTTCACCACTTTGTGTTAAAACAACGGTAGGTTTGTAATGTTTTTCAATCAATCTGCTCGCTACAATTCCTACGACTCCTTTATGCCAATCTGCTTGAAACACCACAGACGATTTTTTAGAAATATGGGAAGGGTCGTTTTCAATTTGTTGTAAAGCTTCTTCCGAAATAGATGTGTCTGCTTCTCTTCTGTCTAAATTATCTTGTTGTAATAAGGATCCAATAGCTAAGGCACTTGCATAATCTTTCTCTACAAATAATTGCACTGCTTTTTTAGCATCATCCATTCGGCCTGCTGCGTTAATGCGTGGCGCAACGGCGAAAACCAAATTACTTATTTTAAGCGGCGTGGTTTGTTTGGCTAATTCCATCAAGGCTAATATTCCAAAACAAGGATTTTCGTTTACTTTTTTTAATCCAAAAAAAGCAAGGGTTCTATTTTCATCCGTTAAGGGAACAATATCTGCAGCGATGGCGGTAGCCACTAAATCTAAATATTGCATATAAGAATCTGCAGGCAAATTATAAGTGTCTGCCAAAGCGGAAATTAATTTAAACACGACCCCACATCCACATAATTCTTTATAGGGGTAAGCACAATCAATCTGTTTGGGATTTAAAATCGCAATTGCAGGAGGCAAGATAGCATCAGGTAAATGGTGGTCGCAAATAATAAAATCAATCCCTAAGCTTTTAGCATAAGTGATTAATTCTATGGATTTAATACCACAATCCACCGATATAATAAGATCTATACCGGTTTCCTTAGCGTAATCAATTCCAATTTTCGAAATACCGTATCCTTCTCTATATCGATGGGGAATATAATAATCTATGTGTGGGGAGAGTTTCTTTAAAAATTGGAATAAGGTAGCGACAGAGGTTGTTCCATCCACATCATAATCACCAAATACAAGTATTTTTTGTTCTTGTTTCACAGCAGTTTGTATTCGAGTAACTGCTTTTTGCATATCCTTCATTAGCCATGGGTCATGCAAGTGTTCTATTTGAGGTCTGAAAAAATGTTTAGCCGCATCAAAATGGGTAATGCCTCTTTGAACCAATAACTCACATAAAATTGGATGTATTTTTAAAGCAGTTTGCAATGATTGCACCTGCGCTGGGTCGGCATGTAATATATTCCACCTTTTTTCCATTAAAACTTTCTATCTGTTGTGTATCTCACCAATTCCTCTAATGCATCTCTGGTGGGACTGAGAGGGAAGGAGTATAATATTTGTAATGCTTGATCGCGATATTCAATCATTTTTTGTGTGGCATATTCAATACCTCCATATTCAACCACATGATCAATGACAAATTTCACTTTGGTTTTGTCATTGTTGTTATTTTTTACAATATGTATAATTTCCTTTTTTAATCGAGGAGCTACTTTTTGTAAAATATGAATTAACGGAAGCGTTAATTTTTTTTCTTTGATATCATTGCCGGTTGGCTTTCCCACTTTAGCTTCCCCGTAATCAAATAAATCGTCTTTGATTTGAAAAGCCATTCCCACTGCATCGCCAAATGCACGCATTTTTTCAATCACATCGGAATCCTTGGTAACGGAGCTGGCCCCTGCTGCACAACTGGAGGCTAACAAACTAGCGGTTTTGCCATTGATAATCTCATAATATATAGATTCATCAAAGTTTAAGTTTCTTGTTTTTTCCATTTGTAGCAACTCGCCTTCGCTCATTTTTTTGACCGCATTAGATAAGATGGTCAAAATTTCGAAATCTTTATTTTCTAGAGACAAAAGTAATCCCTTGGATAATAAATAATCACCTACTAAAACAGCAATCTTATTTTTCCATAATGCATTAATTGAAAAATATCCTCGGCGTTCTGAAGCTTCGTCCACCACATCATCATGTACTAATGTAGCTGTGTGTAATAATTCAACCAAAGAAGCAGCACGGTAAGAACTGTCGTTAATTTCTCCATGTAATTTGGCGGACAGTAAAACAAACATAGGACGCATTTGCTTCCCTTTTCGTTTTACAATATATTGCATGATTCTATCTAATAAAGAAACCCTACTTTTTACAGCATTTTTGAAATGTTGTTCAAACATCTCCAATTCGGCTCCTATCACTTTTTTGGCTAAATCCATGGTTGCCTGCAATTTAATTTAATTTTTTATCATTTGCCCCTTCGATCACTTATTCATCCAACATATTAAAATGCAAGGCTCCAAAATTTTGTAAAGAAGATAATTTTAAGTCAGCAGCTCCCCAATGCTCCAATTTCATGTGATCCGCAGCAGGGACCACTACGCAGGTCATTCTTGCTGCTTTTGCTGCAATCATACCGTAAACAGAGTCCTCAAAACAGATACATGCAAGTGGAGAAAGATGCAAGGCGGATGCACAATCCAAATAAACTTGAGGGTGCGGTTTTGCGTAAGGTAAATGTTGCGCTGAACAGCTTGCTTGTATAATACTTCTAATCCCTAATTTGTCTTTAATTAATTCAATGAGTTGAACTGGTGAAGAGGTAGCTAATCCAATTTTGAAATCTTTTTGTAAAAAAAACTGAAAAATATGTTCGACACCGGGCATCACATTTGCTTCTTGATCAATTAAACTGATTGCTAAATCGACAATGCGTTGTTCGGCACGATCATATTCGGTAGAAGGAATTTTATGGGCATATAACCAATGTGCAACAAATTCCTTTGATCTTAATCCAGTCGTCAGCGCATATTGTTGTTCTGTCAACAAAATTCCATATTGTCTAAATATTTCATTTGCTGCTTTGTTCCATAATGGTTCACTGTTGATCAATAATCCATCTATATCAAAAATGACTCCTTCTTTTTTCATGCAATAAAGATACTATTTGTTGGTTAAACACCGATAATGAGTTGCATTTTAATTCTTATATTGCAGTTTGAACAAAGCTACTATTAATGAGCCTATTGGATCGTTTAAAACATATCCGTTTATTTCGTTCTTTTATTTATGCATTGGTGGGTTTATTAACTTATCCAGGGTTAGTTCTATTTAATAAGTTGAAAATAGAAGGTACAGAGCATCTTGAAAATTTACCTAAAAAAAATGTCTTATTTGTAAGTAATCATCAGACCTATTTTGCGGACGTGATTACTTTTGTTCACATTTTTTGTGCCGTGAAGTGGCGCAAGTTTAATAGACTCGGAATACCTTATTATTTATTGAATCCTTTTACTAATGTTTTTTTTGTTGCTGCAGAAGAGACTATGAATAGTAATTGGATTTCGAAGTTATTTAAATTGGGAGGTGCCTTAACTGTAAAAAGAACTTGGCGTGCCGAAGGGAAAGATGTGCAAAGAAATAGAGACGAAGTAGATACCCAAAAAATTGACGATGCTTTATCAAAAAGCTGGGTCATCACATTCCCGCAAGGAACAACAAAACCTTTTGCACCTGGGCGCAAAGGAACTGCACACATTATTAAAAACAATCAGCCCATTGTAGTGCCCGTTGTCATCAATGGATTTTGGCGTGCTTTTACTAAAGTAGGTTTGAAATATAAAAAAGTAGGATCTTCTTTAAGTATACGTTTTAAAGCACCTCTTGTGATTGATTATTCTAATTCAGTGGAAGAAATTTTAGAACAAATCATGGACGGTATTGAACAAAGCAAAGAATATATGATGCGTGGTAAACATCACGCACTAAAGACGGGGTTGACCTAGACGTATTTATTTAAATTAATTTAAATTAATTTAAATAAAATAAAATAAAATAAAATAAAATAAAATAAAATAAAATAAAATAAAATAAAATAGTTCTAGTCCTTTACAAACAAAGCCTTTAATTCTGTTGCGTCGTCTGGCTTCATTTTCCCAGCAAGTATTAAACGTAATTGACGTCGACGCAAAGCGCCGTCAAAATATTTTTTTTGTTCTTCGGTTTCTGCAATAACAGCAGGTACTTTCTTGGGATTTTTATTTTCATCTAATGCCACAAAAGTAAAAAAAGCTTCATTACTTAATTCTCTAGATTGTTTAATCATGTTTTGATTCCACACTTTTAAATGAATTTCCATAGAAGTATTAAAGGATCGAGTTACAATAGCTTCAATGCAAATAACATTCCCTAATTTAATGGGGGTTTTAAAACTTAAATTATCTACGGAGGCGGTCATACAAGATGAATTGCAATGTTTCGCAGCTGCTAAGTAAGCGGCAATGTCCATCCAATACATCAACTTGCCTCCCATTAAATCTCCAAAAGTATTGGTGTCATTGGGTAACACTAATTCATTCATGGTGATAAAGGAATCTCCGGCTTTACGCGCTTCCATAGTCCATATTTTAGGTTGAAAAATCAATTGTTGTAACAAAGATACTACTTCAGTAGTATTAGATACGACACAAATAAAATAGAAGGCTTACTATACCTTGCAAGATTCTAATTTGGCTAAATATTTAGGATCCACTTCTGCGCCAATACCTGGGGCATCACCAATACTTAAATGCATGCCATTGAAAGTGACACCGCCTATTACAGGATCTGCCAAATGTCCTAATAAACAAGTGTCCATATCGTGATACTTTATATTGTCATGCGCCATGCTAAAATGCATTTTTGCACTCAGTGCCAATCGGCTTTCTAACATGCCCCCCATCATACAAGGAATTTGATTGGATTTGGCAAGATCATGAATTTTAATAGCTTCTTGTATCCCGCCACTTTTTGAAAATTTAATATTCATGGAGTGACATGCTTTTTGCGCTATAATTCTACGTGCATCATGGTGTGTAAAAACAGATTCATCTGCCATGATAGCAATAGGTGAGGCGGCTACTAATGCAGGTAAAGAATCGTCTTCATATTTGCGCATGGGTTGTTCGCAAAATTGAATATCATAAGGAGCTAATTGTTGCAATACATTTAGTGCGTCATTCTTATGCCAGCCTTGATTGGCATCAATTCGCAATATAGTTTCATATCCAATAGCCTCTCTTATTTGTTTGATTCTTTCTACATCTTCGGTGGGACTCTTGCCTAATTTCACTTTAATCATACGTACCCCTTTCTCTACAAATTCAATGGCTTGTGCTGCCATTTTTAATGGGGTATCAATCCCTATCGTTAAATCAGATTCTATCGTTTTTTGACTCCCCCCCAAATAGGCATATAAAGGTTGGTTGTTTACTTTGGCTGCAATGTCATACAATGCCATGTCAAAAGCACTTTTGGCAGTATAATTTCCGGCGATAATAGTATCTAATTCAGCTAATCTTTCTGGGATGGCTTGAGGATCTTTCCCTTTCCAAAAAGCAGCAAAATCCTTAGCATTATGATAGCAACTCCATTGCGTTTCACCTACAATCATTGGAAAAGCGGAACATTCCCCAAATCCAATGATGCCCTCGTCGGTCATGATTTTTATAAGTACATTTTGCGCAAAATGCATGGTTCCTGTGCTAATGGTAAAGGGAACCATGGGTATTTTATATAAGTAAATCTCAGTTTCTATAATACGCATAAATCATTTTTTTGCCCCCTAAATATAGGCATTCTTGAATTAGCAATAGTATGACTAAGTTCAATGTATTTATATCCTAAAACCTTTTGATTTTCAATAATTCCGAACGATATTTGCAATACGAATACACGTTAGTATGAACCTATCTTTTGAGAATACCCAAAATGCATTTGCCTATAAATCTATAGGTGATTTAAAAAAAGCTCGATTTCTTTTTTCTGTCATACAAAGTCCATTGGTGGTCAATATTGCAACGCGTGCCACCCCTTTTTTAATGAAGTCGGGATTGCCTATTAATGGGATTATTCGTAATACTATTTTCAAACAATTTGTAGGGGGTGAAACTTTAGAAGATTCTGCAAGAGTAACGAAGCAATTAGGATCCTATGGAGTGCAAGTGATTTTAGATTATGGAGTAGAAGCAAAAGAAGGGGAAGAAAACTTTGACAATGTCACTGAAAAAATTATTGAAGCAGTGGAGTTTGCTGCGACACAAGATAATGTTCCGTTTGTGGGAATTAAGATTACAGGGATTGCCAGCATGGATTTACTTGAAACCTTAAATGAAGCACCCCGTTTGCGCAGTGGGATACATGATAGTGAATCAGAAAATGCTGCTTGGGATAGAGTCCGTGATAGAATGTATGCCATCTGCGATGCGGCTGTTGAAAAAGGGGTGGGTATATTAATAGATGCTGAAGAAACTTGGATTCAAGATCCTATTGATAGATTGGCTTTTGAATTAATGGCGATTTATAATAAAGAAAAAGCGGTTGTCTATAATACCTATCAGTTGTATCGTCATGATCGGTTACATTTTTTAAAAATCTCTCATCAATTAGCTAAAGAAGGTAATTTTTTATTAGGGGCTAAATTAGTTCGCGGCGCCTACATGGAAAAAGAAAGAGAACGTGCTCTTCAAAAAAATTATCCATCACCAATTCATGATGATAAAGAAGCAACGGATGTTGATTTTGATGCTGCTGCCAATTATTGCATTGAACATAAGGATTCCATCTCCATGGTTTTGGCTTCTCATAATGAGCATAGTAATATGAATATTGTGAACCAAATGGCTCAATTAGGATTGTCTAATAATGATACTCGTGTTCATTTTTCTCAACTTTTTGGGATGAGTGATCATATTACTTTCAACTTGGCTTTGGCAAAATACAATGTAAGCAAATATCTACCTTATGGTCCTTTGCAGGATGTCATCCCTTATTTAATGCGCCGTGCTCAGGAAAATTCCAGTGTCAATGGCCAAACGAACAGGGAGCTCTTGTTAATTCGCAAGGAATTAGCCCGCCGTAAGGGTAAAAATTGATTTTAACATAATAGGTATTGGTTGTAAATTGCACTATGCAACAATACTTGAATTTATTACAACACATCATAGATCATGGCGCTGAAAAAACCGATCGTACCGGAACCGGCACTAAAAGCTGTTTTGGTTACCAGATGCGTTTTGACTTAGCGGAAGGCTTTCCGTTAGTGACGACTAAAAAATTACATCTTAAAAGTATTATCTACGAATTGCTTTGGTTTTTGAAAGGAGATACTAATATTAAATATTTAAAAGATAATGGCGTTCGTATTTGGGATGAGTGGGCAGATGCCAATGGCGATTTAGGTCCTGTTTATGGAAAACAATGGCGCAGCTGGGAAGCGCCTAATGGAGAAGTGATTGATCAAATCTCGCAATTAATTCAACAAATTAAATCCACTCCTGATAGTAGAAGATTAATTGTAAGTGCATGGAATGTAGGAGACTTATCTAAAATGGCTTTAATGCCTTGCCATAATATGTTTCAGTTTTACGTGGCGGATGGAAAATTAAGTTGTCAATTGTATCAGCGAAGTGCAGACGTGTTTTTAGGAGTGCCTTTTAATATTGCTTCTTATGCTTTATTAACTATGATGATTGCGCAAGTTTGTGATTTACAATACGGCGATTTTGTGCATAGTTTTGGAGACGTTCACTTGTATAATAATCATATGGAGCAAGCGCAATTGCAGTTATCAAGAACTCCATTTGCATTACCTACTATGAAAATAAATCCATTAGTGAAAGATATTTTTGCTTTTGAGTTTAGTGATTTCACATTGGAAAATTATAATGCGCATCCATCCATTAAAGCCCCTGTAGCGGTTTAATAAAATTTATAAAATGAAAATTACCCTTGTCGTAGCAGCTTCCGAAAATAATGCCATTGGCAAGGATAATAATTTGCTTTGGCACTTACCAAAGGATATGCGTTTTTTTAAAAATACAACTTGGGGGTTGCCTATTTTAATGGGACGAAAAACTTTTGAATCTTTAGGCAGCAAATTATTGCCAGGTCGTGTCAATATTATTTTAACACAACAAAAAGATTGGACAGCAGAAGGGGTAAAAGTGGTTCATTCCATGCAAGAGGCTATTGAATTAGCAACACAACTTGATTATAAAGAACTCATGGTTATTGGCGGAGGTCAAGTGTACCAAGAAGCATTGCCATTAGCTCAAAAGGTTTGGTTAACTAGAGTGCACACTAATATTCCAGGAGATACTTTCTTCCCAGTATTGCCAATTGCTGATTGGGTTTTACAAAGTGCAGAGAAAAATGTAGTTGACGAAAAACATAGTTTTGCATTTGACTTTGAATGTTGGCAACGAAAATAATACCATGCATTCTACGCTTACATTAGCATTCAAGTATTTTAATTATTATCTCAAAGCTTCCAATGGAAAAGGGCATGGGATTCATTCGCCTTTTGTATATCAATGGGTGCGAGAAGTTTTAAATGGCCCATCATCTCCTCCTAATGTAAAAGAAATTGAAGCATTACGTCAGCATTTGAGAAATGATACATCAAGTATTGAAGTATTGGATTTAGGGGCGGGGTCTCGTCAATCAAATTTTAAAACGAGAAGGGTGGATGCCATTGCAAAATCAGCATTAAAGTCATCTAAAATAGCTGCTTTACTTTATCGCATGGTTGGGTATCATAAACCACATTCTATTTTGGAAATGGGAACTTCTTTTGGCATCACTTCCTGTTATTTAGCTGCGGGACATAGCCAGGGGAAATTGGTGACGATGGAAGGAGCTCCAGTTATCGCACAAATAGCGCAAGATAATTTCAAATTACTTGACTATAAGAATATTGAATTAAGACAAGGTGATTTTGCGCAATTACTACCTACCTATTTAAACGAAATAGAAAGTGTAGGGTTGGTATATATAGATGGCAATCATCAATACCTGCCTACTTTGGAATACTTTCATGCTTTGTTAGAAAAAGTAAATGAACAGTCGGTGCTTATTTTTGACGATATTTATTGGAGTTCCGAAATGGAGCAAGCATGGTCCGAAATTAAAAATCATCCTAAAGTCACTTTGACGATCGATTTATTTTTTATAGGCATTGTTTTTTTTAGAAATGAAAACAAACAGAAAGAACATTTTGTGATTCGCTATTAAATGATATAAAATAAAGTAATTAAAATAAAATAAAATAAAGTAAAGTAAAATAAAGTAAAGTAAAATAAAGTAAAGTAAAATAAAGTAAAGCTCAATTTTAATAAATTTATTACTTTTCAAAATAAACTATCTAAATAATTCAAATCAAATACATTGTTACCTGATTCCTTTTTAAGTTCATTGCAAAATTTACCTGGTTTCCAATTGGAGTCCTTTAAGCGTGTACATGAAGAATCTCGTTCAATTACTTCTGTACGTTTGAATCAATTTAAAAAATGGGATAGGAGCGCACATCCGTTTTTAAATCAAAATGAAGAGATTGAAAATAACACCCATGTCCCATGGTGCCCCCATGCTTTTTATTTAAATGAACGCCCTTCTTTTGTGTTAGATCCATTGTGGCATGCAGGTGCGTATTATGTTCAAGAAGCCAGTAGTATGTTTGTTCAATATATTTTAGAACAAATAAGTGTGCCTAGTAAAAGTGTGGCAATTGATGTATGTGCGGCTCCTGGCGGCAAGTCCACCTTATTAGCTAATTATTTTTTTGACGGGTTGGTGGTATCTAATGAAATTATTAAAAGCAGAAATGCCATATTGGTAGAAAATATTACTAAGTGGGGTGCAGATAATGTGGTTGTAACACAAAATGACCCTGCTCATTTTGCTTCGCTGCCTCATTTTTTTGATGTGATGTTAATTGATGCTCCTTGTAGTGGAAGTGGATTGTTTCGTAAGGATCCTGAAGCCATTAAAGAATGGAGTGAAGAAAATGTGCAACATTGTAGTTTGAGACAACAAAGAATTGTAGAAGAAACTGCTGTTGCATTAAAAGAAGGCGGTTACTTGATTTATTCTACTTGTTCTTATTCTATGGAAGAAGATGAAAAAATATTGGATCATATTGCAAGTATGCCCGGCTTTAAAAGTATTTCTATTGTTGTTCCTGCTGAATGGAATATTATAACAACACAAAGCCATTTGTATCAAGCTAGTGGGTATCGATTTTATCCGGATCAAGTAAAAGGGGAAGGATTTTTTATAAGTGTATTTCAAAAGCAAGAAGTAAATTCAAATCAATATAGTGTTCCTCATTTTACTTTTACTGCTTTAACCAAGAATGAAAAGAACATTCTTCAGGATCATTTTGAATTACCACAAGAGTATCAGTTCTTTTCACATCAATCAGAATGTATTGCCATTCCGGAAGTATTTGAAAATGAATTCCGTACTTTATTAAGTCACTGGTATGTAAAAAAAATGGGAATGGCCATAGGGGAGATTAAAGGAAAGGATTTGATTCCAGCCCATCAATTAGCCATGAGTTATTGGCCTGTTTTACCCTATCAAAGACAAGAATTGGAATTAAAAGAGGCTTTGAATTATCTAAGAAGAGCCCCCTTAGAGGTAGTGGGTCCTAAAGGTTGGACACTCTTTACCTATCAAAATATTGGATTAGGTTGGGCAAAGCTATTGCCTCAACGATGTAATAATTATTACCCTAATGAATGGAGAATATTGAATTACTAGTAATTACATATTGCAATAAAAACTAATTTACAATTTTATACTTTTATTTAGACTTGATTTTTGTACCTTTGCGGGATGTTCAAAAAATGCTTTTTTATCCTCATTTTGATGTCTGCATTAATCATGCAAGAGACTTCCTTTGCTCAATCAAAGGCAAAAAAGCATGCTGCCAGTTCAAAAGGGAAGACAGTATATAAGAAGGCTGTTAAAAATGGGGTGAGTATTGCTAAATCTGGCAAGAAGGCTTTTAAAAAGTCTTCTAATCGTCGTTCTTCTAAAAAAGGCGCTTCCTCCAAACGTTATGTTGTATCCGCTAAGGAAGATAGCATTCGTTCCAATACGCTTCAAATTATTGCCTCCAATAAAGAGAAAGAAAGAATCACAGATAGTATACATCGTAGTTATGTACTATTGCAAAATATTTCAAATAGTACCACGGTAGATCAAGGATATTTTGCAACTATGTTTACTGAACAAAAACAATCGGCATCTATTCAAACTTTAGAGGGTACTGCCTCTGTTTTTAAAAGTATCAGTGGTTGGCAGGATAAAAAGTTTTATATTTTAACGAATGAGATTCCAGTGGGAACCATTGTAAAAGTGACTACTGCCGATTTGAAAATCATTTTTGCAAAAGTAATTAATGCATTACCCGAAGTAAGTAATTCTATTCAATACCGATTAAGTGATGCTGCTGCAGCCATTCTTGGGGTGAATAAGAACAATAAAACATTTCCTATCTCTGTTACGTATTAATTGTAATTTTTAAATTATTGTATTATATATAATAATTGAGTAGTTTTTTTATAGTAACATTTTAATTTATCAAATTAATAAAATCAAGATGAATTCAATCAAGATGAATAAAATCAAACCGAATAAAATAGTCTCTACTTTTTTATTTTTATTAGCCAGTGCATTAAGCTCTTTCGCACAAAATAGCACGATCAATGCAGCTGCGTTTAAGCAAGCCATTGCAACGCCTAAAGCGCAAGTGTTAGATGTGCGAACGGCAACTGAATTTAATGGAGGACACATTCAGCATGCTTTGCAAGCCAATTGGATGGATGCTAAAGAATTTGCAAATAGAACACAACATTTAGATAAAAATGAAACTGTATATGTATATTGTCAAGCAGGTGGACGAAGTGCTTCAGCTCAAAATTATTTAGTGCAACAGGGGTATAAAGTGGTCAATTTAGAAGGAGGCATGAGCAATTGGAAAGTGAATGGCTTTCCGGTGGAGGGCGCTGGAAATAAACCACAAATGCGCGTGGAAGATTTTAATAAAACAGTACAAAATAGTCAATGGGTATTAGTGGATGTAGGAGCTGAATGGTGTCCACCTTGTCGTAAAATGTTGCCTGTTTTAGCGGAACTTAAAAGTAAATCAAAAGCCACTTATTATTTTTTAGCAGTGGATGGTGGAAATGATGTGGAAGTGATGAAATCAATTCATTCTGAAGCCTTACCCACTTTTGTGATTTATAAAAACGGGAAAGAAGTGTGGCGACATGAAGGTCTTGTTACATTGCAAGAGTTTACGAATGTATTCTCTAAAAATTAAGCGCGGCGATAGCCTCTTAAAAAATCGGGAATAGACATTCTTTTTTTTCCTTCCCATTGGATATCATTCAATACTAAGTATCCGTTGGAGCATGCAAATTTTGCAAATGTTTTTCCATCAGTGAGCCAAGTCCCAGGATTTTCGACAGGATTTGCTAATTCAATACTAGTGGAATATAATTTTACAGTTTTTCCTTCCACTTTAGTGATGGCTCCGGGGAATGGAGCTAGTCCTCTCACTAAGTTATGAATTTGTCCCACTTGTAAAGACCAATCAATTTCACAATCCTTTGTAAATATTTTAGGAGCGTGGTTTAGTGTTCCAGGATCATGAGATGCATCCTGAGGCTTTGCTATAAGAGTGTTATCGAATAAACCTTCTAAGGTTTTCACTAATACTTTGGCACCTATATGCATCATGTTATCATGTAATTCACCGGCTGTCATATGGGGGGATATGGCAATTTTTTCTTGTAATAAAATAGCACCCGTATCTATGGCATGTTGTAATTGAAACGTCGTGACGCCGGTTTCTTTTTCACCATTGATGATGGCCCAATTAATAGGAGCTGCTCCTCTGTATTGAGGCAATAACGAGCCATGCACATTTAAGGTACCCATGGGCGGGAAAGACCAAATTTTTTCGGGTAACATTCTAAAAGCCACCACCACTTGAATGGTAGGTTCCCATTTTGACAAGGCTTCAAAAAATGCAGGATCTTTTAATTTTTCGGGTTGTAATAAGGGTAAATCATGTTGCAAAGCATATTGTTTTACGGCACTTTGTTGCAACTGCATTCCTCTGCCACCTGGTTTATCAGGGGCTGTTACAACGCCCACCACATTCATTTTAGCTTGAATTAATGCGTCCAATGATGCCACTGCAAATGCAGGCGTTCCCATAAAAACAATCCTTGGTTTTTTGTCCATGGGGCAAAGTTAGTTTATCTGGCATAATTATGTACTTTTGCGCTTTGCACCTTAGGTGCTTTATTTAAAAAAAACAATATGCAACAAGTAAAAAATGGGGATACCATTCAAGTGCATTATCACGGTACATTAGCTAGTGGTGAAACATTTGATTCTTCCAACGGAAGAGCCCCTCTGGAATTTGAAGTGGGTTCAGGAATGGTAATTCCTGGTTTTGATAGTGGAGTTTTAGGGATGACTGTTGGAGAGAAAAAAACAGTTCAAATTCCTTTTATGGAAGCTTATGGTCCAAAACAACCAGAAATGATTGTAGAATTTCCAAAAACACAATTTCCGCCCGATTTAAATCCTGAAGTAGGGATGGCGTTAACAATGAATAATGGTCAAGGTCAGCAATTTCAGGTGATGGTAGTGGAAGTAAAAGAAGAAGTGGTTGTATTAGATGCCAATCATTCTTTAGCAGGCCAAGATTTAACTTTTGACTTAGAATTAGTAAGTATTGATGCTCCTTCTAAAATCATTATGCCCTAAATCTTAATTTCATTTATAAAAAGGCTTCTTGAAAAAGAGGCCTTTTTTAATTCCATAATACGAACTAACTTCAAATTAAAATAGTAAATCATGTCTATTAGTGAATTGAAAGTGGCTGAAAAATTGATGCGTTATGTAAAAGTAGATACACAAAGTGATCCTTATAGCAATAGCGTCCCCTCCACTATGAAACAAAAAGATTTATCCTCTTTATTGGTGAGTGAATTAAAAATGATAGGGGTGCAAGAGGTTGTAATGGATGCCAATGGATATGTGATGGCCACCCTGCCTTCGAACAATGAAAAAGATACACCGGTTTTGTGTTTTTGCGCACATGTAGATACAGCACCCGATTGCAGTGGTACTGATGTAAAGCCTTTGTTGCATCAAAATTATAATGGTGCCCCCATTATTTTACCAGATGACCCTACTCAAATTTTAACGATTGAAAAGTATCCTTATTTAAAAAATTTTATTGGGAAAGATATTATCACAGCATCGGGTCATACTTTACTGGGGGCAGATGATAAAGCAGGAGTAGCGATCATTATGGAATTTGCAGAATATTTGATGCATCATCCTGAAGTTTCACATGGTACCATAAAATTATTGTTTACACCAGATGAAGAAGTTGGAAAAGGAACCGATCATTTAGACTTGAAGGCATTAGGGGCTGACTATGCTTATACTTTAGATGGAGGTGAATTAGGATGTTTTGAAATGGAAACTTTTAGCGCAGATTATTTAGTGATGGATATTCAAGGAGTCATTGCGCATCCTGGTGCAGCAAAAGGAGTAATGCAAAATGCGATTAAAATTGCAGCAGCGATCATTGCGGCATTGCCTAATGAAGAGTGGTCTCCAGAGACCACTGAATCAAGACAAGGTTTTGTTCATCCCCATCAAATTTCGGGTGGTGCAGAAAAAGCGCGCATTGAATTTTTAGTAAGAGATCACGATACCCCACAATTAAAAGAATATGCGCAAAGAGTACAACAAATTGCAGAAAAAGTGATTGCTTCTCATCCCGGGTTCAATCAATCTAAAGTACTTATTGAAGTACAAGAACAATATAGAAATATGAGGGAAATAATTGATTTGCATCCGGTGTTGGTTGAAAAGGCAATAGCAGCTTATCGCTTAGCTGGGGTAGAGCCAATAATAGAACCCATTAGAGGGGGCACCGATGGAAGCAGACTAAGTTTTCTGGGATTGCCAGCACCTAATATTTTCACTGGAATGCAGGCCATTCATAGTAAGCAAGAATGGATTGGGGTGGATGATATGAAAAAGGCGGTGGAAGTATTGGTCCGTTTGGTGGAAATATTTTAACAAATTGATAGTTATTCACATGTAACATTTTTCAAACAAAACCTTTTAACTTTAAAAGATAAATTTATACAGTATGGTGTTTTTATTACAAGCGGTGGATAATAAAATCTCATTAGTGAGTTTGTTAGAAAAAGGAGGATGGATTATGTATCCTCTATATTTGTTATTAGTCATTGCTATTTATGTATTTATTGAAAGAATAATTGCTATTAAAAAGGCGGGAGCCATTGATGGCAAATTCATGCTGATCATTCGAGATAATATTATTTCAGGAAATGTGAGTGCTGCAAAAAGTTTAGCCAAAAACACCGATAATTCAGTCGCGAAAATGATTGAAAAAGGAATCATGCGTATTGGTAAACCATTGGATGCGATTGAAAAAAGTATGGAGAATGTAGGGAAGTTGGAAATGTATACGATGGAACGTAATTTAAATATTTTGTCTTTAGTAGCAGGGATAGCTCCTATGTTTGGATTCTTGGGAACCATCATTGGTATGGTTCAATTGTTTTATGGTATTGCATCAACAGGGGAGTATACTTTAAATACGATTGCGGGCGGTATTTATACCAAAATGATTACCTCTGCAACCGGTTTGATCATTGGTCTAGTAGCTTATGTAGGTCATAATTATTTAAGTACACAAATTGATAAGACTGCTAATAAAATGGAGACGGCTAGTGCTGACTTTTTAGACATTTTACAAGAGTCAACTCATTCTTAAAGTTCCTCTATGAATTTAAAACCTCGATTTAGACATTCGCCAGAAGTGCATACAGGGGCCTTGAATGATATCTTGTTTATCTTGTTATTGTTTTTCCTAATTGTCTCTACTTTGGCAAATCCCAATGTGATTAAAGTATCTAACCCAAAATCAAGCACAGATACGAAAGCAAAACAAACGGTGGTAGTTACTATTAATAAGGATCAAAAATTATTTATTGGATCTTCTCCAGTTTCTATGGATTCTTTATCGAGTCAGTTAAAATCTTTTTTAGCCAAAGAAACAGATAAACCTTCCGTGGTGATTAATGGAGATAGTGTTGCTAGCTTAGGTATTACCATCAAAGTGATGCAAATTGTAAAAAAATTAGGGGCTACTCCAGTGATAGCAGTAGATCCATCACATTAATTTTATTTCTTCAAACTGGCGCGAATCATTCTATCTTTTCCAAACATGTCTTGGCGTAATTCTGCATGATAATTCATTTCGTCCAGCAATTTTAAGAGTGCAGGTCCTTGATCATAATGAATTTCAAAAAATAGTTGTCCATTTTTATTCAATGCTTGCTTGCCTAAGCGGGCAATCATTTTATAAAAAATTAGAGGATCTTCATTCGTAACAAATAAAGCAATGTCGGGTTCATGTAGGGTTACTTGATCCTGCATAGTTGCTTTTTCACGTATTGGAATATAGGGAGGGTTGCTCACCATGATATCGTAATTCCCTGGGAGAGAGGCGGACATTAATATATCCTGTTGTACCCATTCTATATTGGCAGCTAATGCTGTTGCATTCTTTTGTGCAACCTGCAAAGCATCTTCACTAATATCAATACCAGTGACTGTTGCATCTGGCAATAAAAGAGAAAGTGCAATGGCAATACATCCCGAACCAGTACCGATGTCTGCAATTTGTAATGGCTTATTTATAATTTGAGCATATTCGGAAACCCATTCCACTAATTCTTCTGTTTCGGGTCGGGGTATTAAAACGGATTCATTCACAAAATAGTCATTCCCCAAAAACCAAGACTTACCAATGATGTATTGAATGGGTTTGCCTTGTGCTAATTGAAGGCTGCCTTCTTGAAATGATTTTTCCCATTCTGGTACCATTTCTTCATTTTGATGTATGACTTGTTGTACTTGATTCCAACCTGTTATATGTTCAATAAATAAGGGCAATAAACTATTGAGTTCAACAGGTTCGTAACTGTTGGCTAATTGTTTTTTGATATTTTGTTTGATCTCTGCTAAACGCATAGTGCAATGTTACTAATGATTACGCATTATGGAGTAACTTTGCGGTATATTTTATTATAATACCATAGCACAAACTGCTGTAGCAGAATTTAAGGACAGAGGCAGTAAGTTTATTGCTTACAGCTTTCCTGTTACAAGTATTGATGCTTGTAAAAAAAATCTAGCTCAATTAAAAAAAGAACATCCCAAAGCAGTGCATCATTGTTTAGCGTATCGTATTGGTGTAGATGGATCCACTTTTAGAGTGAGTGATGACGGAGAGCCTTCTGGATCAGCTGGCAGACCTATATTAGGCCAAATTGATAGTAAACAATTAACTAATATCATGGTGGTGGTGGTAAGATATTTTGGAGGCAGTTTATTAGGTGTACCCGGATTGATAAATGCGTATAAGACATCCACTAGTTTGGCTTTACAATTGGCGCCTATTATTCAAAAGTCGGTAGAAGTGGAGTATGTTTTAAATTTTGATTATCAACTTATGAATGAAGTGATGATGGTCGTAAAACAATATCAATGTAGTGTGATAAATCAGTCCGCATCTTTATTTGTGAGATTAAAAATAGGAGTTCCAAAGGCAAGGCTAGAAGAAGTCATTAATAAGTTCAATGATTTGCAAGGTGTTACTTACTCTGTAGAGCTTTAGTGATTAGTTGCTTTTTAGCAAAAAAGATATAACTAAAAGGTATAACTAAAAAAATATATCAAAAAAAAGGTAACAAAAAATATTACAAATACACACATTATTGTAATTACATGTAACATTTAATTACATAAAGTACTGTAATTGCAATAAAAGAAATTACTTACACTGCCCCATATTTATAAAAACCTTCTCCCGATTTTACACCTAGTTTTCCTTCTTCTACCATTTTAACTAACAAAGGACTTGGAGCGTATTTAATATTATTGAATCCTTCCTGTAGTATGATTAAAATATTGCGACAAACATCTAATCCAATATAATCAGCAAGTTGAAGTGGTCCCATGGGATGCGCCATTCCCAATTTCATAATTTGATCAATCGTTGCCACATCACTCACACCTTCGGACAAAGCAATGATAGCTTCATTAATCATAGGCATTAAAATTCGATTGGATATAAAGCCAGGAAAATCTTTTACAACACAAGGCACTTTACCTAATTGTTCGGTAAGGGATACTATCGTTTGAGTGACTTCAGGTAATGTGTGTTTGCTATAAATTATTTCTACCAATTTCATCACGGGTACTGGATTCATGAAGTGCATTCCAATTACTTTTTCGGGACGTTGAGTGACAGCGCCTAATTCGGTGATAGAAATAGAGGAAGTATTAGTAGCTAATATGCAATCTGGTGGGGCAAAGGCATCCATGGTTTTGAAAATGCTTTTTTTAATTTCTACATTTTCAGTGGCTGCTTCAATCACCATATCAGCAGCTTTCACCCCATCTTCAATACTTTGATAGGTAGTGATAGCTTCTAAGGTTTTTGTTTTTTGCTCTTGCGTAATGGTGTTTTTTGCTATTTGACGGTCTAAATTTTTGTCAATCGTAGCAAGCGCTTTTTGTAAAGCAGATTCCTGCGTATCAATTAAATGTACTTGAAAACCATTTTGTGCAAAAACATGTGCAATCCCGTTTCCCATCGTGCCAGCACCAATCACTGCAATAGTTTTCATAGCTTTTATTTTTTTGATTTATAATCTCCGCGTTTCCAGGAATTAATAAAACTTTTCCATGCTGCGGGATTTAGAATATTCATGGGAGGTAACTGACCGGAATAATAATATTTTGAAGCCTGTTGATTTAAGGAAGCTCCCACGGCTTCTTTCCCATCATAAGGTAAACTAGATAAGATGATTCTTTTTTGACTAGCGCTTGTATTTTTTCTGGCCGTCTCATACATATCTTCATCCACTTTCGCATTCACAAAATCTCTTTCAAATTGTGCACGTGTAGGTCTTGGTTTTAAAATAGTGGCAGGTAAAAAATTAGTATCGTTCACCATTAATTGAATCACGCTGTATTGGTTTCCTTCTAAACTTGCTGGAATGGAAATGGTTCTATCTTTAAATCCAATGCAAGAAAAAACTATTTGCTCTCCTTTATTGACGGCGATGGAAAATACCCCGTCATTATTAGTAATAGTGCCTCTTCCTTTTTTATTCACCACTACACTGGCAAAAGGAATGGCTTTTAAACTATCGGCTGTCATGATCACGCCATATAATTGAACCACCGAATCGCGGTAAATATCAGGCGCTTTGGTTTGCGCTTGGGCAGACACATTCCACAAAATGGAGCTAGTGATAAAAAGGGAAAAAACGAGTTGTCGCATGTGGGTACAAAATTAAGATGCATTCCTTTAAAAGGGGCCATAAATTTAGCCTTTAAAATGCTTGTTTTGTTATAAAAATATCAAATCCTTGGTTTAAAACCACAAAATAAGCGCATGGAGGCTTAACTTTGCGTGACTTTATTTTTTTTAACATAAACTTCCAAAATGACAGTTGAGTCGGTATTGAAAGCATTGAGTAATGTGCAGGAGCCAGATTTAGGTAAGGATTTAGTAACCCTAAATATGATTCAGGATTTATCTATTGAGGGGAACAAAGTAAGTTTCACGATTGTGCTTACTACACCTGCCTGTCCTATGAAGGATTTAATGAAGAATGCTTGTGAAAACGCCATTAAATTATTAGTCAATAAAGAAGCGCAAATAACAGTTTCCTTTACTTCTAATACAACGAGTTTACGTAAAAGTGAAGAAACCGTTTTGGCCAATGTCAAAAATATTATTGCAGTTGTGAGTGGAAAAGGAGGAGTAGGGAAAAGTACTGTATCTGCTAATTTAGCTTTAGCATTAGCTGAAGGGGGAGCCAAAGTAGGGTTGATGGATGCCGATATTTATGGACCTAGTGTGCCAATAATGTTTGGTGTGAGAGGGCAACGTCCTTTAATGAAAGATGTGAATGGTAAAGGAATTATTTTACCACTTGAAAAATACGGAATTAGATTAATGAGCATTGGTTTGTTAGTAGATGAAAAAGATGCGGTGGTATGGAGAGGTCCTATGGCAAGTAGTGCGATTCGTCAATTTATTACGGATGTAGATTGGGGAGAATTAGATTATTTAGTGATTGATATGCCGCCGGGAACAGGAGATATACATTTAACTATTATGCAAACAGTTCCTGTGACGGGTGTGGTGATTGTAACAACCCCGCAAACGGTGGCATTAGCGGATGCTAAAAAAGCAATTGCTATGTTTGGGCAAGCCAATATAAAAGTGCCTATTATTGGATTAGTAGAAAACATGGCTTACTTCACACCAGCAGAACTTCCTGAAAATAAATATTATTTATTTGGAAAAGAAGGAGGCAAGAATTTAGCAAGTGAATACGATTTAGCATTCTTAGGACAAATTCCTTTAGTACAATCCATTCGTGAAGGCGGTGACGAAGGGGTGCCTGCAATGGTAGGCCAGGATGAGGTTTCGAAAGAGGCATTAAGATTAGTAGTTTCGCAAGCAGTGCGACAAATTGCAATTAGAAATGCTAATTTACCCCAAACACAAACTATTACAGTAGCAGAATGAGTACATCCAAAATAATCATTGCGGTAGATGGTTACTCTTCCTGTGGGAAGAGCACTTTAGCGAAAGCTTTAGCTGTTCATTTAGCATATGTATTTATTGATACAGGCGCTATGTATCGTGCTATTGCTTTGTATTTATTGCGACATCAAATTGATTTCAATGACGCTTCTAAAGTCATTGAAGCTTTAACTCAAATTAAATTATATTTTAAGTACAATGCGCAAACAGCTAAAAGTGACATGTATTTAAATGATGAAAATGTGGAACTAGAAATTAGAGAAATGAGGGTGAGTCAAAAAGTGAGTGAAGTAGCTGCCATTAGCGAAGTGCGTTCATTTGCTGTTGCACAACAACATGAAATGGGAAAAGATAAAGGGATTGTGATGGATGGACGTGATATTGGCACAGTCGTATTTCCGAATGCAGCATTAAAAATATTTGTGACTGCCGATCCTGCTATACGAATTCATAGAAGATTTTTAGAGTTAAGTGCAACTAATTCAAAAGTGACTCGTGAGGAAATCGCCCAAAATTTACAACATCGTGATTTGATAGATACCACACGTGAACATAGTCCTTTACGTCAAGCGGAGGATGCAAGAGTATTGGATAATTCCAATATGACACGTGAAGAACAATTAAGTTTAGCTATTTCTTGGGTAAAAGAAGTGATTGGTTAAGACCTCATTTATTGTGTCCAATCTTCTATTAATTTTTCTAAATTATTTTCTACTTGGTAAAATGAAGCAATTCTTCGAATAGTGGCTTCCACCACAGTGTCGGGACAACTCGCGCCACTGGTCATTAAGATGGTTGTTTCTTTATCTAAAGGCAAATAAGATTGGATCAGAGATGCTTCTTTATTCCTCCAATTAGTTTGTTGTATTTGATCCATACTCAATAATTTATCTTCACTATCAATAAAGTAAGTAGTCAATTTATTTTCGCATAATTCTACTAAATGTGAACTATTGCTGCTATTTTTTCCACCCATCACTATAGCTAAATCGGCAGGGACTTCCAGTAAGCCGATTACTGCTGATTGATTGTCATTGGTAGCGTAGCATAAGGTGTCTCGCGAATCTGCAAAATGTTCTTGGATGTTTCCCATTCCATGTAGCTGAATCATTGTATTTCTTAATACATCCGAAATCGCTTGGGTATCAGTTGCTAATTGAGTCGTTTGATTAATCACTCCAATTTTATTCAAATCTTTGCTGGGGTCAAATCCTTTACTGCATTTAGTTCCAAAATGTTTTTCAAAATCGCAAAGAGGTAAAGCGCCTGTCATGATTTGAATGAGTGTCAAAGTTTCTTCCATATCATTCACTATAACAGAAGGCGTGTTAGCGCTTGCATGTGAAAAAGTAGCTCTGGTTTCTTCATGTTTGGGTTTACCATGTATAATAATGGAATAGCCTTTTTGTGCAATTTGATCTCCTCTATTCCAAACCTTTTCTACAAAAGGGCAAGTCGTATTATATTTTTCTATCTGTATACCAATGGATTTTATTGTCTGTTCCATTTCAAGTGTCGTTCCAAATGCAGGAATAATAACAATATCATCTTGGGTTAAACTACTTATTGGGATTAATTCGTTCCCTAAATTATCATGTAAAAATTGAACGCCTTTTTCAATTAAATTTGCGTTCACTTGAGGATTATGAATCATCTCACTCAAGAGATATATTTTTTTGCCTTTATTTTCTTCAATGGTTTTATATGCAATTTCAATAGCATTTTCGACCCCATAACAAAAACCAAAATGCCTTGCTAAATAAATCTTCAGTTTCCCTAAATCGAGTAAAGTTGGGGTGAAATCCTTTTTAAGTTTATCTAATTCCTTACGTTGCTGCTTTATAGCGCTAATTAAGGAACTGCGATAACCCACAGGGACTTCAAATTGCTTCATCTTGAATGCTTTTATAGTTTAACAAAGGCAAAAGTACATTGTTCATGTGTTTTTACCCTATTTTTTGCCTAAAGTATCTTAAAAAAGGGGCCAACTCCTTGTACCCGCTTATCTTTGCGCCATGAATTATGTTTCGGTCGAAAATTTGACAAAAAGTTATGGTATTCAGCCTCTGTTTAAAGGCATTTCTTTTAACATCAATGAAGGCGATCGAATTGCTTTAATTGCACGTAATGGAGTGGGGAAATCTACTTTATTGCGAATTTTATCGGGGAAGGAAGTGCCCGATTCGGGGGTGGCTAAAATTCATAAAGATGTTCATTTGGTTTTATTT
Organism: Chitinophagaceae bacterium; assembly: GCA_037141925.1. Lineage (GTDB taxonomy): Bacteria > Bacteroidota > Bacteroidia > Chitinophagales > Chitinophagaceae > Sediminibacterium. Next base: position 33,029 of record JBAXBS010000008.1, read on the forward strand.
GAGCAAGAACCCATTTTCATGGAGTCGGCGAGTATCATTCAAAATATTTTTAATCAGGAGCATCCTATCATGAAGGCGATTAGCCAATATGAAATGGCGATGGAAACCGAAGATGAAAATTTGATCACCGATGCAATCATGGAGATGGAGGAGCGTAATGCTTGGGATTTTGAATCTAAAGTTAAAACGATCCTTACGCAATTAAATATTAATCATTTAGAACAGCCTGTTTCCAAATTAAGTGGGGGGCAACGTAAAAGAGTTTCGCTAGCTAAAACTTTAATTCAAATAGGGTTTGAGCCTAAGCATGTTTTATTGTTAATGGATGAGCCTACCAATCACTTGGATTTAAATATGATCGAATGGTTGGAGAATTATTTAATGCAGGAAAAAGTGACTTTATTATTGGTATCGCATGATAGATACTTTTTGGAATCGGTGACGGATGAGATATGGGAGTTAGAGCGTGAAAATTTGTATAGCTATAAAGGGGATTACGAAAATTATTTAGAAAAGAAAGCAGCTCGTATAGAATCGGAATTGGCAAGTATTGACAAGGCTAAAAATACTTTCCGAAAGGAATTAGAGTGGATGCGTAAGCAACCTAAAGCGCGAACCACAAAAAGTAAAAGTAGACAAGATAATTTTTATGAAGTAGAAGCCAAGGCAAAACAAAAAATTGAGGAAGCGAATTTGCAGTTAGGTATGAAGATGACACGCTTAGGAGGTAAAATTATTGAAGCCAAAAAAGTGTATAAATCCTATGCTGATAATATTATTTTAAAAGGCTTTGATTACACTTTCAGTAAAGGAGAACGTATTGGAATAGTAGGCAAAAATGGAGTAGGGAAATCTACTTTCTTGCAAATCTTGCAAGGAATCACTTTGCCTGATAGTGGTAAAATAAATGTAGGAGAAACAATTGTATTTGGTCATTTTTCTCAGGAAGGGTTGACTTATAAAAAAGATATGAGGGTGATTGAATTCCTCAAAACATTTGCCGAAAATTTTCCATTAGCCAGCGGGGGTTCTTTAAGTGCTGCACAATTCTTAGAATTATTTTTATTTACACCCGACAAACAATACACATATTTAAGCGCATTAAGTGGGGGTGAAAAAAAGAGACTTCAATTATTAACGATACTATTTAAAAATCCTAATTTTTTAATTTTAGATGAGCCTACGAACGACTTAGATTTACCCACCTTGGCGGTATTAGAACAATTTTTAATTGATTTTGCTGGTTGCGTATTATTAGTATCGCATGATCGATATTTCATGGATAAATTGGTGGATCATCTATTCATATTTGAAGGGAATGGCGTGATTCGAGATTACCCAGGAAACTATACACAGTATCGTATTTTAGAAAAATCGAAGCAAAGCATTGCTGGGCTTAGCTCTGACATCACTACGCCTAAAGAATTTAAAGTGCCTGAAAAAGAGGTAGTGGCTCCCAAGCCATTGGCTCCCGAGGTCAAAAAGTCGAATGAAAAAATGACTTTTAAAGAAAAGCATGAGTTGGAGAATTTAAATAAGCGTTTACCTGAGTTAGAAAAAGAGAAGATAGGTTTAGAATCTAAATTAAATACGAGCAGCTTGGATTATAATGAAATACTTCAATTAACAGAAGCTTTATCAAAAGTGAATCAGGAATTGGAAAGCGCTGAATTAAGATGGTTGGAGTTGATAGAAAAAGTCTAGAATATTATTCTGTTTTCTATTTATTGATTGACCTTCTTCGATTTATACATAACAGCTTCTAATGGCTAGGCCTCATATTTAATAAATGAGGCCTAAGATTGAATCCTTCAGTTTGTTTTAATATTATTTTGGTATCGAAAAAAATATTTCTTTTTCGATCACTCTAAACAAAATAGCATGAAACCCATTGAGCGCATTGCCCTGTATTTAAAAACCAGACACATCACACCCCATTCTTTCGAAAAAAAGATTCATTTATCTAATGGGTACTTTTCCAAGCAATTAAGAAATTTAGGATCGGTTGGTTCCGATATCTTAATTAAGATTCACGAAAATTACGGAGAGCTTAATATTTTATGGGTTTTAATTGGAGAAGGAGAAATGTTACTAGAAAACTATATTCATGCGGAAACAGGCGAGATGATTTTGGTTGAAAATCCCTCTAAAATGTATAAGTCGGAGGAGTCTAAGTTAAAATTATTAGAAGAAGATATTGAAAAGATGAATTTCATGATTAAAGACAAAGAGAAAATCATCTCCTTGTATGAGTTTATGTTGCACAATCAACATCCCAATAGTACCATTCAAGAAGCAATGGCAACAGGTAGCTAAGGCGTCTAAAAAATAGTTGGGTTATCACTCCGCAAAAAAAGCAAGGGGACACCTTGCTTTTTTTAAACTATTTGTAGAGTAACATCTTTATCTATAAATAGTTTAAGACTTTTATCTATGCGTTTGTATTATTTATGCATAAGAGGCTACTGGCTCACAAGTACACACTAAATTTCTATCTCCATGTGTATTGTTTACTCTCGCTACAGTTGGCCAAAATTTATTTTGTTGTACATAATATAAAGGGAAAGCCGCTTGTTGACGTGTGTATGGATAATCCCAAACATCTGCGCAAATTACCTTTTGAGTATGTGGTGCATTTTTTAAGGGGTTATTATTTTTATCCAAAGTTCCATTTTCAATCGACTTGATTTCATCATGAATTGAAATTAAAGCATCACAGAAACGATCCAATTCTGCTTTGTCTTCACTTTCGGTAGGTTCAATCATAATCGTACCCGGAACAGGGAAACTCATGGTAGGAGCGTGAAATCCATAATCAATTAAACGTTTTGCCACATCTTCTGCTTCAATTCCGGCAGTCGCTTTAAAAGGACGTAAATCGATGATGAATTCGTGTGCACAGGTTCCATTTTTTCCTGTATATAAAATAGGATATAATTTTTCAAGCCTCGCTTTCATATAGTTTGCATTTAAAATTGCATAAGCAGTGGCTAATTCTAAACCAGCAGCCCCTAACATTTTAATATAGGCGTAACTAATTAATAAAATACTTGCAGATCCCCAAGGTGCAGCGCTCACTGCGTTCGCGCCATTCCCATGAAATGCATGACCTGGAAGGAAAGGAGCTAATTTATCATTTACACAAATAGGGCCCATGCCAGGTCCACCACCACCGTGTGGAATGGCGAATGTTTTATGTAAGTTTAAATGACATACATCCGCACCAATAATACCCGGACTGGTTAAACCCACTTGTGCATTCATATTGGCGCCATCCATATACACCAATCCACCTAAATCGTGAATCATTTGACAGATGTCAATAATGGTTTCTTCGAACACACCGTGTGTGGAAGGGTAGGTTACCATCAATCCACCTAAATTATCTTTAAATTGTAAAGCTTTTGCTTTTAAATCGGTCATATCAATATTTCCTGCTGCATCACAGGCCACCACGACTACTTTAAATCCAGCCATTACCGCACTTGCAGGATTGGTTCCATGAGCACTAATTGGAATTAATACAATATTACGATGTGCTTGTTGGTGATGTTGATGGTACGCTCTGATTGTTAATAATCCAGCGTATTCACCTTGTGCACCACTATTAGGCTGCAAACTACAAGCAGTAAAGCCAGTCGTTTCACATAAGTAAGCGCTTAATTCTTTTGCAATTTCTTGGTAACCCAATGTTTGATGACTCGGTGCAAAAGGATGCATGGTGCTGAATCCTGGCCAACTTACTGGAATCATTTCGGTCGCTGCATTTAATTTCATCGTGCAACTTCCTAGGCTAATCATGCTGGTATTTAAAGACAAATCTTTGTTCTCTAATTGTTTAATATAACGCATCATTTGTGTTTCACTATGATGTGAATTAAACACTGGATGTGTTAAATAGGGTGAAGTACGTATTAATGTAGCAGGAACTTGAGGAGTACTTGCTACATGCGTTCCATTTGCTTTTTTGTTCGTAAGAGATTCAAATAAAGAAACGATTTCTGTAATTTGAAGAGCAGATGTTGTTTCATCTATGGTAATACTAATAGAGCCATCTGCGAAATAATTAAAATTAATATCATGTGCTTCTGCATTCTTTTTAACTGCAGCTGCATCTATTCCGCTCAAATGTAAAGTATCAAAATAAGATGCATTTGCTGATGTAATGCCTAATGACTTTAATTGAGCTTCTAATAATTGCGCCAACCCATGAATGCGTGTCGCAATTTTTTTCAAACCTTGTGGACCATGATATACGGCATACATCACCGCCATATTAGCAAGTAAAGCTTGTGCAGTACAAATATTTGAAGTGGCTTTTTCACGTTTGATATGTTGCTCGCGTGTTTGCAATGCCATTCTTAAAGCACGATTACCTTGTGCATCCACACTCACTCCAATTAAACGACCAGGCATGCCTCTTTTAAATTCATCTTTAGTAGCAAAGTAGGCTGCATGTGGTCCGCCAAATCCCATAGGAACACCAAAGCGTTGGGTATTTCCAATAGCTACGTCAGCGTTTAATTCTGCTGGGCTTTTTAATAAAGTAAGTGCTAAAATATCGGCCACTAAAATGACCAATCCCCCCGCGCTATGTACTTTGTCTATGAAAGCTGAATAGTCAAGAATATTTCCTTTGCTGTTGGGGTATTGTAAAATGGCGCCAAAAAATTGCCCATCTATAGTTACTTTTTGAAAATCACCTTCGACTAATTGAATCCCAATAGGTTCTGCTCTAGTAGCTAATACATCTTTGGTTTGTGTAAAAATAGCTTCATCTACAAATAATTTTGGTTGCGTAGTTTGCTCTGATTTATTCACGTGATTAAAGATCATCGCCATCGCTTCCGCAGCTGCAGTAGCTTCATCTAATAAAGAAGCGTTTGAAATAGCCATTCCTGTTAAGTCGGCAACCATGGTTTGAAAGTTCAATAAACTTTCTAAACGACCTTGCGCAATTTCTGCTTGGTAAGGAGTGTATTGAGTATACCAACCTGGGTTTTCAAAAATATTACGCAATATCACACTTGGAGTGATGGTGCCATAATAACCTTGACCAATAAAATTTTTCGCAACAATATTTTTTTGTGCAATCTGTTGTAAGGATTGTAATAATTCAAACTCACTTAATCCTGCTGGAATATTCATTGTTTTTTTAGAACGAATAATAGCCGGTAGCGTTTTATCAATTAATTCGTCTACGGAAGAAAGGCCAATAGTGGCTAACATTTTTTCCGTTTCTTCACTGCTAGGTCCAATGTGTCTTTTGATAAATTCAGCTCCGTTTTGATTCAATGCTAACATATAAAAGGGTATTTAAAAATTGCCACAAATATACGTCATTAAACGGGTGCTTCACGGGTTGAATTAGAATGGTGGGGAAAGCTTGTGGATGAATGTGAAAAGGTTTACTTTTGGGGTCATATATGGAACCATCTATTGAACAATTATACGAAGCGCCCACCCCTGAAAAGCTTAAAAAGCTTCAATATTATCTAAAAAAGGGGGATCCACGTAAAATAATGAAGCAATTGCCCGATTTGCATGAGGCGGCTTTTGATAAGATCAATTGTCTAGATTGTGCCAGATGCTGTAAGAATTATTCTCCTAGGTTTAAAACCCCGGATATCAAAAGAATCAGTAAGTACTTGGGCTTAAAAGAAAGTGTATTTATTGACACTTATTTGGCATTGGATAAAGAAGGGGACTATGTAGTGAAGCAAAATCCATGTCCTTTTTTAGGGGCAGACAATGCTTGTAGTATTTATGACCAACGCCCTTCGGATTGTCAACGTTTTCCTTATACCGATGAAGATGTCTTTTATAAAAGACCTGCAGTGACTTTAAAAAATGCAGAATTTTGTCCTGCAGTTCATTCCGTCATGAATGACTTGTTAGCAAAATAAAAGAAGAGTCATAGTAAAAGAAAATAATTAGAAGAAAATACTATAAAAAAATAAGATAAGAAAATCTTAGTATTCCATTTTCTTTAGCGCGGGTGCTTTGAACCAAGTCACCGCTACCACTAGTATTGTCATAGCGCCACCAAATACCACCGAAGGGATGACTCCCATGGCTTTCGCGGCCACTCCACTTTCAAATTGACCCAATTCATTACTGCTATTAATAAACATGGAATTAACGCTCATGACTCGGCCTCGCATATGATCGGGAGTTTTTAATTGTACAATAGTGCCTCTTACAATCATACTAAATCCATCTAATATTCCACTGAGTAGAAGCATTACAAATGAAAGCCAAAATATTTTAGAGAGGGCGAATATGATAATGCAAATTCCAAAACCTGCTACAGCTATTAATAATTTTTTTCCTTGACCTCGATGTGCTGGAAAAATAGTCACAAAAAAAATAATGATGATAGCGCCAATGTCTGATGCCGCATTGAGCCATCCAAAACCAATAGGTCCTGCTTTTAAAATATCTCTTGCAAAAACGGGTATCATAGCTACGGCACCTCCAAATAAAACGGCAAATAAATCCAATGACAAAGCCCCTAATACTTCTTTGGAATTAAAAACAAAACGAAGACCTTCCTTTACACTTTCTAAAGGTTTTTGATCATTGCTAACTTGTGCATGGGGTGGTTTGGGACTCATTAAGGACATATAAAAATATCCAATGGTCACTAGTACGATCACCACTATTAAGGAACCTGTATGCCCAAAACCTGCAATGATAAAACCCACTATGGCATGGCCTAAAACAGAGGCGCTTAACCAAATTCCTTGACTCCAAGTGGTGGCATTTTGTAATAAATTTTTAGGAACAATACCTCCCACAATGGTACCAAAACTTGGTCCGGTAAAGGATCTTATTATACCCGTACAAAATACCATGAAATAAATCACTATAGCGATTTGTAATTGGCTTAATTTTTCAGAGCCTATTTTAGTAGACAATAGGAGTAACAACAGTGCGCATATCCAATAAAGTGCCACCCCTCTTAAAAGTAATTTTCTTTTTTCGCTTTTATCAATCACATGTCCTGCATACAAGGCTAAGGAAACGGCAGGGATGACTTCTGATAATCCAATTAATCCTATGGCAAAAGGTTCGTTGGTAAGTTCATAAATCCACCAACCTACTAAAGTGCCCATCATTCTTAGCCCCATGATAAATAAAAAACGACCTATCATTAAGTGGCGAAACTCGGTAATGCGAAGGGCGCCAAGAGGGTCACTTGTTTTTTGAAGGGTACTTTCCATAGTATTAAGGTAAGGTAAAATAATGTTGTCCCTGGGCTAAGTCGGCTTCTAATGCGTCTGTAATCACTTTTACATGTGCCGGATTATGTATAAAGTCGGCATTACTGGCATCTACAAAAATAGTAGTGATTTGATGTTGCTTAATATAACTTGTGTAAGTTTCTTGCAGTTTTAATAAATACTCATCTGGGATCGTTTGCTCATATTCCCTATTTCTCTTTTTAATATTACTTTGAAGTTTAGTTACAGGAGCATGTAAATAAATGAGCATATCAGGAGTCGTTAATTGCTGAAAAAAAACATCAAATAATTTTTGATACAATCTAAATTCCTCCTCAGGTAAATTTACTTTCGCAAACAACAAACATTTAGTGAAAATATAATCGGATATCGTTACAGATTGGAATAAATCAATGGCCTGAATTTTTTCTTGCTGTTGTTTAAAACGTTCTGCTAAAAAAAATAATTCCAAAGGAAAAGCATATTGCTGGGGGTTCTCATAAAATTTAGTCAAAAAGGGATTTTCAGCAAATTCCTCCAACATTAATTTTGCGTTATAATGTTGTGATAATAGGTTTGACAAGGTGGTTTTTCCTGCTCCAATATTTCCTTCAATGGCAATGAAATGATGCTTCATGTATTCCGTGCTACAATTTTTTCAAATATAGTAAGCAGGTAGCTTACTCCTCTGTTTTTTTATACACAAGGGATTTGTCTTCACAATCTTTCAACAATTGAGTGGTGGTAAGGCCTAAAATAGGGTGTATATAGTCAGGGGCAATTTCGACTAAGGGTGTTAATACAAAGTTGCGTTGATGCATTCTTGGATGTGGGATAGAAAGTGGATCGATACTTACCATTTCATGGTTGAAATATATAATATCTATATCCATGGTGCGAGGTCCCCAAGTGATGTCTCTTTGTCTACCCATGCTAGCTTCTATCTCAACGAGTTGTTGTAAAAGTGCCAAAGGGTTTAAATGAGTTTGAATAGTGATAGCTTGATTGTAAAAGGAGGGTTGTTCTTTCAATCCCCAGGCTTCTGTTTCGTAAATAGCTGATTTTTGTATGATGGTTCCTGCAAGCTTTTCGATTTGGGTCAAAGCAGTATGAATATTTGCCAATCGGTTGCCCATATTACCGCCTATCAATAGGTACACTTTGTTCATACAAGGATTATAAAAGTAGCTCAAATATCCATAATTTTACAGCGTTACCCTATTTTAAGACACAGTATTTTGGGGGAACTTCAAAATTTAATGTTACCTATCCATGAAAAGTTTTTTTAAGTCTTTTTTTGCAACACTTTTAGCTTTAGTCGTTTTTAGTTTTTTAGGCTTTTTTATTTTAGCAGGCATTGCTGCTGCATTTTCATCTGACGAAAAAACAACGATCAAACAAAATTCAGTATTAGTGATTGACGCTAGTGAATCTTTTCCTGAAAAAGGCAAGAATGATCCGTTTAGTGAATTATTAAGCAAGAAAAATGGCAAAATTCCTAGTTTATCCGAACTCATTGGATTCATTCATTATGCTAAAAAAGATTCTTCTATAAAAGGTATTTATATTAAGTGTTCTCAAAATCCAAATGGGTATGCTGCTACAGAAGAAATTAGAAAGGCAATCATTGATTTTAAAAAATCTAAAAAGTTTGTAATCGCTTATGGCGAAACCATCACTCAAAAAGGGTATATGATGGGGAATGTAGCAGATCAAATTTACACTCATCCTCAAGGTGGTTTAGAATGGAATGGGTTTAGTTATGAAACTATGTTTTTGAAAGGATTGTTGGATAAATTAGAAATTCAACCACAAGTTTTTTATGCGGGTAAATTTAAAAGTGCAACGGAGCCATTTAGATATACTCAAATGTCTGAAGCCAATAAATTACAAACTAGTGTTTGGTTGACTTCTATCTATAATAGTTTTATTCAAGGCACTGCTGACCAAAGAGGTTTGCAGGTGGATGCTTTAAAGGCAATTGCAGATGAAGGGAAAGTACAAAGAGCTAGTGATGCCTTACACTATAAATTAGTAGATGGTTTATTGTATGACGACCAACTAAAAAAAATAATCAGTAAAAAAGTAAATCATTCCGAAAAAGGAGCTATTTCTTTTGTATCTGTAAATGAATACGCAGGGGCCATTGCGTTAAGAGGTTCTGGCTCAGGAAAAATTGCAGTGGTGTATGCCGATGGAGATGTTGTCATGGGTAAAAATGAAAGAGAATCTATTGCAAGTGATGATTACCGAATTTTATTACAAAAAATTAGAAATGATCAATCTATTGATGCTGTTGTTATCAGAGTCAATTCTCCAGGAGGTAGTTCTTTAGCAAGTGATATTATATGGAGAGAAATTGATTTATTGAAAAAGGAAAAACCGGTGGTAGTGAGTATGGGAGATCTAGCTGCTTCAGGAGGTTATTACATTGCTTGTGGCGCTGATTCCATTTTTGCGAATGCAAATACTATCACAGGATCTATTGGGGTGTTCTCCATCATTCCGAATGTCACTAATTTTATGAAAAATAAATTGGGTATTACATTTGATAGAGTCAATACCGGTAAATATGCAGACGCGCCTTCTGCAACTAGACAATTAACAACTATCGAACAGAATTTCCTTCAATCTGGTGTAGATTCTGTGTATCATACTTTTAAAACACGTGTTGCTGCAGGCAGAAAAAAGAATATTGAATACATTGATTCTATTGCACAAGGCAGAGTTTGGACAGGGTCTGATGCTATTAAAGTAGGACTCGTGGATAAAATTGGAACCTTGGAAGATGCCATACAATCCGCTGCTAGAATGGCTCATGTGAAAGGGTATAGCTTAAAATCTTTCCCAGAAAGCAAATCCTTTATCGATGACTTTATAGAAGGGTATAAGAATGAAGTAAAAGTGAAGTCTATACAACAAGAAATTGGTTTAGAACAATGGCAAATGTTGCAACAGATGAAATCCATCAAACAAATGATGGGTCATACACAAGCTCGATTGCCTATCTTTGAGGTAAATCATCCATAAGGTATGTCATCCTATAGTCAATTAAAAGCCTTGTTCGCTATTACTAAGGCAAGTTTGAGGTCAACTTTTAGAAGTCCCTCTGCTGTCATTTTTAGTATTGCTTTTCCTTTAATATTTATACTTGTATTTGGTTTTTTAAGTAGTGGTGGAAATATTAATGTGAATGTAGCCATGGAATCACATTCAGATACTTCGAATCCAGTTTATGCTGCGATTAAAAATATTTCAGGATTAAAATTTATACAAGGAGACAGCAATAAAATTCAAAGTGAACTTTCTAAAGGTCGTATCACTGCTCTCATTAGTATTAAAGCCACACCCAATCCTACAATTCCTTATAGCATTGACCTAGTAAGTTCGGAAGCAGCAAACCCACAAAATGTACAATTAGTCAAATCCATTTTGAATGCGGTCATTGGTAAAATTAATGCTGTTAAATATGCAGGAGCGCCTACTATTGCGGTAGTCAATAATACCGTCACAAAAGTGCCAGGCAGAATTTATCGTACGATCGATTTTATATTACCTGGACAATTAGGCTTTTCATTATTAAGTGCGGGTGTATTTGGAGTTGCTTTTTTATTCTTTAATTTAAGACAACAATTAGTTCTTAAACGTTTTTATGCTACGCCTATCCGCCGTTTATATATTATTTTGGGAGAGGCTTTAAGCAGAGTCATTTTTCAATTAATTACTGCTGTCATCATTATTGGTATTGGACATTTCGCATTTCATTTTACATTAGTGCATGGTTGGATTACTTTCATCAATATTTTGGTATTGAGTTTCATTTCGCTCATCTTATTTATGGGCTTTGGATTTATTGTGAGTGGGGTGGCTAAAAATGAAAGCACAATTCCTCCATTCGCCAACTTGTTTACATTGCCTCAGTTTTTATTGGCGGGCACTTTTTTCTCTATTGAAAACTTCCCTTCTTGGTTACAACCCATTTGCAATATTTTACCTTTAACGCATTTTAATAATGCCATGCGTAATATTTCATTTGAAGGGAATAGCTTGATAGATGCTTGGGGGGATATTTCTGTTTTATTTATTTGGATCATTGTTGTCTATGGTATTGCTTATAAAACCTTTAAATGGGAATAATGAAACTTGTCAAATTATTTTTTATCAGTGTGTTGGTATTGGCTACTATCATTTCGGCAATCTCTACTTTATTTCCTTCCACTGTGGTGGTGTCAAGAGCGATAGAGGTAAATGCCCCATCAGATAAGATAGCTTACTATGTTGCCGATTTAAACCATTGGAATGTATGGATGACTGAGTGGAAAGAAAATAAAGTCGTTTTTCAAAATGACACTGCTTACATTGGCACCCAAAAAATTCACCTTGCTCAAAAAACAGATTCAAGCGTTCAATTTAATTGGATTGCTACCGGACAAGCACCTTATGTAGTAACTATTGAATGGTTGCCTTTACAAGAAGGTACTTATGTAGTGCATTGGTCCTTTGAACAACATGTAAAATGGTATCCTTGGGAGAAATTCCAAACCTTATTAAATGAAAAATTATTAGGGGGTAAGATGGAATTAGAATTACAGCATCTACAAGCGGCGATCCATTAGCCATTGTATATTTCGTTTCATCCCCTTCAATTTGGTTCTTAGAATAGGAGATTTTTTAAACCTTGCTTTAAAAGTGGTTTCCTCCATTTGCATCCAGTCGTTCTTGCTTAGTTGTAATAATCCCTCCAATGGTTTGAAATGGGTTTCCTGATGAGCTTTACTAAATCGATTCCAGGGACAAACATCTTGACAAATATCGCAACCAAATGCCCAGTTTTGCATAGAGGTATTTTCGGGCAACTCTTCCATCTTTTTTAATTCAATGGTGTAATAACTAATACAATGATTCCCTTGAATAGTTTTGTCAGGCAGAATGGCTTGTGTGGGACAAGCATCTATACATTTAGTACAAGTGCCACAATAATCTTGAGGAAGGGGGGAGTCATAAACTAATTCAATGTCCACAATTAAAGTAGCGATGAAAAAAAAGGAGCCAGCTTGCGGACGAATTAAGTTTCCATTTTTTCCAATCCAACCAGCACCGGAAAGTTGTGCCCATGATCTTTCTAAAACTGGCGCTGAATCAACAAAACCACGACCTTCTATTTTTCCTATTTTTTGTCGCATCTCTTCTAAAAAAGAATGCATTTGATTTCTTATTACTTCGTGATAATCTTCACCCCAAGCATACTTTGCTATTTGGGGAATAGCATCTTGTGGGTTCTCTTTTTTTTGTATTTCAATATTGGAGGGAAAATAGTTTTTCAAAAAAGTGATTACCGATTTTGCACCGGGTACTAATTTTCGTGGATCTACTCTCATCTCAAAATGATTTTCCATATAGGTCATATCACCTTGAAAACCTTTTTGAAGCCAAGCGTCTAAGCGTTTGGCATCTTGTGTTAATTCTTGTGCTTTGGCAATACCACAATAATCAAATCCATATTGCCTCGCTAAGGATTTAATCCATAAAGTATTTACTTCTGGGCTCAATCTTCTAAATGCATTTGATGAAAAAATCGATGTGCAATAGGGGCGATTAAAACGCCAATATTAGTAATGAATACTACGCCACTAAATAAGGCGTAAAAAGAAGAAAATATTTTACCCCAAAAAGTTTCAATAGTAACCACGGGCCCCATACCTCCTAAAATCATGGAGGCATTATGCAATGAATCAATCCAACTCATGGGCCCTAAATATTTATATCCAATAATACCGATTGCCAAACAAAATGATAAGATGAGAACTGTCCATAAAAAGTTGGTAAGAACTCTTTTGTAAAAAATATTTTTTTCGGCAAGTGGCTCACTCTTGTGTTCATAAACTGTCCTGAACAATTGAGGTCGTTTGGCATGCATCATAGTAAATCCTGTTTCATGTAAAATTAGCAGAAAAACCTTGTTGTTACTGACTTTAGTTCCGTTTTTATCAGTTTTTTAAGACATAATTACTGAATTAAAAGGGTGGAAGCAAATTTGAGGTAAACAGGGTGTACTAAAACCATTTTGTATGAATCTAAATCAATATACCATTAAGGCGCAAGAAGCGATTCAATCGGCTCAGCAGTTGGCTTATAATAACCAACATGCTGTCATTGATACCGCTCATTTATTGAAAGCTATATTATTAGAAAAGGATAGTCCTACTGAATTTTTATTGAAAAAAAATAATGTCAATCCGGCTTTCCTTTTACAAAAAACAGAAGAGCAAATCAAAGGATTAGCGAAACAAACTACAGGCGAACCAGCTGGCAATGTAAGTAGAGATTTAAATGCAGTGTTATTAAAAGCGAGTGCTGCTCTAAAAATATTTGGGGACGAATTTATCACTGTTGAACATTTATTAATTGCAATGATGCAAGTGAATGATGCGGTATCTAAAATTTTAAAAGATGCAGGGCTTACAGAAAAAGGATTAACGGCTGCCATCAAGGAATTAAGAAAAGGGGAGACGGTAAAGTCGGCCACACAAGAAACTCAATTTCAATCACTTTCAAAATATGCTAAAAATTTAAATGAGTTAGCGCATAAAGGAAAATTAGATCCAGTCATAGGTCGTGATGAAGAAATTAGAAGAACCTTACATATTTTATCCAGACGAACTAAGAATAATCCCATTTTAGTAGGGGAACCTGGTGTAGGTAAAACAGCTATTGCAGAGGGATTGGCTATGCGAATTGTGAATGGAGATGTCCCTGATAATTTAAAAAGTAAAATCATTTTTGCTTTGGATATGGGGCAATTAATTGCAGGTGCTAAATATAAAGGCGAGTTTGAAGAACGTTTAAAAGGAGTGGTGAAAGAAGTGGCAGACAGTGAGGGTGAAATTATATTATTTATTGATGAAATTCATACATTGGTAGGTGCCGGAGGTGGCGAAGGCGCTATGGATGCGGCGAATATTTTAAAACCAGCATTAGCAAGAGGAGAATTGAGAGCCATTGGTGCGACTACTTTAAATGAGTATCAAAAGTTTTTTGAAAAAGACAAAGCATTAGAACGTCGGTTCCAAAAAGTAATGATTGATGAACCTAGTAAAGAAGATGCGATTTCTATTTTAAGAGGATTAAAAGAAAGATATGAAACCCATCATCATGTTCGTATCAAGGACGAAGCCATTATTGCTGCAGTGGAACTTTCTACCCGATATATTACAGATCGTTTTTTGCCCGATAAGGCAATTGATTTGATAGATGAAAGTGCAGCCAAGTTAAGATTAGAGATGAATTCCATGCCGGAAGAGTTAGATACTTTGATACGTCAAATAAGACAATTAGAGATTGAAAGGGAGGCTATTAAAAGAGAAAACAATCCGGATCAATTGAAAGCTTTAAATATTGAGATAAGTAATTTAATGGTGGAGCAAGATACTTTAAAAGCAAAATGGACGGAAGAGAAAGAGTTGGTGGATAAAATTCAAAACGGGAAAGCAGATATTGAAAAATTAAAGCAAGAAGCTGAAGTGGCTGAACGTAACGGGGATTATGGCAAAGTCGCAGAAATAAGATATGGGAAAGTTAAAGAGCAGGAAAATAATTTAGTGGGATGGACGCAACTATTACATGAATTAGGAAGTCATGGAAAAAGATTAATGAAAGAAGAGGTGGATGCCGAAGATATTGCCGAAAATGTAGCTAAAGCAACAGGAATTCCTGTGCGCAAAATGATGCAATCGGAAAGGGAAAAATTACTGCATTTAGAAAATGAGTTACATCAACGAGTGATTGGTCAGGAAGAAGCCATCACTGCAGTGTCAGATGCTATTCGCAGAAGTAGGGCGGGGTTGCAAGATCCCAAAAAACCTATAGGATCTTTTATCTTTTTAGGAACCACCGGAGTAGGTAAAACCGAATTGGCAAAAGCCTTAGCGAATTATTTATTTGATGACGATGCGATGATGACTCGAATTGATATGAGCGAATACCAAGAAAAACATTCCGTTTCTCGATTAGTAGGAGCCCCTCCAGGATATGTGGGTTATGATGAAGGGGGTCAGTTGACCGAATCGGTAAGAAGAAAACCCTACAGTGTGGTCTTATTAGATGAAATTGAAAAAGCACATCCTGATGTATGGAATATATTATTGCAAGTTTTGGATGACGGACATTTAACTGATAATAAAGGCAGAACTGTGAATTTTAAAAATACCATTATTATTATGACTAGTAATATTGGTAGCCATATTATTCAAGAAGCTTTTGAAGGCGTGACAGATAAAAATGTAGTCGAAAAAACAGAGCAATCTAAAGTAGAAGTCATGGCTTTATTAAAGCAAACCATTCGACCTGAATTTTTAAACAGAGTGGATGAAATTATTATGTTCTCTCCTTTGTTACAAAAACAAATGGCAGGCATCGTTAAAATTCAATTAAATAATCTCAAATTATTAGTGCAAGAAAATGGAATGCAAATTGAGTTTTCAGATTATTTAGTAGACTATTTAGCAGATCAAGGATTTGATATTCAATTAGGTGCCAGACCTTTAAAAAGATTAATTCAAAAAATTGTGGTGAACGATTTGAGTAAAAAAATATTAAGTGGTGAAATTGATAAAACTAAAAAAGTGATTGTAGATATTTTTGATGGGGTAGTGGTCTTTAGGAACGAAGCCTAAAGCTTTATGAGTATTTGGTTCGTTTCATCCATATGGAGTCAATCTGAATAGCTTCAAGTACTCGTTTTGAAATATAAGCGAGTAACTGTATATTTGAGTAGATTATTCTATCAACGTTTTATATCTATTCATTTCGTATGGCAAATCCTAAAAAAGCGGCAGTCGGTTTTATTTTCATTACCATTTTAATAGACGTCATTGGTTTTGGAATTATTATTCCTGTATTTCCTCAACTTTTGCAGCATTTATTACATGTGACGGATCGTACCGATATCAGTTCTATTTCTAAGTATGCCATTGCTATGACTTTATTGTACGCTGGGATGCAATTTGTATTTGCACCGGTATTGGGAAGTTTAAGCGATCATTATGGTCGTCGTCCCATTTTACTTTTTTCATTATTAGGATTTGGATTAGACTATATATTTTTAGCTTTTGCGCCTTCCATAGGTTGGTTATTTGTAGGTCGCACTATTTCTGGTATTACTGGAGCCAGCTTTACTACAGCCGCTGCCTACATGGCCGATATAAGTGATGAAAAAAATCGAGCTCAAAATTTTGGAATGATAGGTGCCGCATTTGGGATTGGTTTTATCATTGGTCCTATGTTAGGAGGACTCTTAGGTGAATACGGTGCTCGCATTCCTTTTTTAGTTTCGGCAGGTTTAGCTTTAATGAATGCATTGTATGGTTATTTTGTGTTACCTGAATCCTTAGATAAAGAACATCGTCGTGCATTTGATTGGAAGAGAGCCAATCCTATTGGATCTTTAATGAACTTAAAAAGATACCCTGCAGTGATAGGTTTAATTATCTCTTTAATTTTTATTTATTTAGCAGCGCATTCGGTACAAAGTAATTGGAGCTTCGCAAATATTACTAAGTTTGGGTGGACGCCTAAAACTATTGGAATTTCTTTAGGTCTAGTGGGTCTTTTAGTGGGTTTAGTGCAAGGATTGCTTATAAGGGTCGTGAATCCAAAATTAGGCAATGAAAAAAGTGTTTATATAGGAATTGCTTTATATGCCGTTGGGCTTAGCTTATTTGCTTTTGCCACCCAAGGTTGGATGATGTTTGTGTTTCTGATTCCTTATTGTTTAGGTGGAATTTCTGGCCCTGCCTTACAAGCGCTTATTTCGGCGCATGTACCTAAAAATGAACAAGGAGAATTACAAGGATCTCTCACAGGTTTAAATAGCTTAACAACGATTATTGGCCCGCCAATTATGATTGGATTAACTTCTTATTTTTCTGTTAAAAACAGTGCTACTCATATTTATTTTCCAGGCGCAGCCTTTCTATTAGGTTCGTTTTTTATGCTTTGTAGTGCCGTGATTGCTTATTGGGTGTTAAAACATGACCCGACTCGTTCAAAGGGGTAGAATATTGGAATATAATGGGCATCTGTTGTTATATTTGTGGCCTAATATAACCGTTATTTATGACGCCATTGATGACACAATTAACCGAGACAGCTCAGTTCATTCAATCTAACATTAAAGCCAGTGCAAAAACGGCTATTATCTTAGGAAGTGGGTTAGGCAATCTAGCGACTAAAATTCAAGTGGAATTTGAAATTCCTTATACTCAAATTCCTCATTTCCCAGTAAGTACTGTAGAGGGTCATAAAGGCCGATTAATATTAGGCAGTTTAAATGATGTAAAAGTATGGGTGATGGAAGGGAGATTTCATTTTTATGAAGGTTATTCTCCCGAACAAGTAGCTTATCCTGTGAGAGTTTTAAAATTATTAGGAGTGGATCAATTGATATTATCCAATGCGGCGGGTGGTGTGCATCCAGATTACTTAGTGGGTGATTTGATGATCATCAAAGATCATATCAGCTTATTTTCAATTAATCCTTTAATAGGGAAGAATGAATCTGCATTAGGCACTCGTTTTCCTGATATGAGTGAGCCTTATGCACAGGATTTTATTGATAAAGCCAAAGCAATAGCTGCTTCGCATCAAATCAAAGTACATGAAGGTGTATATGTGGGCGTTACGGGTCCTACTTTTGAAACAAAGGCAGAATATAAATTAATAAAAGCGGTAGGCGGCGATGTTGTTGGCATGAGTACCGTGCAAGAAAATATTGCAGCTATTCACTGTGGTATGAAAGTATTTGCAATGAGTGTAGTGACCGATTTAGGTATTCGCGAAGATAACAATGTGATTACGCATCAGGAAGTATTAGAAGCCGCCAATGCTGCTGAACCTAAATTAACTTTAATCATTAGCGATTTAGTCAAACAAATTTCCTAACGCAATGCGTCTATCCTCGATACATCGATTTTTCTTTTTCGGATTTTTAAGTTTGATCTTATCTACTAAGATGCAAGCGCAAAAAATGATGGGGAATATGGGAAATATGGGATCTATGATGGGACGTGGTAGCGGAATAGTTGGAAATGGAAGTGCTGGGAAAGGAACTAAAAATGATTCATTACAAAGAAGAGATCAGTATGCAGATTCAATCACTATTTTTTATAAGTATTACAACAGCAATGATGCCCATTCTTTAGATACGAGCATCCATGATTTTTTTGTTCATTACCCCATTCCCTATACAAGTTATAGTTTAGGAAATTTAGGAGCAGCTTCTAAATCTTATCTTACAAATTCTATTTCTCATGCAGGATTGGATTATGGGTTCCATGCCTATGATACTTATAATTATACATTAGCTGAAACGCCTTTTTATCAAACTACAAGACCCTATACCGAATTGGGCTATTTATTGGGTGGCAAAGGAGAACAATTAATTGAAATCAAGCATACGCAAAACAAGCAGAAGCAATTAAATTTTTCTTTTGATTATCGATTTAGTAATGCACCAGGTAATGTAAAAAATCAAAGTGCAAATGCGAATAATATGCGCATCACAATGCATTTTCAATCCAAGCGAAAGCAACATGAAACTTTTTTAGTCATGTTGTCTAATAAGATTGGTTCTTCTGAAAATGGAGGATTAATCAATGGTGCTTTATTGGATAGTTTGTCTTTAAATAATCCCTATGAATTAGATACCCGATTGGGAGTGAGCGGCTTGTCTTTTAAAAACCCTTTTAATACTAGTATTACAACTGGGTCAACCTATAAGGATAACACATTGTTGTGGAAGCAAACTTATGATATTGGTCAAAAGGATTCTATTGTGAAAGATACTGTCACTACCTATATGTTTTATCCTCGTTTACGTTTTCAAAGTGAACTAAAATATACCAGTAGTCAATTTTTATTTGCCGACAACAAGCCCGACTCATTAAGGTACCAGCAATACTTTGGTTATACTTTAAAGCCGGGTGCAGAAATGATGTTGCAAGATACTTGGAACAAATTGTCGGAGGAATTTAGTTTGGTCAGTTTCCCTGAAAAAACAAACAGCAATCAATATGTACAATTGGGCGGGGGTTATCAAACTTATCATGTAAGTTTTATGAATAAACCAAGTTGGTCAAATTACGATTTATATGCTTTTGGAGTGTATAAAAATAAAACAAAGAATCAGTTGTGGGATATGTTGGCTGCGGGGAAATTATTTTTGAATGGATTTTATTCGGGAGATTATGAAGCACAAGTATATTTATCAAGAATATTAAATGATCAAGGCAATTATATTAAGTTAGCTTTCCAAAATTTTAACAGAACCCCTTCGGCTAATTTGTTAGGCTATACCCAATTCCCAATTAAGCCTTTACCGGGTATTACTAAAGAAAATACGATTGACATGATGGGTGTGTTGGGCAATCAAAGAAAGGAGTGGAGATTGCAAGTGAATTATCAGCTTATTAATAACTATAATTATTTTAATAGTGGCTATCAACCCGTTTCTTATTCAGGGGTGATTCATTATTTGCGCTTTCAAGCCGAAAATAAAGTGGCTTTAAGTACACATTGGAATTGGTACAACCAGTTGAATGTGCAATTAGTGGATCAAAATGGTCCTATACATGTGCCATTAGTACTAACTAGACAACGTATTGCTTTTGAAGGTAATTTTTATAAAAATTTGAATCTTTCCACTGGTCTGGAATTTATTTATCACACTGATTATAAAGCAGATATGTATATGCCATTTACAGGGCAGTTTTATACTCAAAACGATTTCACCTTACATAATAGACCTACCAGCAATGCTTTTTTACATTTTATGATAAAAAGGCTAAAAGGATATATTCGTTTAGAAAATTTAAATACGCTGATACCTACCAGTTCAGCCCTGGGGACTGCCTATAATTTTAGTGCCAAAAATTACCCTACCAATTCCATGTGGTTCAGGGTAGGTGTATGGTGGAATTTTATTAATTAAAGGGTCAATTACCCCGCTCATTCATTTGATTTGCTATTTATCTAATTCTAGTAAACTATCCAAAATGAGCATTTTAACAACAAATTTATTAGCTTAGTAATTCATTATCCCAAAAACTAATTTAACTTTATATCTATAAAAATATCCTTATGAAAAATGTATTCTTAACCATTTGTTTTTCTTTTATGTCAGTATTTGTTCTAAATGCACAAACGACTCAAAAAATTAAAGTAGACGGGAATTGTGGCATGTGTAAAGGTCATATTGAAAAAGCAGCTAAAGAAGCGGGAGCTGCAAAAGCAGAATGGGATAAAGTTGCTAAAGTTTTAAGTGTCACTTTTGATGCTGCAAAAACTTCTACCGATAAAATTGAAACTGCTGTTGCTGCTGCAGGGTATGATACCGAAAATAAAGAGGCTAGCACAGAAGCGTATAAAAAATTGGATGAATGTTGCCAATATAAGCGCAAGAAAAAAGGGTAGTTTATTTCCAATTGATTCTACGACCAATATAGCATTTAGCAGTTAATCCATTACTGCTTTCGGTAAGTCCTTTACCTATTCCGAAGTTGAATTCATATAAAGGATGTAAGAATAAATCTAATGCTAGAAATAATTGATGTTCTTGTAAAGGCATTTTATAGGAGTTAAATATTTTACCTGTATTTCCATAATATTCAAAACCAATATTTACTTTTGGAGTAGTAGAGTAAGCGTATTTAAAATTAGGTTCAAATAAACATTCTTTGTTGGTAAAGGATATCCCTAAACTTGGGTTAAAAGAAAAATAGTTTTTATCAATCGTTTTATCAAAAATGGGTCGAATTTCTGTACCCCATTCTTGGCCATTGGTCATAGGATCTATAGAAAATCCTATTTCCGAGGATAAGCTCACACCCAAAGGCCAGTTCCAACTATCAGGTGCTTTCACTCTAGGTCTTATATTACTTCCTGTATATTGAGTTTTACCATTATTTTCATAAGTAAATACATAAAATCCAAATTCAAAATTTTCACTAATTCCTGTAGTGACTTCTAATGTTTGTAAAAAGGGGTGGTAATTACTATTGTTAGGACCTTTGAAAGTGTAATTGTTGTGTAATTCAATCATGGTGACATGCTTAGGAGTAGTTGCCGAGCCATACACTTGAATTTCATTGTTATCTTGAGCGTTCACTTGTAATATTGCTAAAGCTAAAAAGCAAGACAATAAGTGACGTAATTTTAGTATACTAGATGATACGGTATAGTTTATTTGAATCCTATTTTCTGTTTCTGTAAACTTCATATCTATAAATTGTTTTGATATATGAATTGAAAGGAGCTTTAACTTGAACTTTCATTCTATTTTTAATGATATCAAAATTATGCTTTTTTTTATTTAAAATAAGCCATCGTACTTCCTACCCAGGTGGATATGTTATTAAAGTCAACTCCCATCATCTCATTTTTACTTAACCGAGCTAAATTTAAAGTGGCTGTATACGTTTGAGTGGGTTCATCCCAAAAGTAAAACAATCTAATTTCGGCTTTGGCAGGTCCATTTGGTGTTTCAATTACGGATGCGTAGCTTACTTTTTTTTGTACTATCCATTCACTTGGATTTGCAATTTTTTTAATATCATCTTGTGTGACATTTATTTTAACACCATTACCTGCATATGAAAAAAGAGGTTTCAATACCAATTCATTTAAATCAGATGGGAACTCAGTAATTTCATTTAAAAAATGAGTGCTTGGAATATGCTCATGTTTTAGGAAAGGCAACAAAAATTTACTAATTCTATAATAATGATGTGGATGAGTGACCCATATTATATTTAATGGCAGTAGAAAAATCGCTGCTTTGACTTGAATATCCTCTTTTTCTTTTATAACATCATCCCAAACAACTCGATTGTAAATGCGATCAATTTGAATTTTCTCGCCATTTCTTTGATAAAATAAATTATGATCTTCTTCAAAAATTTCTGATAAACAAACTATGGGTATATTTATTAAATCACGCGTAATATAAAAATCAATTCTAGTTTTTTGTTGATCAGGATAAATTTCTAATAAAACGGTATGTTGATCTGAATCTCCTTTAATCATTCTTTCTAAATGAGCTAAATATTGGGGTCGTTGATAACCGTTTAAAAAGGGAGAATAGTCATTTGGGATATCATAAAGAGATCTAAAAGCCATGTCCTGTAATATTTCTAATCCAAATAGGGAAGGGAAACCCTGCAACTCTATGAGTTGTGGAGTAACGTTTCCATGCTCATTTGAAGTAATCGCAAAATCCATCACTATACATGAAGGGAATCGAGACTCATTAGGAACAATGAATTTTTTATTTAATGCAGGATTTGTGTTCGCGATAAAATCCTTTGATTTGATTTGCTCAATGATATATTCGCCAGTGGATAGCATTTGTTTTTTAAAACTGTCTGGAATGAATATAGGTGTCTCTGCCATTCTAAAATCGATAGCTCCTGGATACCTGCTTTTAAAATAATCAAGGTAAGACGCATATTTATGGGCTGTAAATTGTTCATTAAAATAGCTGCGAGTATCATTTATCATTTCAACAAGTTATCTAAAAAATGGGGAATAAAAGTTTGATAAGTCGTTTGAATAGTTGCTGGGCGGTCTAATAAATCCATCGTATTTTGCCATTTTGCAATTCCAAATTCAGTGATCATATGATCTTTTACATCGCTACGATTAAAGTAGGGGATTAATTTTTTTGGATCTCCTTCGGGATGAAATTGAACGCCATACATAAAGGGGCTAAATTGAATTCCCATCAACGCCCTTTCTAGTGGAACTTCAGGTCGATGCTTTTCTAGTGCAATAATTTTTGCACCAATTTTTTTTAGATTTTCATCATGGGGTTCAATAATTTGGTAGGATCTACTTTCCAAAGCATAGAATGGATCCTGCAAGCCTTCAAATAATGGGTTCTCTTCTATAAAGTGGACGGGCAAGACTCCAATTTGTTTGGATTTTCTTAAGCATACATTGCCAAGATTAAAATGTCGGCAGGCAATTTGAAAACTATGACAAATAAGTAAAACTAGTTTGTTGGAACCTAATATTTGATCCAACCATTGTGTGTAATTTAAATCCCAATGTTCTTTGCTGCTTTCTATAGGAGAGCCCGGTCCTCCACTGGACAGGTAGATATCAAAATCAAGCGAAGGGATTTCTCCCTTTTTTCGAACGTCAAATACCTGGTACTGAATTGCCTTATTTTTTTGATCCCCCCAACTTGTTATAATATCAATTAAACAATCAATACCCATATTAGGATTCCCATCGTTCATGTCCAAGATGGCAACTTGAATGGGCGTCATTGACATTATAGGTAACTTAAATTTGTTTTTGGCGAAAGCACTAATAATGTTTCATACATTAATTGAATGGTATCTATCACATCTTTTTTATGAATCATTTCAACCGTAGTATGCATATATCTTAATGGCATTGAAATTAAAACTGAAGGACATCCGTCATTTGCATAGGCAAAACTATCGGTATCAGTTCCTGTACTTCTGCTTAAGGTTCTAAATTGAACAGGTATTTTTTTTGATTTTGCTGTTTCTTCCACGATGGCTAATAACTTATTATGAATTGCAGGAGCGTAGGCTAAGGAAGGCCCTTTGCCACATTGAATGTCTCCTTCAATCGCTTTATTAATCATTGGAGTGTGCGTGTCATGGGTTACATCGGTAATGATCGCAATATTGGGTTTAATACGACGAGCAATCATTTCGGCTCCTCTTAATCCAATTTCTTCTTGTACCGCATTCACAATGTATAATCCAAAAGGCAATTTCTTTTTATTTTCTTTTAATAAACGAGCTACTTCTGCAATCATAAATCCACCAATACGATTATCAAAGGCACGTCCAATTAAAAAATGATTAGCTAATTCGTCAATGCCTTCTTGATAAGTCACTACCGATCCAATATGAATTCCTAATGCTTCCACTTCTTTTTTAGATCTTGCTCCGCAATCTAAAGTAAGATTGTCCACTTTGGGTTGTGGTTCTTTTTGTTCTGGGTTGCTTAATCTTGTATGAATAGCCGGCCATCCAAACACTGCTTTTACAGGGCCTTTTTTTCCATGAATCCAAACACGCATCGAAGGTGCTATTTGATGATCTACGCCTCCATTTCTTTTTAAATAAATTAATCCTTGGTCATTAATATAATTTACAAACCATGAAATTTCATCTGCATGTGCTTCAATCACCACTTTAAAAGGTGCGTCAGGATTGATTACACCCACTGCTGTACCATAAGGGTCCGTGAAAGTAGTATCCACATATTTTGAAATATATTCTAACCATATTTTTTGTCCACTGGTTTCAAAACCAACCGGAGAAGGGTTATTGATGTATTGTGTTAAAAATGCGAATGAACTTGCTTGTATCAAGTCTTTTTTGCTTGATTTTGTTGTTTTAGAAGTAGCTGCTTTTGCCATAATAGTGTTTTAATGATCTACTGCAAGATACTACTAATTGCTAAAAATTTATACCTACTTTTGTCTCCAATTTGACACTCATTTTACCATTTTATGCTTGTATCGTACCCCCTGCAATGGGAAGCACTTCAACACTTGGATCCTGCTCATTTTTTAGAGCAGGCTAAAAAGAATTATAGCTGGCAAGCACAGCATAATGAAGTATATAAAGAATGGATACAAACCTGGAATATCAGTTCCTCCTCTCCTAATAGCATCGCTCAAATTCCATTCTTGCCCATTTCTTTTTTTAAAACGCATGAAGTATGGGTAGGGAATAAGCCCGAAACTTATTTTGAAAGTAGTGGTACTACACAGGATACAAAAAGTAAACATTGGGTGACTGATGTAGATTTGTATGAAAAAAGTTTCAACACTTGTTTTGAATCATTTTATTGTTCTCCCAAGGATTGGTGTATCATAGGGCTACTGCCTTCTTATCTGGAGCGCAGCCATTCTTCCCTTGTTTATATGGTCGAAAAATTAATTCAACAATCAGGCCATGCTCAAAGTGGATTTTATTTATATGATTTTGCTTCGTTAAATAATGTATTGCAAACATTAGAACAACAAGGTCAAAAAGTTTGGCTCATAGGTGTCAGTTTTGCATTAACCGATTTTGCAGCAGCTTTTCCTCAGCAATTAAAACATACTACTATTATTGAAACAGGAGGGATGAAAGGCAGAAAACAAGAACTCACTAGACAGGAATTACATACTATACTTACTGAACAATTAGGAGTTTCAAACATTCATTCCGAATATGGCATGACAGAATTACTAAGTCAAGCCTATGCAGTCAAAGAGGGGGTGTTTAAATGTCCACCTTGGATGAAAGTATTAGTGAGTGACGAAGAAGATCCTTTAGATGTAAAATTTAAAGGAAGAGGGCTTTTGCATATCATTGATTTAGCGAATATTAATAGTTGCTCCTTTATAGCAACAGAAGATATTGGCGAAGTGTTTGAAGACGGCACTTTCACAGTACTTGGCCGTTTAGATACTAGTGCTAGAAGGGGTTGCAGTTTATTAGTAGTGTAGTCTCTATATAAATTGGTACATTTTATTGCTACAGGAATTGATTCTAGTTTTTCAACAATCCCCCTAATTCTTTTGCAAATTCTTCATGTAATCCATAATTGTATTGTCGTTTATCTTCACTGTCTCTATACTTAATAATAAGAGAACTGTCTTTTTGTGTAGCCAGTTTAAATTTTTGATTGATTTTTACAAAATAATCACTACGTGTTTTATTTTGTGTCATAACATCCTTTTGCTGCACACCAACAATTTTATTAATCAATTTTGTGGATATCGTTTCTCCTTTTAAGTGGTGTTGGTATAATACTTCAAGTAATTCCTTTTCGATAACAGATAAAGAATGGAAGAAATTTTGATTTAAAATATCAGCAACTTGTTTAGGTATTTTTTGACGCTTATTTAATTTAATAAAAATGGATATCAAAAAACCAATGCAAACAAAACCAATGATAATGGGTTTGATAGCTTCTTCATAGTTATTCACAATACTATCCCAGAAGGGATTGACAGGGGTATACACTTTTTTATTATTCTCAAAATTGAAACTGTTTTCAGGGATGGTATATGTTTTATAACTTAGATCATTGTTATTGTTTAGTTTGATAAAATAAATTGTATTACCAAATGCAAATTGGAAGCTTTTATAAGGGGCATTGGTGGTATATAAACTTAACCATGCTTCTTTTAATTCATTATTTATTTTTGCATTCAATTTTCCGTATCTATTATTAGCAAAGTCTAACCAATAAAAGTCTAAGTAATTTTGAAAAACAAGAAATTTGCCAATGTCAATAAGTGAGGCTTTATTTTGAGTAATGATGGACATTAATTCAGGGGTGGTTTTCCCTAAAGTTTTCCAACTATGTGAATGGATATCTAATTCATAGGAACTATCAATGCTTTCCACCATTAGGGTTGCGGGAAAGTTGGCCTGAATGAATGAATTGGAAGTATATAATTTGTTATTATGATAATCTACCTTATACATGAGGCCATAAGTTTCACTAAAAAAGGTGTTCACCTGTCTGTTCGTGGAATACAATTCCCATTCATGCGTTTTGTTGCTAAAATAGGTGATTATTCCTCTGATATGCCAATGGCCATCTCCACCTAATTGAAATAAAGTATCATGAAAACTAAAAGTAAGTGCATGGAAGTTGGCGCCATTAAAATAGGTAGAGTCTAATTTTTGGAGTTGATAATCACCTACTTCATTTTTTAAAATTTTAAAAAGCCTGCCGGTGCCTAAAGCCTGGACATATATATCTTTTTTATTCTTGATTAAAGCAATGGAGGATAGTGCTGGTTTCGTCTGACCAAATTTGAAAATTTCTCCATCCAGTTGTATGTTTAATGGGGATATAGTGTCTTTTGAAATAAGATCTAATAAAGCAATTTCTTGTTTTTCAAATTTGGTTGCATTGAAATTTTTCTGAGAAAACAGGGTAGTTGGTAAGAAAACCAAAAAAGTGTATGATAATAAATTCTTTATATTCATATACTAAATGTAGTAAAATATTTGAATTAAGTTAATTTCTTATATGATTTTAACAAATTATATATATTATTAATATATAAATTATTTGATATTCAATATTTAATTATCATTATAAATTATTCTACTATTTTATTGCATTTAATGACGAAATAGATTATTTTATATAGCATATTTGCTATAAATAACAAATACTGAACTTATACATTATTAAAATATTGAATATATTATCCTTTGGGGGAAGGATAATCGGGGTGGTTGGGATTCGTCCTGGTCACCCCAACTTATTAAAAAGGCCCCGTCCCGATTTATCGGGACGGGGCCTTTTTAATTTTTTTCGACATCTTTTTTCCTAGGTTTCACTTTCTATCACCAACCAATTTAACCTATATCTAACCAATTCAACCTATATCTAACCAAGTTATTGCACTCATTCTATACAGCTACATTAAAATCCCTTAAAGCATCGTTTAAACTTGTTTTAAGGTCGGTACTTGGCTTTCTTTGGCCAATGATTAAGGCACAGCTAACTTGGTAATCACCTGCAGGAAATGACTTTCGGTAAGAGCCTGGAATTACAACGCTGCGTGCTGGAACACGTCCTTTATATTCAATGGGTGTGTCACCACTTACATCTATAATTTTGGTGCTTTGGGTGAGAACCACATTGGCACCTAATACTGCTTCTTTTTCTACATGAACCCCTTCCACCACAATACATCTGCTTCCAATAAAACAACCATCTTCAATAATTACTGGACTTGCTTGTAAAGGCTCTAATACACCTCCAATACCCACACCACCACTTAAATGTACGCCTTTGCCAATTTGAGCACAACTTCCAACTGTTGCCCAAGTATCAACCATGGTTCCTTCATCTACAAATGCGCCAATATTCACATAGCTAGGCATTAATACTACATTTTTAGCTAAATAAGCACCATAACGAGCTACTGCATGAGGAACAGCTCTTACGCCTAAACCCGCATAGTTTGACTTCAATAACATTTTATCATGAAACTCAAAAGGAGCTAATTCCCATGTTTGCATAGGTTGTATGGCGAAGTACATGAGGATTGCTTGCTTCACCCATTCATTCACCACCCATCCATTTTCGGAAGGAGCAGCTACACGTAAACGTCCTTTGTCTACTTCTTCTATCACTGCTCTTACTGCATTGCTATAGGTTTCGTTTTTAAGTAATTCTCGGTTGGACCAAGCTTCTAGTATTTGATCTTTTAATTCCATGGTATAAATTTTGGCAAAAATACAAGGATGACCCTAATTTATCAGACTTTGTTTTACACATTCAACATTATGATTTATTACTCGGTATTGTTTAATTTGCAGCATGTTTTTAATGGAAGATGATATTAATACCTGTTTGCAAACCTTACAAAAAGGAGGACTCATTTTATATCCTACCGATACGGTTTGGGGAATAGGATGTGATGCCACTAATCCTATTGCTATTGCGCGAATATTCCATCTCAAAAAAAGAGAGGATTCTAAGGCAATGATTGTATTAATCTCTGATGAACAGGAGTTATTAAATTATGTGGAAGACCCCACTGTTCAAGTGTTTGATTATATCAAAGGGATTCATAAACCCACTACAGTGATTTATGCTAAAGCAAAAAATTTACCTCATAATTTAATAGCATCGGATGGTTCTGTTGCAATACGGATTTGTAAAGATCCATTTTGTAAAAAATTAATTCAACTTTTTGGAAAACCTATTGTGAGTACTTCTGCGAATATTTCAGGCTATCCTACTCCCTTAAGCTTTGGTGATATTTCATTAGATATTTCCGAAGGAGTGGATTATGTCGTAAAGCATCGTCAAGAAGAAACTACTTTACAACCACCTTCTTCCATTATTCAATGGGATGCGGAAGGAAATTTAATTATCATACGCCCCTAATTAGTAAGCATGCAAAAATGGTTGGTGATTCAGACAGCTTTTATTGGTGATGTAGTTCTTGCGACTTCACTCATAGAGTCATTGCATGAAAAATATCCCAACGATATCATAGATGTGCTGGTGCGCAAAGGAAACGAGGGTTTATTGGAGCATCATCCTTTTGTTAGAAAAGTGTTGGTTTGGGATAAAAAAAATAACAAATATCAAAATTGGTGGACTATTTTAAAAGCCATTCGTGCGCAGAGATATGAAGGGGTGATAAATGTGCAAAGATATGCTGCCACTGGATTATGGACAGGTTTCTCTAAAGCGAAAATGAAAATTGGCTTTGATAAAAATCCTTTTTCTTTTTTATGTACACATGTTATTGCGCATCAATCTATAGGTGCCGGTCTGCATGAAATAAATCGGAATCATGCTTTGTTAGAAGTGATCACGCCCATGCCTTTAGTGAAACCTAAATTATATCCATCTTCATCAGACCGATTATCTATTTCAAGTTATCAGCAAGCACCTTATATATGTATCGCACCGGCTTCTGTTTGGTTTACCAAACAATTGCCCCTTCAAAAATGGGTCGACCTTATTCAGGCCATTCCATTCGAAGGTCCCATTTATATTATGGGAGGCCCTGGCGATAAATTATTAGGAGATCAAATCCTTCAAAAAATAACGCGAAAGCAAGTTTTAAATGTATCCGGAAGGTTTCATTTTTTAGCTTCTGCTGCGCTACAAGAAGGGGCTGTATTAAATTATGTCAATGATTCTGCTCCTATGCATTTTGCTTCTGCCATGAATGCTCCAGTAGCGGCAGTCTATGCTTCTACGGTTCCAAGTTTTGGGTATGGACCTTTATCTGATACCTGTTTTATAGTAGAAACCATGACTCCTTTAACTTGTCGTCCCTGCGGTTTGCATGGTAAAAAACAGTGTCCTTTAAAGCATTTTGATTGTGCACAAACCATTCAAACACAGCAATTATTGGCTCCTTTCTTACAAGTGACACAACATTAGTACTTTTGCAAACATGTCATTTGAATTCACCGATACCGAATTAGCCCTTTTTAAGGTGGTTGCTCAAGCTGCAAAAAAATTAAATATGCCTGCTTTTGCGGTAGGGGGATTTGTGCGTGATAAAATTTTGAATCGTCCTACCAAAGATATCGATATTGTTTGTGTGGGAGATGGCATGCAATTAGCACAGGAAGTGGCAAAATGTTTTCAGCCGCATCCTCCCGTTTCTTTATTTAAAACTTTTGGTACCGCTCAAATCAAATTCCCCCATGTGGAAGTGGAATTTGTGGGTGCAAGAAAAGAGAGTTATGCGCGTGAAAGTAGAAAACCTACAGTGGAGCCAGGAACCATTGAAGATGATCAAAATAGAAGAGATTTTACGGTGAATGCTTTGGCGATAGATATTAGTGAAGAAAATT
The DNA here is from genome assembly GCA_037141925.1 of Chitinophagaceae bacterium. Taxonomy (GTDB): domain Bacteria; phylum Bacteroidota; class Bacteroidia; order Chitinophagales; family Chitinophagaceae; genus Sediminibacterium. The sequence goes on from JBAXBS010000008.1 coordinate 63,645, forward strand.
TTGGAGTATTAGTGGATCCTTTTAATGGAATGGATGATATCCAACATAAAATTTTAAAAACACCATTAGCGCCTCATCAAACTTTTAGTGATGATCCATTGCGCATGATGCGTGCCATTCGTTTTGCCACTCAACTTGATTTCACCATCACTCCTGAAACTTTTAAAGGCATTCAGGAAATGGCAGATCGTATTAGTATTGTATCGCAAGAACGCATCACGGATGAATTGCAAAAAATAATGATGACGGCAACGCCTAGTAAGGGATGGTATTTATTAAAAGAGTCTGGATTATTAACACATATTTTTCCCGTCTTGTTACAATTAGAAGGAGCTGAAACATTGGATGGTATTGGACATAAAGACAATTTCTCACATACTTTGCAAGTATTAGATAATGTAGCAGCAACCTCGGAAGATGTGTGGTTAAGATGGGCGGCTTTGTTGCATGATATCGCAAAACCTCGCACTAAAAAATTTGAACCTGGGTTTGGCTGGACCTTTCATGGACATGAAGTAGTTGGGGCCCGTATGGTACCCAAAATTTTTACGCAACTCAAATTGCCTTTGAATGAAAAAATGAAAATGGTTCAAAAATTAGTCGCACTTCATTTGCGTCCTATTTCGGTGACCAAAGAAAATATTACAGATAGTGCTATTAGACGTTTATTGTTTGATGCTGGAGAAGATATCGATTTTTTAATGTTGTTATGTGCTGCAGATATCACCAGTAAAAATAAAAATAAAGTAAGAAGGTATTTACAGGATTTTGAAATGGTGAAATTGCGTTTGCAAGAAGTAGAAGAAAAAGATAAAATTAGAAACTGGCAGCCCCCCATTACTGGAGAATATATTATGCAAATTTTTGGCCTTTCCCCCTCTAAGGAAGTGGGGGTCATTAAGGATGCCATTAGAGAAGCTATTTTAGATGGGATTATTCCTAATGAATATGAGGCGGCGCATTCTTTTATGTTGCAGGAAGCAGCCAAAATTGGGTTAAGGCCTACTGCCAATTAATTAGTATTTTAGCAATTCAAAAAATAACAACATGGCTATATTAAAATTCAGAGTATATTGGGAGGAGGATGATGCCATATACAGGGATGTCATGGTAAAACATACCCAACATTTTACTGAATTATATCAAGTGATTTTAAAATCATTTGAGTTTGATCAAAAACATCAAGGAACTTTTTATAGAAGTAATGATATTTGGAAAAGAGGTCGTGAAATTTCTTGTGAAGTGTATGATAAAACCTATCAGGCGCCTCCTTTGTTGATGAACGAAACTATCATAGGTTCGGAGATCATTGACACCAATCAACATTTTATTTTAGAGTATGATTTTTTAAAATCTTGGACATTCTTAATTCAATTAATTCAAGTCATCAAAAATGCAGATGCTGATATGAATATAGAATATCCCATGGTGTCTAGAATAGAAGGAGTAGGACCCATGCAATACGGCACTAAAGGTTTATTAGGTAAAACCTTTGCAGATATTGAAGAAAAGTATGACTTATCTGAAGCTGCAGATGGATTTGGAGAAGAAGGGGAAGAGAAAGAGCATGATGAAGATACAGAAGATGGAGAAGATAAAACGGAAGAGGAAGATAGTCAGGAAGAAGGGGGTGAGTTTTTTGAAGGAGAAGCATTTTAATCCATCTTTGATTTTAGATTTTCAGCTTTATTTTTTTTAAGTTTTATTTTAAGTTTAAAATTGAGTTTAATTTTTAGTTGATTGATGTATTAACTATTTCCACAATTACTTCATCCATAACCCGAATGATTCTTTCCCTTCATATTTCATTTATAATTCATGCCTAAGAAAGTATATATTATTGTAGGTCCCACAGCAGTTGGGAAAACCTCTTTTGCTATTTCTTTGGCACAACATTTACAAACTGAAATTATTTCCGCTGACGCACGCCAATGTTATCAGGAATTAAATAGGGGGGTGGCTCGACCTTCCCAGGAGGAATTAAATCAAGTGCCCCATCATTTTATAGCGAGTCACAGTATACATGATACAGTGAATGCTGCAGTGTTTGAAAAATATGCACTTGAAAAAGTAAGTGAGTTATTTGAAAAACAGGATGCAGTAGTTATGGTGGGAGGGACTGGTTTATACATTAAAGCATTTTGTGAAGGATTGGATGCCATTCCTGCAATCGTTGATAATGTTCGTGAAACCATTCAAAAAAATTATGCGCAAAAAGGATTGGAATGGTTGCAACATGAAATAGCTCAAAAAGATCCTCTATTTTGGAATCAATGCGAACAACAAAATCCCCAACGTTTAATGCGCGCCTTAGAAGTAGTGACAGGGACTGGAAATTCCATTTTACATTATCAGCAAAAAAATAAAGTGGAAAGACCTTTTGAAATAGTATTGATAGGACTACAAATAGACCGAAGTTTATTATATGAAAAAATCAATCAAAGGGTATTGAAAATGGTGGAAATGGGATTGGAAAACGAAGTCAGAAATTTACTCCCCTTCCAAGATCTAAATGCGCTCCAAACAGTTGGATATCAGGAATGGCTCCCTTATTTTGAAAAAAAGTGCTCATTAGAAAAAGTCGCTGAAAATATTCAGCAAAATACAAGGCATTATGCTAAAAGACAGATGACTTGGTTTCAAAAAGTAGAAAATATTCAATGGCATGATTCATTGACGGTCATTCCCGCTCAAATAAGTTTTTAGCCAACCAAAAAATAACCTACCATGAATTACAAAAAAATGTAATTTCATCAT
>JBAXBS010000009.1:0-60975 GCA_037141925.1 Chitinophagaceae bacterium
GAAACTCTCTACTAATTTAGACCTTTTTTAGTCCACTTTATGCTGACGTTAGACAAAATTGTACTATGTTGGGAAATCAGTCGTATAAGTAGAACTAGTTTAGGTTTCCATCAACTATTATCATTCTTGACTGAAAACAAGGTATCTCTTTATATACAGAACTTAAATCTACATACATTAGATGAATCAGGTAAAGAGAACCATATCACAGGACTAATTTTGTCGCTTATGTCAGAGATTGCGAGGATGGAAACACATACACTTAAAACAAGAGTTAGGGTGGCGTTACAGAACCTTAAAGAAAAAGGTGTTGTGTTGGGTCGTCCAAAGAACACAGGTGATAGTAAGGAAAAGACCATAAAGAAATACCCCGAAGTAATCAAATACCTTGAAAAAGGTCTGTCTATTCGTGAAGTATCACGAATGACTAATGTAAGTGTGAATACTACCCTAAAAGTATCACAACTGATAAGAACCTTCTAAAAGTTCTCTAAAATCACCCCATTTGGATTCAATTATTTTACTAAATGAACCAAAAGTTCTCTAAAATATCTCTAAAAAAAAGAGGAAACCCTTATCAATAAAGGATTTCCTCTCTGTATCTGTCGGGAAGACAGGATTCGAACCTGCGACCCCTTGGTCCCAAACCAAGTGCGCTACCGGCCTGCGCTACTTCCCGTTCCTATTACAATGTGAGTTGTAAATATTTTATTAACCGGATTAAAAACCATTTTATAAGAACTAATGTGCGGAGAGGAAGGGATTCGAACCCTTGGTACAGTTTAACCCGTACGGCAGTTTAGCAAACTACTGATTTCAGCCACTCATCCACCTCTCCTCCAAAAACCCCTTTCGAGGGGTGCAAAAATAAGCACTACGGCTTTAAATACCTAAAAAAAATCCGGAATAAACTCAAATAAAGTTCATTCCGGACAAATATTTTATGAAACAGATGTAGTTGAAAGCCAATTGACTACATAGCGGCTAATTGTACCTTTTGGGTAAGCTCCATGACATTCTCACGGAACATGGAATCAGTATCCATTAAATCCTTTACAGTTTGGCAAGAATGTATCACTGTAGTATGATCACGCCCTCCAAAATGCTCCCCGATCGTTTTTAATGAATTCTTAGTAAATGCTTTCGCTAAGTACATCGTGATTTGACGAGCTTGGACAATTTCACGCTTACGTGTTTTTTGTAATAACTTATCATAAGGCACTTCGAAGAATTCGCAAACCATCTTTTGAATCGCGTCAATAGTGATTTCCTTACTACTTGTTTTGACAAAGTTGCGAAGTACTTTCTTAGCTAATTCAACATCAATTTCTTTCTTATTCAAAGAAGACTGCGCTAATAATGAAATTAAGGCTCCTTCTAATTCTCTTACATTCGTATTAATATTATATGCCACATATTTCACTACTTCCTTTGGCATATCTAAACCATCCGCTTTCATCTTCTTTTCAAGTATCTCAATACGCGTATCGTAATCTGGCACTTGAATGTCAGCACTTAAACCCCATCTGAAACGACTTAATAATCTTTCTTGTAATCCTTCTAAATCTTTAGGTGCTTTATCGGAAGTCAATACCAATTGCTTTCCGCTTTGGTGTAAGTGATTGAAAATAGCGAAGAACGCATCTTGACTTTTTTCAGCACGATTGAAGAATTGTACATCATCAATAATCAATACATCTATCAATTGATAAAAATGAATGAAATCATTAATGGCATTATTTCGACTATGATCCTGAAATTGATTGATAAACTTCTCACTACTTACATATAAAACCACTTTACCAGGATGAATACGCTTAACATCATTACCAATAGCTTGTGCTAAGTGTGTTTTACCTAAACCTACTCCACCATAAATCACTAGTGGGTTAAAAGAATTGGCACCTGGCTTTTCAGCCACTGTTTTTCCAGCGCGTCGAGCGACTCTATTACAATCCCCCTCAATGAAAGAATCAAATGTATAATTATGATTTAATTGAGGATCAATTTGCATTTTCTTTAATCCAGGAATCACAAATGGATTTTTCACTGGACTATCAATCACCAATGGGAAATTCATCTCATTGTTATTGTAAGTTTTCATGCCACTTGCAGGAACATCCATAGAACCTTTCTTATTATTCCCACTATCCACCATGATTCTATACTCTAATCTCGCTTCCTTACCCAATTCTCTTTTTAGAGTTTTGGCTAATAAGTTTACATAGTGCTCTTCAATGTATTCGTAAAAAAATTGACTCGGTACTTGGATCATTAAAACGTTATCCTTCAAGTCAACGGGTTGTATAGGCTCAAACCAAGTTTTGAAATGTTGCCATTCCACAATGTCCTTGATTATCTTCAAGCAATTACTCCAAATTAATTCTGCACTCTTAGCCATCTTACTTTTCTAACCCTTTATAAAAAATGATAAATTCAAGTTCCGTTTTTGCCGATTAAGAAATTGTTAACCAGAATGCGAATATGAGGCCTTTATGTTGAAAAAAAAACTTTTTTTTTGAGTTTTTTTTACATATGCCCTAAACGTTAGCTATCCTAGTCTTCTTCAACCCTAATCGGGCGTTCAAGATAATGACTTTTATTTAAATATGCCTAGTTTATCCACTTATTTTTTGTGTTTTTTTGAAACCCAAACGAATGCCTATTTGTTTTGAAAAATGGGCTATATCTATATCCCCATTTATTATTACCTTTACCCACTTAATCATCCATATGAGCTACGAATTAGTAGGTAAATTAATTGCCAAATACGACATCATCCAACGTAAAGAAACATTTAAAACAAGGGAGTTTGTCATTGAAAAAACCGATGACATTAATGGTAAAATCATCACTAATTACGTCAAATTTCAGTGTGTACAGGACCGTACGACGATGCCTGATCGATTCAATTTAGGGGATACCGTTAAGGTATTATTTAATATCAAAGGTTCTAAATGGAATAAGGATGGCAAAGACAATTATATCACGAACCTAGACGCTTGGCGAATGGAAGCTGTGGCTTTAGGAGGCAGTACAGCCCCTACCGAAACCACGTCTTATTTTGATATCCCAACGAATGAATCAGGGGATGATCTTCCGTTCTAAATAGGAACCGTTTTAGTAATTATAGATAGATCAAAATACCCTTTAAAAGGGGTGCATTTTTTTAGGATAAACACCTAACCCATGCAACAAAAAATACAACTTAGGCTTACCCCGCAGGAAGCCCATCAAAGCCCCTTCGTCTTAAACGCCATTTCACGCAGTATTGGCGTACCACCCAGCCAAATTTTAGGGTATCATACCCTCAAACAATCAATTGACGCCAGAAACAGACAACAAGTTTGGATCAATTTGACCATTTTGGCATTTGTCAATGAACCACCCACTCCTCGTTATTCCGAAAACATACTATTCCCTACATTACCGGCCAACGCGAAAGAAATTATCATTATAGGCGCAGGCCCTGCAGGATTGTTTGCAGCATTAGAGAGTATTCTATTAGGGTTTAGACCAATTGTTATTGAAAGAGGCAAAAATGTGAGAGCTAGAAGAAGAGATCTAGCTGCATTAAATAAAGAAGGTTTGGTAGATGCGGAGAGTAATTATTGTTTTGGGGAAGGGGGTGCCGGTACTTATAGTGATGGAAAATTATATACTAGAAGCAACAAAAGAGGAAGTATTGATAAAATATTGAAATTGTTTTATCAGTTTGGAGCAGACGAGCGCATTTTATATGAAGCACATCCACATATTGGGACCAATAAATTGCCTCATATCATTACCGCCATGCGAACGCAAATTGAAGCATGTGGGGGTCAAGTATTATTTGAAAAAAAATTAGTGGACTTTGTCATTAAAGACAATACTATTCAGGAAGTGATTACGGCAGATGGAGATCGCATCAAAGCCATGGCAGTGATTTTAGCAACAGGTCATTCGGCTCGTGATATTTTTTATTTATTACACCAAAAAAATATGGAGGTTCAAGCAAAACCTTTTGCCTTGGGCGTTCGAGTAGAACATCCCCAATCTATTATTGACAGCATACAATATCATTGCCCAACAAGAGACCCTCATTTACCTCCTGCTTCCTATAGCTTGGTAGAACAAGTCAATGAACGCGGGGTTTTTAGTTTTTGTATGTGCCCAGGTGGCATTATAGCTCCTGCCGCCACGGCTCCCGGAGAAATTGTGGTGAATGGATGGAGCCCTAGCAAAAGAGATAACCCTTACGCTAATAGCGGTATGGTCGTGCAAATTGATTTACCTACTGCGCAACAATTTTTAGAACAAGAAAAAATTAAAATTGATAAAGAAGATCCTTTCGCATTATTACAATTTCAACAAAGAGTAGAACAAAAAGCATTTCATGCCGGTGGAGGTTTACAAGTAGCTCCCGCATCAAGGCTTGTCGATTTTTGTAATAATCAACTATCTGACTCTTTACCTAGTGCAAGTTATTTACCAGGATTGCAAGCAGCCCCTTTGCAGGAAGTACTTCCTCCCTTTGTGCTACAGACTTTGCAAAATGGATTTAAAGCCTTTGGAAAAAAAATGAAAGGATATTATACGAATGATGCTATTGTGGTAGCCACTGAAAGCAGAACTTCCTCTCCTGTGCGTATACCTCGTGACCCAACGAGTTTAGAACATCCACAAATCAACAATTTGTACCCTTGTGGAGAAGGCGCTGGTTATGCAGGAGGCATCATGAGTGCCGCTATGGATGGACAAAGATTAGCTGAAACAATTGCTTTAAAATACAAGTAAGAAGTAAAAATCAAAAACTTTAGAAAATAAATAAAATAGATCTACTATATATCTTGATATTAAATAGATTTTCTATAAAATTTAAAAATAGCTAGGAAATATTAACCTACTCATCTTCTGGCTTTTCTTTCTTACTTATTAAATAGCCGTCTTTGATTAACTGATTATTTTTAAAGGAATTTAATTCAGCATTTAAGGTAGGAGAAATATCTCTTGTACTTAATTCAGGTTTCCCTGCATTCACCCAAGCAGTATACCAAAAGTCCGTTAATAAATTAGCAGAGGCAATTAATTGTTGATTCACGGTAACCCCTAACCCTTTGGCATAAGCATCTGCAAATTCTTTGGTGTAAGCCTTCACTTCTTTACCATAACGCATTTGATTTTTATACTTAGTATCTGGCGTAAACTGAATTGATACTTCTTTTTCAATCGCTAACATTTCAGGAACCAGATTAGCCGCTTTGCGGATATCTGCCCATAAAGCTTCTGCAGGATTTTTTAAATAAGTGGCCTTATGTGCATTGTATAATTGATATTGATCCAATTTTAATTCAGGCACAAAGGTTTCCCACATATGATGCAATCCTTTTTGTCCGGTCAATTGTCCGTCGTAATTTACCGTAGTGTGTAAGGGAACATGCACATCTGCTAAATAGTGTCCTAAATCGGCAGCATAAAATAAAATACTGTCTTTGTTTTTATCTTTAAATGCTTGCGTTAATTTATCTAATTGCACCATGATATTATAAGGCGCCCATCCGTATTTTTTTAAAGTATCTTCAGAATATTTATTCACTGCAGACGCCCAGTCTAATGGCATATTATTTGCTGCATTAGGTCCATACATTTCTAAATCAATAAAATGTTTCGTGTCTTCTGTTTTGTCTTTATTACGACGAATATCTGGACGCGGTGCATTATACACTAAATATTGCATCTCCTTATGAAAATAAGATTGCAAAGGCTCAGGCAAATTATAAATAGCAATTTGGTTAATAGTGCGGTGCACTAAAAATCCCCAGCTACTTGCGCCTATTACTAAGAACAACGCCGCGGCTACATAGAGTAATTTCAAATGGCTTTTGCTTTGTGCTATCTGATTTTGATCGTTCATAGTCTAAATTTGATACGAATATAACCTATTATCATTTATCTAACACCCCCTACCTTTATTTTTTCCACTCATAAAAAAGAAAAGCGGTCTGAATAAATAAGGCTCGGTCTTTCAAAAAATGAAACTAATTTTGAATATAAATTTTACATTATGTCTTCTCTACTAAGTTTGTCACATTTGAAAAAATATTATGCTACTCAAAAAGCGGTAGATGATATTAGTTTCGACATTGAAAAAGGTAGCATATTTGGTTTACTTGGTCCCAATGGTGCAGGTAAAACTACTTTACTCAGAATGATTACCGGCATTTTTTATCCAGACGGAGGTGAAATTATTTTAGACGGGAAAGCCTTCAACCCTGCTATAGATATTCAACAAATTGGATACATGCCAGAAGAAAGAGGGATGTATAAGAAAATGAAAATTGGAGAGCAAGCTTTATACTTAGCGCAATTGAAAGGATTGTCAAAAGCAGAAGCTACTGAAAAAATAAAATACTGGTTTAAGAAATTTGAAATGGAAAGTTGGTGGAATAAAAAAGTAGAAGATTTGAGTAAAGGGATGAGTCAGAAATTACAATTCGTAATTACGGTTTTACACGAACCCAAACTTATTATCTTAGATGAACCGTTTAGCGGATTAGACCCTTTAAACGCCAACTTAATTAAAGAAGAAATCTATAATCTTGCAAAAAAAGGATCTACCATTATCTTTAGCACGCACCGCATGGAGCAGGTAGAAGAAATTTGCGACCATATTGTATTAGTGAATTTAGGCAAGAAGATTTTAGATGGCACTGTGGCTGACATCAAACAACAATTCAAGGAAAACATTTTCTCCATTCAAACAGATAATGCCACTGCCTTAAGCGACAATGACCTATTTAATGTCATTGGCACCGAAAAAAACAAAACCTTACTTAAAATTAAAGAAGGCCGACACTCTAATGATGTCCTAAAACATTTATTGGAACAAAATGTCAACATTGTGGCATATAATGAAGTACTTCCTTCATTAAACGACATTTTTATTAAACTAGTAGAAGGCACCCATGCCACTGCAAGAGCATTTCAAAATATTTAAAAATTGATCCATGAATAAGACCTGGCTAATTATACAAAGAGAATATACTTCAAGAGTGAAAAACAAACGTTTTTTACTCATTACCATCTTGATGCCAATATTAATGGTTGCATTCATTGTGGGTTCCGCCTATTTATCTTCTACCGGAACCGAACAACGTAAAATTGCAGTCATTGATCCGAATGGATTTTTTAAGGGCCATTTAAAAAATAGCCAACAACTTGAATTTAGTTTCCCAAGCGATGTGGATACTAATAATTATAAACAAAAAGGATATAGTGATGTTTTAATACTTCCTAAATTTGAAGGGAATCAAAAAGTGGATTACATCCTTCGATCTAAGAAGTCAATGGGGATGATGCTACAAGAATCTATTACGAATAAAATTAATAGCGCTATTGAAGATCAAATGCTTCAAGAAGCTGGAATTCATCAAGATGTGCTAGATTCTATTCACAAATCCTCTCAATTTGCTGAACTCAAAGCCTATGAAGACAAAGGTAAAACGAGTAAAGAAAGTAATGCTGCTTTAGCTTCTGGTATTGGCTATGCTAGTGGTTTTTTAATTTATTTAACTATGTTTATATATGGCTCTATGGTAATGCGTGGAGTGATGGAAGAAAAGACAAATCGTATCGCCGAAGTCATCATAAGTAGTGTGAAGCCCTTTGAATTAATGATGGGTAAAATTATTGGTATTGGTGCTGTGGGTTTAACTCAGTTTTTATTGTGGATTGTTTTAATCACTACCCTATCCAGTGTTGCATTAGGCATGTTGCCAGCAGATATTCAACATCAAGTATCTACTTTACAACAAAGCAATGGACAAATGGCAGGTGGAATGATGCAAGCTAGCGAATCTGCTCAACGCATTTATAATATTCAACACACTTTAGCCACCGCCAATTGGCCTTTAATTATAAGTTGCTTTATATTTTATTTCTTGGGTGGATTTTTATTTTATGCTGCTTTATTTGCAGCAGTAGGAAGTGTGGTCAACGAAGATCCACAAGATGCACAAAGCTTAATGTTTCCTATCACTATGCCTATTATATTTTCTTATGTGATTACCAATGTAGTGATACAAAATCCCAATACACCCATGGCTTTTTGGGCGAGTATCATTCCATTCAGTTCTCCTATGGTAATGATGGCGCGAATTGCTTATGGTGTTCCTTCTACGGTACCTTATTGGGAATTAGCATTGAGTATGCTTACTTTAATTGCTGGCTTTGTTTTTACCACTTGGTTGAGTGGAAAAATTTATCGCACAGGAATTTTAATGTACGGCAAAAAAGCAACTTGGAAAGAAATGCTTAAATGGGCCTTTAAAAAAGCTTAATTTTTATCCCCATTGATTTTAATAATAATAGCCTTGTAGGATAACACTTTCATGAAGTGTTTTTATTATAAGGCTATTCTTACATTCACCCCTGCCCTTGTTGTAATAATAGGTGGTGAAGAAGAGATATAAGGTGTGGTTCTTCTTTGATCAAAGAAAAACTTCAAATTGATTTTACTATTCAATACATAATCAATGGATGGTTGTATTGTAATTTCCTTACTACCGCCTGTTCCATAAGCGTTGGCTTGATCCAAACGACTATTACTATTATACATATCGCGTAATCCCATATCCAATCTAAAGGTTAAATCGTTGGATAATTTATTATTATTCAATCCAGGGATATCAAAAGGTAATTTCAACCCTCTAGCACGATAACTCGTGCCAAATACCCACTCCTTACTATTGTTCTCACTTAATTGATAATCCACTAAACTTAAAGCTAATAATCTACTTTTCTTATATTCAAAACGCATGGACCATTGCGATACCGTCGTAATGTTGACTCCAATCAACGGCTCCATACGTTCACTGATAGTAATGTTGGGCACTAAGAAATAAGGAATATAATTTCCGCTAATAGGATCTAAAAAGGAAGGGGCACCTAATAATCTTCGATCAGCATACATAAGCGAACTGGTGAAACTATTCATTGCTAAGCTACCATTGTAGCCATGTGTTAAAGTGATATTAGAAAATAAATTGCTAATGCCTGGCACTTTAGATAAGCCACTATAGGTAATATTCCAATTTGGCATGGGCATTAATCCAGAGAATGGACTGGATTTAATGGATGAATTATTTTGATTCAATAAAGAAACCTCATGTGGATTTTTTCCAGTATAAGCTGCAATAAAAGCAGGTATTAATACATCTTGAGAATATTTGCCATATCCAATAGCATACCCATTGGGGTCTTTTTTATTATCCCAATAGGGATTTTTTTCTGCCACCCTATTTGAAATAATAACTCTATTTGCTTCAAAGGTTTTAAACACTTTAGATAAAACATTGGGATCGTGAGAATCAAAGAAAGTATTCAAAGCGAAATAACTAATATTAAACCCTCCTGCTGATAAAGGATTTAAATGAGATTTTATTCCAGTGCCGCTCGTATCCTTAAATAATTCAGAATAATCTTTGGTGAATGTTTTATTAAACTGTACATCAATGATCAATCCGGTTATAGGTTCCAATTGAATACGTGCTGTGAACTTTTGATCAAACCCTTGCCTAAACATTAAATTAAATTTATCATCCCTAGATAACAACCCTTTATTTTCTTGAGACCTTAACCAACTTGAATCAGGCTGTTTACCAAAAGCATATTCCATACCAGGTGCGAAACCATCCCAATTAGAATTCATGAAATTCACTCCTGACATATATCCGGGTAATCTACTGTTATAATTTTCAGCATAATCAACAGATGCCGTTTTAAGCATCATGAAAAAGTTGGCTATCGGTTTTAACGCATCTGGAAAATTCACGGGTTCATTTGCTTTTAACACTCTTTGCGCAATACGTTCTTGTCTGCGCGCTTCTCTCCATTTTTTTAATGCAGCAATGCGTTCTTTCCCTATTTTGCCCTGCAAAGCTTCCTCCTTAGTCATTAAAATTCTGTTTGCTAATGGATTGGCTGCATTTTGTGCACCTTGATTGGGCATATTAGATAGAGCCGCTCTCAGCAATTTAGATTTATTATAAAAATTCGTGAAATTGAATTGCGCATTCAATTGTTGTGAAAAAGTATTTTCAATGGTATTTCCCAACTCTTGCGCTAATCTACTTGCCCCTACCCAATTATAATTGGTTGAAACATTATAGCTTGACATAATCCAATCAGTCAATGGGAACTTATTGGTAGGTATATCATATCTCAATGTTGCTCTTTGCGTATACAAAGTATTACGTCCAGCTTGCAATAACATACGCATTAAAGAATCTTTTTTCTCTTTGGTATCTATTCGTCCTGCTGGTTCGTCAATACGAGAATTCATATTTGCATTTAAGTCTAAATGCAACGATCTTGTTAGGCTCCACCGCATATTAAACAACCTACTCATGGTGAAATATTTGTCATAAGTGGTATCCACTCTATCTGTAGTGCCATCAAAAGAATTCACTACTCTTGGAATAAATTCGCCAAATTGTCGATCAAATACGGCTCGATAACTAATTAAATTAGGGGTTGGATTTACATTTATCTCCTTCGCCCATGTTAACCAGGGGGAATTAGATTTTATTAATTTCCTAAATGGCTCAAAGGATTTTCCGTTTTTATTAAAAGTATACCCAATAGCCCCTCTTTGTTTGTCAATTTTATTTTGACTCACCACAGGACTAGATTGCAATAATTGAGAATAGGAATAACTAAAATCAAAATTGCTTAAGCTAATTAAAGACGGATTTTTCCCAGGCAAAAAGCGGACATTTGTAAAATTAATTGTCTTGATAGTCGTTTGATCTATGGATGCTTTTTTGACTGAGTCTAATTTGCTTCCAGTCAAGCTGTTAATTTTATCCTTATACAATATATCTTTTTCAAAAGGATCGTACTGCGGGTTCTCCATTGTTTTATTAATACTTGCAAAAACAGGCAATGAAATCCTAGCTTGCTTGGGTAATAATTTACCTGCGTCAATATTCGCTGCAATATCAAACTGCGTCAATCCTGTTTTAGCTCGCTCATTCATCTTTTGTTCTATACTTCCAAAACCAGAAGTGTGACTATTTACCGAAACCGCCACAGTACCTAAATCAGCTAATGTCAAATCCATTCTACCTAAAGCTGCCCAAGATCCTGCTTCATCCAAATCAGATAACCTTAATTCATTTACCCAAACTTCAGCATCCATAGGAACGGAGGAGCTAGTATTTTCGAATGCTAATAATATACCCCGAATTTCACCTAGATTTGGATTACCCATGACTGAATATCTTTGACGACCATGATTGATCCCAAATTTTTGATTGAAAGGAATATTTTGCTTGTTGCGTTCTAGTTTTAATTGCACTAATTCCATCAAACTTAAATTCAACTCATTTTCTAGCGGCCATACTTCTCTTGCTTCTGCATTAGAATACACTTTTTGTTTAGTAGTGGTTAATGGTATTCTTATCTCGTAAAAGTTATTCTGAAAATCTTGTCCAATTCGAATAATAGCAGTCATCGAACCACTGTCTACTCTATTTATATTTTTCTTGTCTTCTGCATGAATAAACATTGACAACTTCCCATAACGTCTGATATCAATATTCATTGTTTTAAAAACCCCTCTTGGAGATGCATTTTTTTGTAGACCATTCAATTGAATGCTTAAGGCTTGTTCATTTTGCAATAAATTCACCCCATTATTACTCAATAATTGAACTCTCTCAATTCCTGGAGGTATTACATAATTCACTGGAGTTCTACTTCCATTTTCTTCAATACTTACAGCTAAGGTGTTGACCTTGGTATTTTGATTATTGCCAAGTAAGGAATCATAATTTCCTAAACTATCTACTACGTAATTAAATTGCCTCCATTGATTTCGAACTAAATCTAATTTTGCAAAACGCATGGTAATTGAATCTTCAAAATTAGTTAAATACATTCTTAAAAAACGAATGGATTTAAAGTCTCTTATTCCTCCAACATTTTTTGTATAGGATTTGATAGGAACTCTGAATAAATACCAATTCTCCATACTTTTAGTGCCATCAGCTAAAGAAACGTTGACTGTTTTTACATCTGTAACATATTTCGTATTATTAATTGAAATATTATTTTTTTGTAAATCAATTTGATATTCAAAATATGCTTCCGTTTCATTTAAAGTGTTGTCTCTATTTAAATCTTCATTATCAGGTAACAAAGTCGCAGCACTACTAAAATCACTGGTACCTGCTAAAGCTGAGTTTCCTTGTGGATTGTTATAGTACTTATACCTTCCTAGTATACCTGTCGCACTTGCATCATATTTTGGATCTCTATACCAAACATAATTATCTGCAGATGGATCGTTGCTGAATTCCATCTTTAAATTATTATCTGGAATTTTATTGATAATATATGCTTTCTTTATTCTTTCATCTACATCCCCTAATCCATCTAAACCCACATCTTGATATTTTCGATCCTCTGGATTATTACTAAAAGCATTGGTCACTTGAATAGGGTTGATAGGAACACGGCCCCAAGTGGAACTATCAATTCCTGAAGGTATAGTGGGAGTAGGCATTCCATTCTCATAAAAACGTCTACCGTCTTTTAATATATCTTCACTTACATTTCCCAAATTCAACACTAAACTTCCTTTAGTAGCACCCGATTTTATAAATGGATCTTGCATCCAAAATTCAACATATTCAATCACGCTACTTTCAAAATCAGTTTGATCCAATGCTCTCATGATGCCGCCCCATTTTTCTTTAGGATTTGAAAATTTTCCTGTTTCGTCATAATCTTTATAATTATAGTTATAGGGACCTCGCTCCTTTGGATAATAACTTATATCAAACGTAGGTAATTGAACATCTGTAATATTGGTTGTTTTTTGAGGAAATAATTCATTCGTAAAAACCTGTCTCACTCTCGGATCACTTAAGGAAGCTAAATTAGATCGCAAAGGATTACTAGCACTATTTTTATCTTGTAAAGTAGGCTCAATGGTATACCAAGAAAATCTTGCACGATTAAAATTGTAATCTATCGAATCTGATAATAACGCTTCCTTAAACCTTTCTTGTGGTGTGGAAGCTAAAGCCCATGCTGTAAAAGGAAAACGCAAATCAATATTAGTCCTTGTTGATTCAAAATCATCTAAATAAACCACTCCATTGCCACCCTTACCAATTTGTTGTGCATGACCGGGTTGCAAATAGGCAGCTTCCCCATAAGCTGTTAAAAAAGATTTAGCTTTCGTACTATAAAATGGAAGTTTATCTAAAGCTTTTGTAACACTAGGAAGTTCTGTTTTATAATTAAAATCAAAACCAAACATTTTATTGTTTATGGGGTCCGAACCAAAATTTGTTTTTGTAAAAAATGGTCGTTCACTTAAATTAGTTGAAGTAAGTCCAAAAGAAAACTTTTTATTAGCTATATAATCTAATCGTAACGCCTTAAAGCCCCTTTCCTGAAATCCAAATCCCAAATTATTTTCAAATGAAACATTCACTGGTATATTTGAACTTAAGATTCCTGGATTAATAATTCGGACCGTTCCTGAACCATAATCCACCACATAGTCGCGCCCTTCCATTAATACTTGCCCTCCTGCTCTTACTGATACGGAACCAGGAGGAACATTAAACGCATTTAAACTAATTTCAGAACCTCCTGCGCTGCCTTTTACCTGCCCTTCCATGATAAATCTATTTAAGTTGGCAAAGGTTTGTGCTTCTGTTTTAATATTTCGATACAATTGAGGAAACAAGTATTTTCTTGCAATCAAACTATCAATTCCTTTAAAAGCAATGTTTTTTAAATCATCTCCAAAAGGTTCTAACAATGGAAATATAATTCGTCCCATTTTGGATAATACTGTAAATCCTTCCACATAATCAAACATACCATCCGGTTGGGGATCGTTTCTATTATTTAATCGATCTAATTGTAGTAACTTAATCAATGATTGTCCATCTACACTTGGACTGGTTACAGGTAAATACCTTTTTAATCCCTTGCTAGGTTCTTCATACAAAACATTCAACTGAAAATCTTGCTGTTGGATAGAACCAAATAAATCCAGGGAATACACATTCTTCATCATTAAATTCCAAATAGGTAAATCGGTTCTTTGTGTTGTTGCTTTTAATAATTTCAAAAACAGGACATTTTGAGTTCCCTTAATTGGATCTAATGCTACGTTCTCTGAAAACTCCCCTACTTGATATACTCTACCATTAAATGTGTACTGAAATGCAATTCCTAAAACCTCATCAGGTTGCAAAGGAACATTAAGTGATAAAAACCCAATTTGTGGATTAAAATAATATTCGTTTTCCGATAATTTTCTGGCAAAAGTCCTTTCAAAGTCTTCTGCCGATTTTAGACCTGCCAAATTTAAAATACTTGCCACTGCAGAGGGATTCCTTGAAATAGAATTACCTGAAATACTTTTATACAAACTATTGGCATTGTTATCGGGTAATTTATTTATCGAATTTGTATTATAATTTTTATTATTAGGGTTAGGCTCACCTAAATCCATAAAGCCCACTACGTCTCTTGCATTGGTGGTTTGACCATATCGATTAGTGACCCATACTTCAATTCTCTGCACATGCACTTGAGAATTTACAAATGGCAATGTGGACATGGCCTTATTGTAGTTTTCTCTAAAATATTGAGCTAATAAAAAGTGCCTATTTTCTTCATAATCATCTAACCTTTTTTGAAATTTTTGAGTGGAAGTACCTCCCTGCAATGCCATAGATTGTCTTTGTGATTTTTGATTCGCTATTGCAGCCGTCACAAATAATCTTCCAAATTGTAATTGTGTTTTTATACCAAAAAGATTTTGGGTACTTGGAATCAAAACACTTCTAGATATGAAACTTAGATTTCCAGCTTCTATACTTTTAATAATTTCATCTTTAGCCCCTTTGTAATTCAATTTGATTTGATTATCAAACCCTAAATTCGATAAAGTATTTAAATTGATAGGGAATTTCAATTTCTCCCCTATACTTGCATTCATACTAAAATTGGTGTTTGCATCAAAATCAAACCCCCCATTTTTTCTTGCTCTTTCAGGTAATGTTGGATTTTGAACATCCTGTCCTTGATAACCTGCTTTCAAATTTATTTCACCCACTGGTTTAATATCTACCTTAAGGTCTGATCCAGTTTTTCCAAATAGTCTATCAAAATAACTATCAAATACTTTAGATTTAGGTCTGGTGATTTTTCGATTCAACACCCCTATCGAATTCGCTCTTTGACGAAAATAAGCTTGCTCATCTTGATTGGCTTTTAATTTAGAAAACTCGTCAAAACTTAACACATTAGGGGAACGCTCATACTTTCCTCCAATCAAATCAGTTAAAAAGTATCGTTTGGAAAGTGGATCATATTCAATTTTACGTTTTATAATACTCGTATCCCTCAAATCATATGGATTTTTACTTCCCTGTGAGATAAAATCACCACGTCGATCGTAAATGGGATATTTTAAATCAGAGATGAAAGTATAAACTGTTGTATCCTTTGTTTTTTTTGCAAGAGTATCTGCTTTATAAGATGCACTATCTAATTTTACTTGCGCATGCAAAGGTGAATTTGCCAAAAGCAAAAGCAAACCAATAAAATAAGACTGCATTTTTTTCAAAACTTAAAAATAAAGATTAACAATTTTTGAGTGCTGCTTTAATGAGCACTTCCAAGCTTACATCCGCCCCTTCCAATTGAAGCGTTTTTTCAACTGCTTTTTCGGCAATTGTTTTTTGTATACCTAAAGAAATTAAAGCTTGTATTGCATCTTGCTGTGGAGTAGATTTAGCGAATGAATTACCTCCACCTAAGGAGTGCGCTTGTAATGGAATTTTAGCAAGTTTATCTCTTAATTCAAGCACTAATCTTTCTGCCGATTTTTTACCAATTCCTTTGATTTGTTCAAGCAATCTGGATTCTCCATTCACAATAGCTCTTATAATTTCTTCAGGCTGCATTCCCGACAACATCACTCTAGCAGTACTCGCCCCTACTCCAGAAACACTTATTAAATGCAAGAACAATTCCTTTTCTGCAGGTTCATGAAAACCAAATAACACTTGAGCGTTTTCGGTGATATGCAAGTAAGTATATAACAACCCTTTTTGCTTTTTGGAGATGGCTTCGTAGGTATTCAAGCTAATATTTACCTCATATCCAACACCTCCCACATCCACTATTAATTTGGCAGGGGTTAATTGAATAAATTGGCCTTGTAAAGATGCGATCATAATGTGTTCAAAAATAATACTTAAGGTACGAAAAATGGGGTTTTTAAACGATTCTTATCTAATTTTTAGGATATTTGTAAGCCAAAATACTAATTGAAGTATGTCAGAAAGAATCAAGGCAGCAATAACAGCTGTGGGAGGCTATGTTCCCGAAACCAAATTAACCAATTTCGACCTCGAAAAAATGGTAGATACAAATGATGAATGGATCAAATCCAGAACCGGTATTTCGGAGCGTCGCATATTAAGAGAACCCGGAAAAGCCAGTTCAGATATGGGGGCAAGAGCCGTTGAAGAGATTTTAAGAAAAAAGAACCTAGATCCTTTAGAAATTGATTGTATCATTTGCGCCACTGTCACCGCCGATATGATTTTTCCAGCAACCGCGAATATTATTGGAGATAAAATAGGCGCCAAAAATGCTTTTAGTTTTGATCTAGGTGCAGCATGTAGTGGATTTTTATTTGCATTACATACAGGATCCAGTTTTATTGAGAGTGGTCGTTATAAAAAAATCATTGTGGTGGGAGTAGATAAAATGAGTTCTATCATTGACTATACCGATCGTGCGACCTGTATCATATTTGGAGACGGAGCTGGAGCTGTGTTGTTAGAACCTTCTAAAGATGACGATGGATACCAAGATGCCATTTTGAAAAGCGATGGTAGTGGACGCGAATATTTACATATTAAAGCAGGAGGAAGTTTAAAGCCAGCAACTGTAGAATCTGTCTTAGCAAAAGAACATTATGCTTTTCAGGACGGACAACCTGTTTTTAAATTTGCAGTAAAAGGAATGGCAGATGTAAGTGCCGAACTTTTGGAAAAACATAATTTAACGGGAGATGATATTGCTTGGCTGGTTCCACATCAAGCGAATTTAAGAATCATTGATGCTACAGCCAATAGAATGAATTTACCTAAAGAGAAAGTGATGATCAATATTCAAAAATATGGTAATACGACTGCTGCCACCATCCCACTTTGCTTATGGGAATGGGAATCAAAATTAAATAAAGGAGATAACTTAATTTTAGCTGCTTTTGGAGGTGGATTCACATGGGGTGCGGCTTGGATTAAATGGGCTTACTAACTAGATAAGGGATTAATAATTAGAATAAAGTGTAAATAACGGAAACATAGTACACGCGGTTTTATTTGTTATATTTAAGGAGGAATTAAAAAAGAAATTATGAAAAAGAAAAATTTTAAAGGAATCAGTACTGTGACCTTGCATACGGCAAGCACCGAAAATGATAATTTCTCACACACCACTCCTATCTATGCCACTTCCACATTCACATTTGGATCCACCGATGAAGGTATGGAACGATTTAAAAGTGCAGATAAAACAAGAATATATACAAGATGGGGCAATCCTACATTTACTGCAGCAGAAGAAACCATTGCTGCATTAGAATCGTTTGGATTAAAAGATGAAAAAGGGGAACCTTTAGCACTCAAAGCATTATTACACGCAAGTGGACAAGCTGCTATGACTACTTTATTTTTAAGCACTTTAAGCGCAGGAGATACTTTATTGTCACACTATTCACTATATGGTGGTACGCAAGAACTCATGCAAAAACTTTTATTAGAAGCAGGAATTAATTGCATTTTAATAGATGTAAGAGATAGCGCTTTATTAGATAAAACAATTCAAGAAAATCCAAATATTAAATTGATCCACTTGGAAACACCTGCTAATCCTACATTGCAGTGTGTTGACATCAAAGCCATTTCAACCATTGCACATCAGCATGGCATTCGCGTTTCGGTAGACAATACGGTGGCAACTCCATATTTACAACAACCATTTGCTTTAGGAGCCGATTTTGTTTTTCATTCAGCCACTAAATTTTTAAATGGGCATGGTTCGGCATTGCATGGTGTATTGTTAGGAAAGGATTTAGAATTCATGAATTCTAAAGTTTGGAAATGGCATGCTTTATTAGGAGGCAACAGTAACGCTTTTGATGCCTACTTATTAATTCAAGGAATGAAAACTTTGGAAATTAGAATGGACAGACATTGCAGCAATACCAAAAAGGTAGCCGAATTTTTAAATACCCATCCTGCTGTAGAAAAAGTTAATTATACTGGAATAACATCCCATCCTGATTATGCCATTGCATGTAAGCAAATGAAAAATCATGCTCCTTTAATGAGCTTTGAATTAAAAGGGGGTCTTGATGCAGGAAAAAAATTCATAGATGCATTAGAAGTATGTACTCGCGCAGTTTCATTAGGTACTGTAGATACGCTAGTGTCGCATCCTGCAAGCATGACACATTATGGTATTCCTCAAGCTGAAAGAATTAAATATGGCATTACCGATGGTTTAATTAGAATGAGTGTAGGGATTGAAAATTTCGAAGATTTAGAAGCTGACTTAGCGCAAGCATTATCAAAAATTTAAGCGCTTTTAAAATAATTTAGAATGGACATTATTATACGACGTGCTATACAAACAGATTGCCCTAGATTACTTGAATTGATTTATGAACTTGCTGTGTATGAGAAAGCACCTCAGGAAGTCACTGTCAGCTTAGCACATTTTAGCGATAGCGGATTTGGTGCCAACCCAGTTTGGTGGGGCTTTGTAGCAGAAGTAGATGGTATGGTTGTGGGCATGGCATTATATTATATTCGCTATTCGACATGGAAAGGACAAAGAATGTATTTAGAAGATATATTAGTCACCGAATCTATGCGTGGCAATAAAATTGGAAGTAAGTTGATGGATCAATTAATCATCGAAGCAAAAGAAAAATATTTTACTGGAATGAACTGGCAAGTATTAGAATGGAATGAGCCTGCTATTCATTTTTATAAAAAATATAATGCCAGCTTTGATCCTGAATGGGTGAACTGTTCTATTGTATTTTAAAAACTACCCAATTTTATCCCATTTTGAATTAGTCAAATAAGGTTCTCAAATTATCAGAACGTCTTTTTCCTAATAAAGATGATACAGATAAGGACAATTCAAAACTTGTTGGTTTAAGTTGTGCTTTAGAAAAATCATTACTATAAATATCATAACTAAACCCAAAACGATATTCATTCATAAGTATACTGACCATAGGAATAATAGCATCATTAACACGATAAAAGCATCCTAAATAAAATTTATTACTATTCTCAATATAGCTTCCGAAAGGCAGACCTATTGCCCCTCCCACTAATAATTGATCCATTTTATTTCGGCTGTTAAAAGAAGCATGTAACATAAAAGATTTCTTACTTTCAACTTCTTTTTCAGCATTAAAAAATATTAAGGACTTAAAAGTACTTGCAGATGGATTTTCGGAAATCAAATCGGGTTTAGCTAAATAAAAAGCGTTGGTACTGATTTGAAAAAAGCTACTAGCGCTATGATAAGTATATAGTAACCCCGAATTCATTGAAATTTTAGAGGCAGACCCACTTAAATTTTGCAAACTAACCGATCTTGAATTGGAAATATATTCTCCTTCTAAAAATTGATCTCCAAATTTTAATTTATCTAACTGCAAATTAGATTGTGCAAAAGTCAACCCCAACCCTAACGAAAAGTTTTTCTTTAAATCATCATCGAAATATAAATGATAGGCTGCATTAATGGTAGCGTAATTAGTTTGTAACACTCCCTCCATTATTTGATCTGAAATAATTTGTCCTCCTATCCCTAAATAATTCACGACATCTTCATTTTTATTTTTATATCTACCATCCCACCCTATTACAATAGTTTTATACAATTGATTCCCAGCTAGCATTTGAGAACGATAATTGGATTGAATACGACTATTATATACTCCATTTCCTACCGAAGCTGGACTTAAAAATTGGGCAGATGTAAACCATTGAGACAAAAAGGGATCCTGAGCTTTTAATGAAAAGCCAAAGCCAAAGTAAATAATGATGATGATCCCCGTTTTTTTCAACGTAATTATTTTAATAATAAAAATTGTCCTGACTTATGAATAGTTTCAGAAGTTCCTAATCCTATTATTTCTGCAATCCAAACATACCCATCTGATTCTTGCAAATTGCCGTTTAGTTTGCCGTCCCACTGAATAGAACTAGGCTCTTTATTCAATACCTCATATACTAATTGGCCTGTACGATTGTAAATTTTAAAATAATTTACATTCTTCACTGCGAAATTAAATGAGGCTTTCAAATATCTATTTTCACCATAATTTGCAAAAGGCATAAATGCATTTGGAACTTCAAACTTCATTTCGGTAGGTAAAATTTGCATTGATAATAGCTCACTTGTTTTGGAACTACATCCATTTGCATCTATGACATAAAATGATAATGCAATATTTCCAGCTGAAACCCCCGTTAAAGTAGTTGGATTCACATTGTCAATAATGTTAGCTTTAGTAGGATCTGTTTTCCAGTGATATGTATAAGGTGGCTTACCTAAAGAAGCACGACCATTTAATTGCATAGTGCCCAGTGCCATCAATCTATTGGAACTTGATTGAATAAACTCTGCTATAGGCAAAGGATTCACTTTAATAGTCACACTAACTGTATTTTTGCAACCATTTGAATCGGTTCCTAAAATATTATAAGTTGTAGTAATTTTTGGCATAAAGGGCTTGCTATCTGTTACATTATTATCCCAAACATAATTCACAGCGCCACTTCCTTTTAAAATAACTGTATCTCCATAACAAATATTTGTTTTACTTGCACTGGCTGTTATATTGGATGTAAATACTTTTATTATAATGTTGTTTGACAGCACTTTATTATTGATCAAGCATGGTGACGCATTAGAAACGAGCTGCAATGATACTACATCACCGTCATTGATTGTGTTTAAAGTAATAGTTGAAGTGCTTGTCCCTACATTAATTCCATTTAAGTTCCATTGATAAACTGGAGCATTACCACCATTAAGAATATTACTCATAAAAGAGATTGAAGCTCCAGGACATATACTATTATTCAAATCGTTTGATAATATTATTGCAGATGCATTTATATTTTCGTTTACTGTATTTTTTATGGCATTAGAAAAAGCTGGTGATCCAATTAAACAACTTGTAGGTGTAAAATTGGATATCATTACTACATCAATTATATCATCATTTTGCAAATCACTCAAAGATAAAGTGTTCCCATTTGCACCATTAATATTCATCCCATTTCTTCTCCATTGATAAGTTGGGGCATTGCCACCATTGGTTGGAATCGCGGTAAACATAATCGCAGAACCCTTGCAAAATATATTATCTGTATCGCTAGAAGTAATTATAACACCTGCATTAACAGATGTCATAATTTGCATTTTTATGGCATTTGAAGAAACCAATGGCGTAGCTAAACATGGAGTCGCATTGGATATCATTACTACTGAAATTAAATCCCCATCTTCTAATACAGAGGAGCTATAAGTTGAATTGGTAGCACCAGGAATATCAATTCCATTTTTTTTCCATTGATATAATGGCGCACTTCCTCCATTAGTAGGTACTGCAGTAAAAGTAGTACTCACCCCTCCACAAGTCGAAAATTTTCCATCAATGGAAACACTTGCATTTAAAATTGGATTTTCAGTTATTATAGGATATCCAAACATTTCTTTTGAACAATTATTTTTAGTTCCAATAATTTTATAGGTTCCTATTTTTTGATTTCCGAAATTTACCCCATTGTTATTATTCGCCAAAATGGATGAACCTACTGGATTCTTGTCCTTATATAATTGATAACTCACCCCTGTTTCGGAATTATTTAATGAAATTGCTACACCAGTTGCACCTTTGCAATAGGTAAAATTATAGTTTGAAAACCCGTTTTTAGAAACTACATAGCTTACTGGAGAAGGATTAATTAAAATATCTAATAAACTTGATTCAAGTTCAATAGTTGCAGAAATATCTGTATAAAAAATGACTTTATATTTTCCAGAAGTATTTTGAATAGATTCTCTTGTAGCATTTGCCGAAATGGGTTGTGGAGTTAATCCCTCAGATTTATCATCAAAAACAAAAGTTATAGGATTAAAAATAAATAATCTATAATAGATAACTTGAGAAAATGGATTGGATAAATTAAAAACTACTTGATCACAGTTAATACCAGGACTTGCTACATAGGGGCTTTTAACTTCAAAAGTTTGCCCTTCCACTTTTAAAAAAATGAAAAATAAAACAATAAAATATATGGGTTTTTTTTTCAATATATTATTAATATTTGTAATATGTGGTTTTCCACTTATTAAAATACTAACGCATTATGTAATGAAAGATTGCCCTAGTTTTAGTTAAACTGCTGAGAAATTTAGAAATAAGTTTATTGTACGCCAGCAACAACTGCTTCTTTGTAAACCTTTTGTACCAATCCTTGCAATACTTTGCCTGGACCTACTTCGGTAAACTGAGTGGCACCATCTGCTACCATCGCTTGAACGGATTGTGTCCACTTCACTGCACCTGTTAATTGTGCTATTAAATTTTGTTGGATTTGCGCAGGATCAGTCACTGCTGCTGCTGCTACATTTTGATAGACAGGGCATATAGGAGTATTAAAATGGGTGGCTTTTATGGCCTCCGCTAATTCAATTTTTGCAGGTTCCATTAAAGGAGAATGAAATGCACCCCCCACAGGAAGTACCAATGCTCGCTTCGCACCTGCTGCTTTCATTTGCTCGCAGGCTATTTCTATTCCTTTTACACTTCCAGAAATAACTAATTGTCCTGGACAATTATAATTTGCAGCAACCACTACTTCTCCTGTTTCTGTTTGCACTTGAGCACAAACTTCTTCTACTTTTTCATCTGCCAAAGCTAATACCGCAGCCATTGTGGAGGGTTGTATTTCACAAGCAGCTTGCATTGCTTTTGCTCGAATACTTACCAATCTCAAAGCATCTTCAAAACTTAAAGTTTTATTTGCTACTAAGGCAGAAAATTCACCTAAGCTATGTCCTGCAACCATATCGGGGGTGACAGCTGGCATGGTTAAATAAGCAACTACCGAATGTATGAATACTGCGGGCTGTGTAACATTGGTTTGTTTTAATTGCTCATCGGTTCCTTCAAACATGATATCACTTATACGAAAACCTAAAATTTCATTAGCAAGTTCAAATAATTCCTTCGCTGCTGCATTGGTTTCATATAGATTTTTTCCCATTCCTGAAAACTGACTTCCTTGTCCTGGAAATACATAAGCATGTTTTGACATATCCGATTAATTTATACAAAAATAAACCAAATCAATTATAACCAATCACAATTGAAGCATAAAAATGAAGCGAAAAATGAAGCATAAAAAAAGGCGAAGTCCCCTTCGCCTTTAACTAACTCAACCAAACCCAAAACTAATCGTTTATATCTATATACTTTAGAAATTCCATTTTTGTTTTCTCCTCCTGAAACTTACCTCCAAAAAATGAAGTAATGGTATTTGAACTATCGTCCTTTACGCCACGACTAGAAACACATAAATGCTTTGCATCCATCATCACCGCTACATCCTGTGTTTGTAAAATAGTTTGTAATGCTTTGCCCACTTGCATGGTTAAACGCTCTTGTACTTGTGGTCTCTTTGAAAAATATTCTACCAATCTATTCAACTTACTTAATCCAATCACTTTCCCACTGCTAATGTATGCGACATGTGCTTTTCCGAAAAAAGGAACAAAATGATGTTCGCAATTCGTATAAAAATTGATATTTTTCTCTACCAACATTTCATTGTACTGAAATTTATTTTCAAACAAAGTCATGCTAGGCATGTTTGCTGGATTTAATCCTTGGAATAATTCTTTGACATACATTTTTGCAACACGCAATGGAGTACCCTTTAAACTATCATCATTTAAATCCATTCCTAAAGTTTCTATGATGGCTCTAAAATGAGGCTCTATCAATGCGATTTTTTCTTCATCTGTTTTTTCGAAGGCATCTGCACGCAATGGAGTTTCCACCGAACTTGCTTTATGCTGGTCACCCATTTCTTCAATAATTAAATGACTCAGCTCCATTTTTTCTTCTTTAAGCGGGGTAGTCAACAAAGTTTCTTTCTGTTTCATACAGACGTATTTTTAATTCTAATGATGCGGATATATTTGGTCTTAAAAAATCATAAATCACTCGAGCAATATTTTCTGCTGTTGGATTTAAATTTTTAAAAGCATCGGTATCCAAGTTTAAATTTTTGTGATCAAACCTAGCTATCACTTCCTTGTCAACTAGTGTACTAAGATCCTTGGTATTTATTACAAATCCTGTTTGAGGATCAGGATACCCTACCACTTGTACTACTAATTCGTAGTTGTGACCATGATAATTAGGATTACTGCAGGCTCCAAAAACACGTTTATTTTCGGCATCACTCCAGTCGGCACAAAACAATCTATGCGCAGCATTAAAATGCTCTTTTCTACTGACCGCTACTTTTTGTTCCATGGTTCCAAATTAAGATAACAAAGTTACAATATTAATAACGCTATAGAAACGATTTTGTTTAACGATTTAATTTAAAGGCTAAACGTCTAAGCATTTCTACCCTATTTCGTAAAGAATTTCAACAAATTAGAGAGGCATGAGGGGCTAAAATCCTATTCCCCGAAATATTCCACATAAATACGTGGGGTCTCGTATAATTTAACAGAATGCAACTGAACCACCGAAGGTATCTGGGGGACCAATTGTTTCCAAATGGCCAATGCTAAATTTTCGGTGCTACACATTTGCCCTTGCATAAATGGAACATCTATGTTTAAATTTTTATGATCTAGTTCATCAATCACATATTTACGGATGATGACACTTAATTTTTTGACGTCAAATAAAAACCCGGTATCCGCATCTGGCTTGCCTTTGATGGTTACGAATAATTCATAATTATGCCCATGCCAATTTTCATTTGCACATACCCCAAACACTTCTTCATTCTTTTCTTTGGTCCAATTGGGATTGGCTAATTTATGCGCTGCATTAAAATGTTCCACACGGGTTAAATACACCATGACTCCTTTAATTTTTGCAAAGATATAAATTTGATAGCCAATTTTAGCAGTCTTTACCGACCTTTACTTTATGAGAGTAATCATTACCGCTGCAACCAATGGAGAATGGATGCCTAGTTTCCAAAAAATCAATCCAAAATACGTGGGTACTAATAAGCGTTTTTCGGTGGGATTTCACGAATCGGGCATTGGCATGTTAGCTTCCAGTATTTCTTTAATGAAGATGTTTGTTCAAGAAACTCCTACTCTCATCATTCAAGTAGGAATTGCGGGGTGCTTTGATCGCAAAGTTCCTTTAGGAAAAGTGTATGCTATTAAAGATGATTTTGCAGGTGATATTGGGGTCATGGAAAATAAACAATGGAAGGATTTATTTGATTTGAAATTAGACCAACCCAATGACGCTCCTTATGTTAAAAAATCATTGCCTAACCCTTGGTTGAAACAATATAATTTGCTTTCCCTCCCTACTAAAAAAGGAGTCACTGTAAATACCATTACAACTGATAAAAATAAAATGGAATTATACCATCTAAAATATAAAGCAAGCATTGAATCGATGGAAGGCGCTTCTTTACATTATATGGGTCGTGATTTAAATATTCCTTTCATTCAACTACGTGCGGTTTCAAATTATGTGGGAGAACGCAACAAAGCAAAATGGGAAATGAAGGAAGCTATTTATAATTTAAACGAAACGCTACTGCAATATTTGGATGCGCTTCATCAAATTGCTTAACCATGCGTGTTTTTGATATTGGTTTTTCACCATGCCCTAACGACACTTTTATATTTGATGCCTTAGTGAATCATAAAATTGATACCCAAGGTTTTGAATTTAAAGTTCATTTGGAAGATGTGCAAACTTTAAACGAATGGGCTTTAAATGGAATCCTTTCATTTTCAAAAATTAGTTATGGCGTTTGGCCTTTGGTACAAAATAAATATCAGTTACTAAATAGTGGGGGTGCCTTAGGTAAAGGTGTGGGTCCTTTGTTAGTATTTAAAAACGCAGAACAACCTGACGCGAAAACCATGACGGTGGCCATTCCTGGAAAAAATACAACTGCTCACTTGTTATTTAGTTTGGCTTTTCCTGAGGTGAAGAATAAAGTTTTTTTAGTGTTCGACGATATTGAACATGCAGTACTCTCTGGCAAAGTAGATGCAGGTGTGATGATACATGAAAATCGTTTCACCTATGCCGATAAAGGGTTAACCCTTTGGATGGATTTAGGAACTTATTTTGAAGAAACATATCATGCGCCCATTCCATTGGGAGGTATTATTGCACGTAATGACATAGATAGGAATGACATCAAAAAAGTGGATCAATTAATTCGGCACAGTGTTGAATATGCTTTTAAAAATAGTTATGAAACACTTCCTGCATTTGTAAAAAGTCATTCGCAAGAAATGTCAGAAAAAGTAATGCGTCAACATATTGATTTATATGTCAATGATTTTAGCTTGGATATGGGAGAATTAGGAAAAAAAGCAATTGCTCAATTGGAAGAAGTATTTTCAAATTTGAATCGCTAATTTTTATCCCTCCTTTAATGCTTTCGCATAAGCAGCTAAAACGCGCTCACGCGCTTCCTCATGAACCACGATGGGTTTAGGATATTCAAAACTATCTAATTCGGGAATCCAATGTCTGATGTATTTTAAATCCTTATCAAATTTTTCAGTTTGCAATCTTGGATTGAAGACTCTAAAATAAGGCGCTGCATCACAACCACTTCCACTCGCCCATTGCCAACCGCCATTGTTTGCTGCTAAATCAAAGTCTAATAATTTTTGTGCAAAATAAGCTTCCCCCCAACGCCAATCTATTAATAAATGTTTGGTTAAGAAGCTTGCCACAATCATACGCACTCTGTTATGCATAAATCCAGTTGTATTTAATTCACGCATTCCCGCATCTACAATTGGATAACCTGTTATGCCTTTACACCATGCTTCAAATTCTTTTTCATTATTTCTCCACTCAATTAAATCATATTTAGGTTTAAAGGATTTTCCTTCTGCCACCTGCGGAAAATGCCATAATATCATATGATAGAAATCACGCCAAATAAGTTCATTAAAAAAAGTGGCATTTAAACTTTGCGTCTCCAATGCCAATGACCTTGCGGATATGGTTCCAAATCTTAAATGAACACTTAAATGCGTGGTGGCATTTAAAGCTGGGAAATTTCTTTGTTCGGTATAATTTTTCACTACCGAAGTTTGAAACTGCATGGGAGGGATGACTACATCTGTTTTTTCAAAACCTATTTCTTTTAAAGTTGGAATTTTAAAAGCCTTAGTATCTAAAAAATAATCAAGTAATTTTTCGGAAGGAAATTTCTTTGGTGTTTTTTGCGCCCATGCTGCTCTCCATTTATTTGCATAGGGTGTATAAATTGTATAAGGTTTTCCATCATCTTTGATGACTTCCTCTTTTTCAAAAATAACTTGGTCCTTAAAATGATGATATATGGCATTGTTTTTTAAAGCCATCTTTTCAATAGCTGCATCTCTTGCATTGGCCTTAGGGCCATAATCATGATTCGTATAAACTGCCTGCACCTTGAAATCAGAAAATAATTTTTCAAAAACTTCTGTTGGCGTGCCATACTGTACCCAAAGCGATTTGCCTTTTGCCACTAAATCACCTTGCAACCGAGTCAAGGTTTGATGAATAAAATCAACCCTCCTATCTGCTTTTTCTTCTGATTGATTTAAAATGGTTTTATCAAAAACAAAAATAGGTAACACCTGCAATCCTTGTAATTTGGCCTGATAAAGTGCATGATACAATCCTGCATTGTCTTCCCAACGTAAGTCGCGTCTAAACCAAAATATATTTATTTGTTTTGCCATTCTGTATATATTAACAATACAAGTTAAAAATAGTTCAAGTAAAAAATAGTTGTCCCCCTCTTTTAATTAAATACTAATTTTTATAATTAATTTTAACCATGCAAATTAAGTCTATCACATCGGCTTTAGAAGCTTGGGCTCCTTTATCTTTTCAAGAATCTTATGACAATTCGGGGCTCATCATGGGGGATCCCCTCATGGAATGTAATGGTATTTTGTGCTCCTTGGATTGTACCGAGGCCGTGGTAGATGAAGCTATTGAAAAGGGTTGTAACCTCATTATAAGTCATCATCCTATTGTTTTTAAAGGAATTAAACAGTTTATTCCAGATCATTATGTGACCCGGGTAGCTTTGAAAGCCATTAAAAATAAGATTGCACTGTATGCCATTCATACCAACCTAGATAATATTCTAGATGGAGTGAACAAAAGCATAGCAGACAAATTACACCTTGAAAATCGACAAATTTTAGACCCAAAACCAGGTATTTTGGATCATAAAGGGGGTGCTGTAGGCTCTGGCCTGATGGGAGAATTACCTTTAGAAACAGATGAACAGGATTTTATAAAATGGGTGAAAGAGAAGCTCCATGTAGAAGTGATAAAGCATACTCCGTTTACAGGTAAAATACTGAAAACCATAGCTTTATGTGGTGGTAGTGGAAGTTTTTTAATTCCCTCGGCTAAGGAACAAAAAGCAGATTGTTTTATCACCAGTGATCTAAAGTATCATGATTATTTTGAGCCTGATGGGCAGTTTCTTCTCTTGGATATTGGCCATGGGGAAAGCGAGCAATTTGTTCCGGCCCTAATAGTTGCTTATTTAACGGGTAAATTCCCTACCTTTGCCGTCCTCGAATCTCGAGTCAATACGCAACCGGTAAGATACCTTAAATAAACAACAATTATGGCATCAATAAAAGACTTTTCAGTAGAAGAAAAATTAGTAAACCTTTACAAGTTACAAACCGTTGATAGCAGTATCGATGAAATTGAAATTCTACGTGGTGAGTTACCTATGGAAGTAAAGGATTTAGAAGATGAAGTTCAAGGTTTATTGAACAGACAAAGTAGAATTGAAGAAGAAATCAACGGTATCACTGAATTCATAGAAGATAAAAAAGCAGCCATCAAAGAAGGGGAAGCTTTATTAGCTAAATATGAGTCTCAAAGCGAGAATGTTAAAAATAATCGCGAATTTGAAGCGATCAATAAAGAAATTGAAATGCAAGGTTTAGAAATTAAACTTGCTGAAAAACATATCCGTGACGCGAACGAAGATTTAGGAGAGAAAATTAAAGTGTTGGATGCTGCTAAAAAAACAATTGCTTCTAAAGAAGGTGTTTTAACCCATAAAAAAAGTGAGTTAGAGAAAATCATTGCAGATACTGAAATTGAAGAGAAAGAATTAAGAGTTAAAAGTGCAGAAGCACGTAGCCATATTGATGAGCGTTTATTATATAGCTATGATCGTATTAGAAATAGCTATCATAACGGATTAGCGGTTGTTACCGTTGAACGTGATGCTTGTGGCGGTTGCTTTAACGCCATTCCTCCTCAACGTCAAAGTGAAATTCGCTTACACAAAAAAATCATCGTATGTGAAAACTGCGGTCGTATTTTAGTGGAAGAAGATGTTACCAAAACCATTGAGAAGAAAGCTAAATAAGTTTTTCTTTTTGAAAATATTCCTTGAAAGGGTAGCCCAACCGCTACCCTTTCTTTATTTTTGCTATCATGAAAAGAGCTTTCATCCTTTGCTTGCTTTCCTTTTTTAGTGTAACCCTCACCTTTGCACAACAATTTATTTGGAATGATAAAACACAGCAAATTTATGATGCAACTACCTCACTTAGAATTCCAGAAGCACGCAAAGCCATCGCTTTAGAAAGAAAAACAAACCCGAATAACCTAACATTTGCTTTATTAGAAAGCTATGCCGATTTCTACCAATTGTTTTTGAACGAAAACCCCATCGAGTATCAAAGAATTTATCCTGAGTTTGAGAAAAAAATTAAACTACTTGAATCTGGTCCCAAAAATTCTCCTTTTTATTTATACAGTATCGCTTTAGTCCATTTACATAAATCGGTCGCTGCCATTCGATTTGATAAAAACTGGGAAGCTGCTTTAGATTTTAGAAAAGCATACATTTTATTCAAAGACAATAAAAAAGCGTTCCCCCAATTTTCGCCTAATGATGTGTATTATGGTTTTTTATCTTCCGTGATTGGGACCATTCCAAAAGGATACCAATGGATGGCGAGCATTTTAGGAATGACGGGGAAAATTACAGAAGGCAATGCCTTAGTGCTTAAATACATAAAAAGCAATGACGAGTATAGTCATTACTGTCGCAATGAAGCTCTGTTTCTTTACCCCTACTTGTTAATGATTTTTGAGAGTAACGAAAAAAAAGCATTTAATTTTTTAGAAACAACTCCCTATGATTTAAAAAACAATCATTTACATGCCTATATGGCAACTAACTTGTATTTAAACCATCAGCTGTCCGATAAAGCCATTGATATTATAGAAGATATCGAATTAGGGGACGATTATTTAAAACTACCTTTTTGGCAATTAGAAAAAGGATATAGTTTATTGAACCAATTAAAATTAGACCTTGCTCAAAAAGCATTATCGGATTTTGTAAATAGTTTTAAGGGGCAATTTTATATCAAAGATGCTTATGAAAAATTAAGCTGGATTTCTTTATTGCAAGGTGATTCTAAAAAAGCGAATCAATATCGAAATGAAGTTTTGAATAAAGGAAATCAAATAACGGATGCAGATAAACTTGCTTATCAAAATGCGAAAAGTGCTTGGCCTCACCCCCTATTATTAAAAGCAAGGCTATTAAGCGATGGTGGATATCAAGCAAACGCATTGCAAATATTAACGGGCAAAACCACCAATGATTTTTCGAGTGATGCGGAAAAAACCGAATTTGCGTATCGACTTGGCCGCATCTATGATTTAATGGATCAGCCTGATATGGCTATTAAATTTTATAAATCTGCTATTGAAAAAGGGCATGATTTAACCGAATATTTTGCAGCCCGCGCCGCATTACAAATAGGCCTGTTGTATGAGAAAAAAGGGGAATACGCGAAGGCTATTTCCTCTTTTAATAGCTGTATAGAGATGAAAAATCATGCCTTTAAAAATTCATTGGACCAAAAAGCCAAAGCTGGCATACAGCGTTGTAGTAAATCTTAAAAAAAAGCACATTCGTCTATAACAAAATTTGTGCATCATTTTCGTCTAGTGTATATTGCATCAAGCGATGTTATCCCAATTAGAAATACAAAATTACATTCTGATAGACCAGCTCCAAATTGAGTTGTCTAAACAGCTTTCTGTCATCACAGGTGAGACAGGTGCTGGTAAAAGTATTATTATGGGGGCTTTAGGTTTAATATTAGGCGACCGTGCAGATAGTACTGTTTGCAGAGATGCTTCCAAAAAATGTGTGATAGAAGGTACTTTTACGATTACACAACCCGAATTATATAGTGCCTTTTTAAATGAACATGATATTGAACCCAGCAATGAATTCATTATTCGTCGCGAAATAAGTGCGCAAGGAAAATCAAGAGCTTTCATTAATGATACTCCCATCAATTTAAGTGACTTAAGACAATTAACAAGTCAGCTAGTGGACTTACATCAACAATTTGATACCCTCACTTTAGGGGATACCGAATTTCAACGAACTGTGATGGATGCACTTGCCAATACACAAAAAGAACTGATAGTATACCAATCTTCTTTTCAACTTTGGAAGCAACATGTAAAAAAATTACATGAACTTACTTTTCAAAGGGACGAATTTGAAAAAACAGAGAGTTATAAAAAACATTTATTAGAAGAACTAGTTGCTTTGCAACTCAAAGAAAATGAATTAGAGGATTTAGAGAAAGAACTTAAGTTTTTAGAAAACGCTGGGGTGATTAAAACTCAAATTGATCAATCTGTGATGGCATTGGAAGCCTCCGATCAACCCATGGTGCAACAATTAAAACAAATCATTCACAATTTAGAGTCCATCGTAAAGTGGCAGCCTAGTTTTGAAGCATTATTAAGTCGTTTAAAAACTGCTCAGATTGAATTAGCCGATATATCTAGTGAATTAAATACTTGGCAAGACAAAATAGATTTTGATGATCAAAAATTGGTGACTATTCAGGACCGACTTTCGCAAGGATATAGTTTGCAAAAAAAGCATAAGGTACCATCCACGAACGAACTACTTGAAATACAAAAACAATTAGAACAAGACTTAACCACTGTACTTACTATTCAAGAAGAAATTCAACAATTAACGACACAAGTTGCTCAAGAAGAAAAATTAGTTTTAAAGAATGCTCAACTGCTTACTCAAAAAAGAACAGAAGCCATTGCACCCTTCACCAAAAATGTAAATCAACTTTTACACCAAGTGGGTATGCCTAATGCAAAAGTGAAAGTGACATTGGACACCGTCGACTTTAATTTGTTTGGAAAAGATAAAATTGACTTCTTATTTGATGCCAACAATACCCAAAAATTTGAACCTATTAAAAAAGTAGCAAGTGGCGGGGAACTAAGTCGTTTAATGTTATGCATCAAATCATTGGTTGCAAAGTCGATTGATTTACCTACCATGATTTTTGACGAGATTGACACAGGAATTTCTGGAGAACCTGCTAAACAAGTAGGTTTGCTTTTGCAAAATTTAGGAGCTGCTAGACAAGTTTTATGTATTACCCATCAGCCTCAAATTGCAGCCAAAGGGCATACGCATCTATATGTTTATAAGGAACAAGTGGGAAGCGCAACAAACACTCATTTAAGAAGTCTGGACCCCTCCGAAAGAGTGGTTCACATTGCACGTATGATCGGAGGAGATCCTCCTTCCAAAAATGCCCTTGAAAACGCCAAAGAGCTTTTAACTTAATCCTAACTTGTTTATTACTTTTTATAGGATATTATAATTATTTTTACAGCAATTAAAATTAACCATACAAATGGCATACAATTTATTAAAAGGGAAAAGGGGAATTATTACGGGTGCGCTAGATAGCAACTCAATTGCATGGAAAGTAGCTGAAAAAGCTCATGAAGAAGGTGCCACATTTGTGTTAACCAACGCTCCCATTGCTATGCGTATGGGCGAGATTAATGTTTTAGCCGAAAAAACAAACTCAAAAATTGTACCTGCCGATGCTACTAGCGTGGAGGAAATAACCAATTTATTCAATCAATCACAAGAAATATTAGGCGGTAAAATTGATTTCGTTTTACACTCCATTGGCATGAGCGTGAACATTCGTAAAAAAATTGGATACCCTGAATTGAATTATGATTATTATGCAAAGGGTGTTGACGTTTCTGCCATGTCCTTACATAAAATGTTAAGCGTAGCCTACCAATTAGATGCGTTAAATGAACATGCAAGTGTAGTCGCGCTTACATATGCTGCAGCACAAAGAACCTATCCTTTTTATACTGATATGGCAGATATCAAAGCTTTATTAGAATCAATCGCTCGTAGTTTTGGTTATCATTATGGTATCAAGAAAAAAGTGCGTGTGAATACCGTTTCACAATCCCCTACCAAAACCACTGCAGGGACTGGCATCAAAGGATTTGGAGACTTTTTTGATTATGCAGATGCAATTGCTCCTTTAGGAAATGCAAGTGCCGAAGATTGCGCCAACTATTGTGTGACTTTATTTTCTGATCTCACTAAAATGGTGACGATGCAAAATTTATTCCATGATGGAGGCTATTCTACGACTGGCGTAAGCGATATGATGATGAAGAAAGCGGGAATCACGGAATAATAAATTTTTCTACATAAATCGTTCTACATAAATATTTAAAAAGACGCAATGAGTAATAAAGAAATCAATCCCAAACTAGTAGAGTTTATTGGATATTTTGGAAGTTTATTGAGTTGCATCACTTTTGTTCCTCAAGTGTATCAAACCTGGCAAACTAAAAGTGTGGGCGATTTAAATTTAATTATGATTTTAATAGTAACTACGAGTACTATTGTTTGGCTAACCTACGCCTATTTGATAAAGAGCAAACCCGTCTTGGTAGCTAATTCTATTGTATTTCTATTAAGTTTAATGTTACTTTATTTCAAGTTGACTTACTAAACTTATTGTTGACTTACTAAACTTATCTAAACATAAAAATAAAGTGGATGAATATGAAATCCATCCACTTTATTTTATTTCAAATTTATTTAATATTCATCTTCGTTGAACATGAAGTCTTCTTGGCTTGGATAATCTGGCCAAATATCTTCAATGCTTTCATACACTTCTCCTTCGTCTTCTAACTCTTGTAAATTTTCAACTACTTCTAAAGGGGCACCGCTCCTAATAGAGTAATCAATCAATTCATCCTTAGTAGCAGGCCAAGGTGCTTCTTCTAAATAACTGGCTAATTCTAAAGTCCAAAACATAGCTTTCTTTTTTGCAAAAGTAGCCGTATAAACGATACTACCAAATGTGTTTTTTCTACAGGATGTAAACAATTCATTAAATTTTGCCAAAATTGGCCCGCTAGTCGTAGGTTTGTGTCATGGAAAGGCAGTCACCCTTACTTATTGCTCAAGATATCTGGAAGAATTATGGCTCTATAGAGGTCCTAAAGGGGGTCTCCTTAGCTGTTAGTAAGGGCGAAATGGTTTCTATTGTGGGCGCTTCTGGTGCTGGGAAATCCACCTTACTTTACGTAGTGAGCACCCTGGAAAAAGCAGATAAAGGGAAAGTATTATTTGAAAATCAAGACCTTAATGCTTTAGACTCCTCTTCTCTAGCTCAATTTAGAAATACCCGCATGGGATTTGTATTTCAATTTCATCACTTATTACCCGAATTTACTGCTATTGAAAATGTTTGTATACCAGCTTGGATTGGCAAACGTCCCTCTAAAGAGGTGAACAAAAAGGCATTAGAACTTTTAGATTTCATGGGACTAGCAGATAAAAAAGATAAAAAACCACATAGTCTTTCTGGAGGGGAACAACAAAGAGTCGCAGTTGCAAGAGCCTTAATTAATAATCCATCTTTAGTTTTTGCGGATGAACCCACTGGTAATTTAGATAGTGCCAATGCCACTTCCTTACATGAATTATTTATTCGTTTGAGAAATGAATACCAACAAAGTTTTTTAATTGTGACGCACAATGAATCACTCGCTCAAATGAGTAATCGCATATTACAAATGAAGGACGGAATTATACTCTAGGATTCCATGGTTGATCTGCCACTCCTTTTAAATGACCAATATATCTAGCAAGT
Organism: Chitinophagaceae bacterium; assembly: GCA_037141925.1. GTDB lineage: Bacteria > Bacteroidota > Bacteroidia > Chitinophagales > Chitinophagaceae > Sediminibacterium. The sequence goes on from JBAXBS010000009.1 coordinate 35,410, forward strand.
ACAAATAAATAATCACTCAATCGATTTAAATATTTAATCACAGTAGGATCTACAAATAAATCTTCTTCTTGCAAATTCACACACCATCTTTCTGCACGTCGGCAAACACAACGAGCAATATGAGCGGTAGAAATGGCTTGATGTCCAACAGGTAAAATAAATGATTTCATAGGCTCTAATACTTCATTCATTTTGTCCATGTGCTGCTCTAAAAATGCAATATCTTCTTCCTTTAAATCGGGGATTTTTAAATTAGATTCTTTTTCTGGATCACAGGCTAAAGAAGAACCCACTGTAAACAATCTGTCCTGCACTTCACCCAATACTTTTTTGATAGTCGCCTCTTCTAACAAATCACTTAATAATCCAATGAATGAATTTAATTCATCCACCGTTCCATAGGATTCAATGCGAATATGACTTTTAGGAACCCTAGTTCCTCCTATTAATGAAGTTTTACCTTCGTCTCCTGCTTTAGTATATATTTTCATGCTGTACTTTATATAACAAAACTAATAAATTAAAGTTCAGAAATACATTAAAAAAGCCCTCCAATGGAAGGCTTTTTAATAAGTTGTTGAATAGCGCTTTGCTATTTATGATTTTTGTTCAATGTGTCGGTTTCAATATTGCCATCTCTTAAACGAACCACACGATGCGCATATTGAGCAATATCTTCTTCGTGGGTAACTAATATTACCGTATTGCCTGAAGAATGAATTTTACCAAATAATTCCATCACTTCTACCGATGTTTTAGAATCTAAATTACCAGTGGGTTCATCTGCTAATAAAATTGAAGGATTATTGACTAGTGCACGAGCAATAGCCACACGTTGAATTTGACCACCACTTAACTCATTTGATTTGTGATGACTTCTATCTGCTAAACCTACTTTATCTAAGGCCACCATGGCTCTATCTATTCTATCTTTTTTTGAAATACCCGCATACACTAAAGGCAATGCTACATTTTCTGCTGCTGATAAACGAGGCAATAAATTAAATTGTTGAAATACAAATCCAATTTCAATATTTCTAATACCCGCTAATTCATCGTCTGTCATCTTACTTACATCATGCCCATTTAAATTGTACATCCCTTTTGTAGGAGAATCTAAACAACCTAAAATATTCATCAATGTACTTTTTCCACTTCCTGAGGGCCCCATTAAAGCCACATATTCATTGGAGTTTATGTCAAGATTAATTCCTTTTAAAACAGGAATGGCTTGATTCGCCATGAAATAACTTTTTTGTAAATCCCTTAATTGAATAACTGATGACATGTTCTTTTATTTATGAATGACTTTGGGAACTTTAATAAAGGTTCCGTTTTGATCTGGCGCGTTACGTAATGCATCTTTTCTCGAAATAGATCCTCCCACAATGTCCGGACGTAATACATTATGCGAATTTCCCATATGCATTAAAGGCTCGATTCCTGTAGTATCTAATTCATTGAGCTTTTCAACAAACTCCACTAAATCCTGCATATCAGCCACTAATTGATCCATTTTCTCGGGCGCTACATGGAGCCTAGATAAATGTGCCAAATGTTCGACTAAAGGTTTATCTACTTGCATAATACAAATGTAAACCAAAGCTTTCAACCCCCAAGCCGCATTTGTTAAAAGGTCAAAAGACACAATCAGTGGCAAAAAAAATACCTAAAAAACTAAAGTTTTTTTGAAAATAGTTGCATAACTAACTAATTTTACCAAAAGCTTTTCATATGCAACGTTCTATCAAAAATGTAGTGGTTTTAGGAAGTGGCGTGATGGGGTCTCGAATTGCATGTCATTTTGCAGGAGTAGGTGTACAAGTATTGTTATTAGATAGAGTGACTCCTGGTGCAGAAGAAAGTACACAAGCCAAAGACAGAAATCATTTTGTAAATGATTCTCTACAAGCTGCCATTAAATCTAACCCCTCTCCTATATTTCTTTCCAAATTTTCATCTCTTATAAGTACTGGAAATTTTACAGATGATATTGCACAAATCGCAAAAGCAGATTGGATTATTGAAGTGGTAGTAGAAAGATTAGATATTAAAAAAATAATTTACGACGAAGTAGAAAAATATAGAAAGCCCGGCACTTTAGTAAGTTCTAATACTTCTGGTATTCCTATTCATTTAATGGCGGAAGGAAGAACTGAAGATTTTCAAAAACATTTTTGTGGAACTCACTTTTTCAACCCCCCTCGTTATTTAAGATTATTGGAAATTATTCCCACGGCTCACACAGATCAAAGTGTAATTGATTTCCATATGCATTATGGCGATGTATTTTTAGGTAAAACCACAGTGTTATGTAAAGATACTCCTGCCTTTATAGCCAATAGAGTAGGCGTTTTTAGCATGATGAGTGTGCTTCATATCATGGAAAAATTAAACTTATCCATTGATGAAATTGAAAGCATGACTGGTCCTATAATGGGTCGTCCAAAATCCGCTACTTTTAGAACCGCAGATGTAGTAGGTCTTGATACCCTTGTGAAAGTGGCCAAAGGTGTGGCTGATAATTGTCCGCTTGATGAAGCTAAACATATTTTCAACTTACCTACTTGGTTAGAAAAAATGGTGGAAAATAATTGGTTGGGTGATAAAACTGGTCAAGGATTTTTTAAAAAAACAAAGTCAGCAACAGGCAAAGAAATTCTAACACTTAACCTTTCCACTTTTGAATACCAAGCTAGGACAAAACCAAAATTTGCTTCTATTGGCGTTGCAAAAGCGATTGATCATTTACCTGAACGTATCAAAAGTTTATACGCTGCACAGGATAAAGCAGGTGATTTTGTACGTGCCTTTCATCATGCATTATTTTCTTATATCAGTCATCGCATTCCTGAAATAAGTGATGAACTTTACCGATTAGATGATGCCCTTAAAGCTGGCTTTGGCTGGGAGATTGGCGCTTTTGAAACCTGGTATCACTTGGGAACTGCTAAAGTGATAGAAGATATGACTGCAGCAAATGTAAAAGTGGCTGATTGGGTCATAAAAATGGTAGCTGATGGAAAAGATTTTTATAAAATTGTAGATGGTAAGCGTTTCTATTATGATGTTGCCAGCGGCGATTATACATTCATTCCGGGAGCTGAATCATTTATCATTTTATCGGATTTAAAAGAAAAAACCATTTGGAAAAATAGCGCCTGTCATTTAGTAGATATGGGTGATGGTATTGGCGGATTTAGTTGGAACACTAAAATGAACAGTATTGGTGGAGAAGTATTGGAAGGATTAAATAAATCCATTGCCTTAGCCGAACAAAAATGTAATGGATTAGTGATTGCCAACGAAAGTGCCTTATTTAGTGCTGGCGCGAATGTAGGTATGATATTTATGTTGGCAATTGAGCAAGATTATGAAGAGTTGGATATGGCTATTCGTACTTTCCAAAACTCTATGATGCGCGTGAGATATTCATCCATTCCTGTAGTCATTGCTCCACATGGGTTATGTTTAGGGGGTGGTTGTGAAATGAATTTACATGCTGATAGCATTTGTGCAGCAGCAGAAACTTATATTGGATTAGTAGAATTGGGTATTGGTGTCATTCCTGGAGGGGGAGGTACTAAAGAATTAGTATTAAGAGCTTCCGATGAAATGCATAAAGATGAACCTGAAACTATAACACTTAATAATAGATTCATGCAAATTGCAACTGCAAAAGTAGCCACTTCGGCACATGAAGCGATGGACATGGGTATCTTAAGAAAAGGACAAGATCATATTATTTTAAATCCTTCTCGAAGAATTGCAAAAGCCAAAGAACAAGCGATAGAACTTTTCAATGCCGGATACACACAATCCGCTCCCAGAAAGGATATTAAGGTTTTGGGGAAAGCAGGCTTAGGCGCTTTATATGCAGGTATTAATGGAATGTATAAAGCCGGTTATGCATCAGAACACGATGTTAAAGTAGCTAAAAAATTAGCCTTTGTCATGTGTGGTGGTGATTTAAGCGAACCTAGTTTTGTCAATGAACAATACTTGCTAGATTTAGAAAGAGAAGCTTTCTTAAGTTTATGCGGGGAGAAGAAAACATTAGAACGCATTCAGTCTGTGATGACTGTGGGACGTCCTATTAGAAATTAATAGAAAGTAAATTTTGTATGGCTTCTTTGATGTGAGCATACGAAAATTGAAACCCTTGTGATTGTATTTTTTCAGAAGATACTTTGGCACTTTTTAGTACTTCAATACTCATTTCGCCTAGCATGATTTTTAGCATGATGCTTGGAACTAGTATTGGAATATAAAATGAATGTAATTGTCCTGCAACCACTTTTACCAATTCCTTATTTGAAACTGGATGCGGAGACACCGCATTGTACACCCCTCTCATAGATTCATTTTCAATTCCATATTGGATCATCCTGCATAAATCAGTTTGATGTATCCAACTTATCATTTGTTTTCCTGTACCTAATATTGTTGCCCATCCAAATTTTGCAGGTTTGATAAATTCTAACAATGCACCTCCTTTAGGATTTAATACAATGCCAATTCTTAAAGTAATCAGTCGGATGCCTAATGGCACTAAAGGCTGGACACTTTGCTCCCATCTATTACATGTATTTCCTAAAAAAGAAGGGTCTACTGGATCCGTTTCCTGAAAGCCATGCTGTATACTTTGTGGACTATCAGGACCATACCAACCAATAGCAGAAGCACTTATGACCGTTTTTACTTTATGGGTATGCGACGATAAAAGCTTGACTAAAAAGTTTCCTGCATCTACCCTACTATCCAAAATTTCTTTTTTTCTTTTTACAGACCATCTTTTTTCAGCAACACCTGCTCCTGCTAAATGAACAATGATATCTGCTTTTTGCAAAGCAGGAATATCCATTATTTCTTTTGTCACATCCCATTGAGCATACGTCACCCCTGCTAAAATTTTATTGGAATTGCTTCTAGATACTATAATGACTTTATATCCTTGCGCCAATAAATGTGTTGTCAATGATTGACCTACCATTCCTGTTCCACCTGTTATTAATACCGTTTGCATATTGCAAAAGTACAATTTGAATGCTATATTGGGCGACTCTATTTTTTAATGAACGATGACTTATTTTTTTATAAAAAAACCCCGCTTTTTGAGGAGCGGGGTTACAACTAAAATCAACTGTACCATAAAAAACGAGATCAATCAGGTTTCTTACCATCTAAAAACGTATTGATGGTTGAAATTTGAGTTTGATTGTTTTCATCTTTTTCAACAGTGTACTTACTATAATAGTTTTCTACTGAAGCTAAAGTGTTTCCAAACAAATCCATATTTCGGCGAACATACGCTGGCACTGATTCAAACTCATTGTTTGGATCAGAACCATTGTTAATATTAAATGATAAATTTCTTAATTTTTGAATACGCTCTGCCACTTTTTTTCTTTGCTCTTCTGCATTATCCACTGGCATATCATAATTATTTTGACGAGCAGTATTCACTTCCATAGTAGAAGGAGCTTCTTCACGCATCACCAATTGCATAGTAGGCTCTTCTTGGTATCTGAATGAAGTTTCGAACTCCACCACTGGAGTTTTAGGAGCTTCCATAATCACTTCAGGGGCAGGAGCCACTTCCACGATTTCTTCCAATTTTTCTTCTTGTATGATTTCCTCCAATTTCTCCATTACCACTAATGGTTCTTCCTCCTGTAAAGAAAATTCAAATACTACCGGAGCTTCTTCCATCATTGGCTCTTCCACCATTTCTTCCAATATTTCTTCCTCTACTTCAGGAACCTCTGCCACTTCTTCTAACATCTCTTCTTGGGTTTCTTCGATCTCTTCTGTGGCTTCTGCATAAATGTTGGTCGGCTTACTTAATATAAATTCAGTAGCATATTCAACAGGAGCTGGTGCTTCCATATCCAAAGCAAATAATTCTTCCTCTTCCAACATTTCTTCTTCTAATTCTTCATTCAGGATTTCATCTAACATGACATCTTCTTCATGCGCTTCTTCAAGCACTTCTTCCAAATGAATTTCTTCCTCTACTTCTTCCATTAAAGTAGGCATATAATTTTCAAGCTCAATGCTTTCCATAGCAGCAATAGACACTTCTGCAATTTCTTCAGGAGCTTCTGTTTCCATCAATACTTCTTCCTCTTCTTCTATTTGGTCAAATGTTTCTTCAGATTCAAATAACACAATTGTATTTTCAGAAGAAACAGTTGTGTTTAATTCAAAATGATTGTCATCTTCTTCTTTGATATCATTTAAAGGCTCCTCCATGATTTGGTCTTCAGTTACAGCTGCTGCAGGTGCCGCTTCGGGCGCTTTTGCTGCTTCCTCTGTTACTAAAGTCATGACAATCTTTTCCTCAATAGGAGCCTCCGCTTTTTTTGGTTCATCCTTTTTAAATGGATCCTTTCCTTCAAATCCAGTTGCGATTAATGTAATACCAATTTTTTGTCCTAAGGTTGGATCATAGCCCATACCCATAATCACATCCGAATTTTCTCCAGTGCGCTCACGTAAATAGGCATTGATAGTTTCTAATTCATCCATAGTACATTCATGATCCCCTTCTGCACTATTTATATTCAATAAAATCCATTTTGCACCTTTAATGTCATTGTCATTTAATAAGGGAGAATTTAAAGCTTCTTCAATAGCTCTTTGCGCTCTATTTTCACCTTCTACTTCTGACTTTCCTAAAATAGCCACTCCTCCATTTTTCATCACCGTACAAACATCCGCGAAATCTACAATAATATGACCGCGGCTATTGATAACATCTGTAATACATTTTGCAGCAGTTGCTAAAACATTATCTGCTTTTGTAAACGCTTCTTTCATTTTTAAATTACCATATTGAACGCGTAATTTATCATTAGAAATAACCAACAAAGTATCTACTAATGGTTTTAATTGATTGATGCCTTCTTCAGCTTGCTTTTGACGACGAGGACCTTCAAATCCAAATGGTGTTGTTACAATACCCACAGTTAAGATGCCTAAATCCTTGCAAATTTTTGCAATGATGGGTGCACCCCCAGTTCCAGTTCCACCCCCCATACCCACCGTAATAAATGCCATGCGAGTATTAACTTCTAAAATTTTTCTAATTTCTTCTAATGATTCTTCTGTGGCTAATTTTCCAACAGAAGGATCTGCACCTGCGCCTAACCCTTGTGTTAAATGGGGTCCCAATTGAATTTTATTTGGGACATCACTTTGTTCAATAGCTTTTGAATCGGTATTGCAAATAATGAAATCTACTCCTTCAATATCTTGCTTAAACATAAAGTTAACAGCGTTGCTTCCGCCGCCGCCTACACCGAGCACTTTAATGATAGATGATTTTTGTTTGGGTAAGTCAAATTGAATCATTCTTTTGTTTTTAGAGGGGTTAGTGAGATGGTTAGTTAGTTGTTTGTTAGTGCGCCTAAATTACTTGATTTCAACGTTTTACATAAATATATATATCCACAATGTGGGTAATTATTAGTGTAAAGGTTTATCTTCTTCCTCGCTGAAAATTTCAATTAAATTGTTTTTAAAGCGATCCCAGAACTTAGACTTTCTTTTTTCAATTTGCTCCGGTGTCAAAGTGGTTGCTACTACTGGTTTTTCTGCCTTTTGACTTGTTAAACCATTCGCTGCAGTGGGTTGATTTACGGTCAAAGACTTAGGCACTTCTACTCTCTTGTAAGTCTCCGTAAACACTTTATAATTTTGCTCGTAATCGTTATAGCCTTTTAAAATCAAACCAATACAAGTGGAATACATTGGTTTTTTAAGTTCATCAATATGATTAGGTGCTAAATGCTCATTGGGCAAGCCGATACGAGCGTTCAAACCGGTAATATATTCAGTTAATTGAATCAAATGTTTTAATTGAGAACCACCCCCTGTTAAAATCACTCCTCCATTTAACATGCGGCTATCTAAACCCACTTGTTTTAAATGATAGGTCACAAAATCAAGAATTTCGCTCATTCTTGCTTGAATAATTCCAGCTAAACTTTTAACGCTAATTTCCTTTGCTGGCATTCCTTTTAAACCAGGGATAGTCACGTAAGCATTGGCTTTTGCTTCATCTGCTAAAGCACTTCCAAACTGAACTTTCATGGCTTCTGCTTGACTTTTCAATACCCCCAATCCCATTCTGATGTCATTGGTAATATTTTCTCCGCCAAAAGGAATCACTGCAGTATGCTTTAAAATGCCATCATAAAAAACAGCCAAGTCACTGGTACCTCCACCAATATCTAAGATGGCAACTCCTGCCTCTAAATCAATATCACTCATCACCGCACTTGCTGAAGCCAATGGTTGTAAAACCAAGTCCTTCGTGGTTAAGCCACTGCGTTCTACCGAACGATTAATATTACGAATCGCATTGCGATCACCCGTTAAAATCAAAAAATTGGCCCCCACTTTAACACCATTCACCCCAATTGGATCTTTAATATTTTGGTTATTATCTACATGAAACTCCTGAGGAATCACATCAATAATTTGATCTCCTGCAGGAATAAATGTTTTGCGCTGATTATTGATTAATTGATCAATTTCCCATGCTTGAATTTCATTTTCAGCATCTTGGCGTACTTGATCTCCACGAGTTTGTAAACTTTTGATATGGTGCCCCGCAATTCCCACATACACTTCATTAATTTCTAAATCGGGATTGCTTAATTGACAATTTTGTAAAGCTTGTTGAATAGCTTTGATAGTTTGATCAATGTTCAATACTTGACCATGTTGTACCCCATTGCTATTTGCTCGGCCAAAACCTAAAATTTCTAACTTGCCGAATTCGTTTTTTCTACCTGCGATAGCTGCGATTTTGGTGGTACCAATATCTAGACCCACAATGATGGGTGAATCGTTTTGACTCATTTTTTATGTTTTTTAGTTGTTAGTTGTTGTTGTTTGAAGTCGTCTTTTGGGGCATGACAGCCTTTGCAGTCTTCCTCTTATTAAAGAACGATTTATTGTTTTGTTTATTGTTTTGTTTCGCTGGTATTTTTTTGGAAATTGCCAGTTTATTTGCCGGCATTTTTTTAGACCCCGGAGCAACCAATTTAGCAGGAGGTGGTGGAGCTAATTTTGAACTTACACTTTTTACTACTAAAGGCTTTTCCTTAAGTGTATCTTTTGAAGAGCGCTCTTTTGTATTGGGTGTTGAACTAGAAACAATCGTATTGGTCGTTGGACTAGCCTCTTTTGCAGTAGAATCTACCAAAGGTTTTAAGTTGGCAAAGGGTATGGTTCCTGGTGCATATTGAATGGCTTGCATTCCTTTTTTCAAAGCCACTATTTGTTGATCAAATCGACAATCAATGACTTGATATGCATTAATGCCACTATGCACCCATACTTTTTTATAAAAAGTATATAGCCTATTTAATTTATCTTCTAAATTTTCAACCGAACCAATTAAAACAGTATGATCCCCCAAAGTTGGAATGAATTGAAATTCACCATTCCCTTCAATTTGTACTTGTGCAATTTGAGCTGTAAAAAAGGAATCTGCCTGTATTGTTTTAGAAAAAAACAATATATCATTTAATAATAAACTATCGGGTTTTGACAATCGATCGTTATCAGAGGGGAAACCTGTGAAAACTGGCAAACGCAATACTGTCAATTGTTTCAAAGGAAGTTTTCGACCTTCCCCATCCATATAAAAAGAAGCTCCAGAAACCGTAAATATTCTAGCTATAGGTATTCTCTGTTCAATATCCACTTGTAGTAATTGTTGATTATTAATAAACAATTCTGCATTTTTAATCCACTGAATTTTTTCCAAATTATGTTCTACAGTAGTCATGTTGATAGTTTCTACAGGCACGCCCTCTTTCACTCCTTCTTCTTTTAAAATACCACTAATTTCATTTTCATCCATAAACAAAGCAGCTGTGGTTTCACCCACTAAGTCCACTTGCACATGACTTATCCTTTTTCCTGTCTTAGCTTTCCAAGCCATTACAAATAAAAAGATAAGTGCCGCTCCAGCTAGGCTCCAAAGAATATGGATCAATATGGTTTTCCAATTTTTCATGAAGCTGAATTAAGAATTGCTTGAACTTGAATAATACATGCATCAATATCACCTGCACCGGCCATGACTATTAATTTATCTTGTGTAGTGGCAGCCCAGTTCATTAATTCCTCTTTTGTCATTAATCTTTTATGTTGCAACTTCATCTTATCTAATAACATATCACTCGTTACTCCCGGAATAGGCAATTCCCTTGCAGGATAAATAGGCAATAAAATCACTTCGTCTGCTTGATCTAGTGTGGCTACAAATCCATCACACTGATCCTGAGTACGTGAGTATAAATGTGGCTGAAAAACTAAAACCATTTTTTCATTAGGGAAAATACTACGCACCCCACTTATTAATGCATTCAATTCTTCAGGATGATGCGCGTAATCATCTATCAATATTTTGGAAGCAGTTTTTACTTTATACTCAAACCTTCTTTTAACTCCCTTGAAAGATCTTACCGCATTTTTAATTTTGTCATCTTCTATGCCAAGTGTTAAAGCGATTGCAATGGCTGCAGTAGCATTTTCTACATTATGCAGTCCTCCCATATTTAAAGTAATATTTTTCAATATTCCTTTAGGATGAATAATATCAAAAATATAAGACCCTTCTACTACTTTTAAATTTTGTGTATGAAAAGAAGCTTCATTTTTATCATACCCATAAGTATGAATTGTTTTTTGTTGTGAAGATGTCTCTACCGTAGTGCCCCATTTTTGAATAAGGGTTCCACCTGTTTTTATTTTATCTGCATATTGTCCAAAGGCTTTCAATACTTCTTCGGGAGTACCATAAATATCTAAATGATCTGGATCTACAGCAGTGATCACTGCAATATTGGGTGATAATTTTAAAAAGCTACGATCATATTCATCCGCTTCTACCACGACTACATTTTTTTCATGACTCCAAAAATTGGTATCATAATTGGAAGCAATGCCACCTAAAAATGCATTACAACCAAACCCTGTATCCCTTAATATATGTGCTGTCATGGAAGTGGTGGTGGTTTTTCCATGGGTGCCTGCAATACCAATGGTAAAAGCATTTTCAGTGATCCAATTTAACACATCACTTCTTTTTACAACTTGATACCCGTTATCCTTAAAAAAATTCAACTCACCATGATCTGCAGGAATTGCAGGTGTATAAACGATAACAGTAGCTTCTTTATCTATTTGACTTAAATCATCTTCGAAATGAATTTGAATCCCTTCCTTTTGCAGATCATCTGTTAATGGAGTAGGTGTTTTATCGTATCCCGAAACAAAAACACCTTGTGTGTTAAAATAACGAGCAAGTGCACTCATACCAATGCCTCCAATTCCTATAAAATAAATTCTTTTAATATTAGTTAATGGATTCATATTAGTGGCTATGATTAATTTCTTGAATATTTTTTAAAATAGTTTCTGCGATCACTTCATCTGCATTTAATTTCACAAAAGAAGTAATTCGATGCTTCATTTGATTCACCTTAGCTTCATCTTTTATTAATGTTTGTAAACAAGGAAACAATGCACTATCTGCATCTTGATCTTTAACAATTTCTGCAGCACCAGCATGCACTAATTGCATGGCATTAAATGTTTGATGATCTTCTGCCGCATGTGGATAAGGAACAAAAATGGCGGCCTTTCCTGCAATACAAATTTCTGCCACGGCCATAGCACCCGATCTACTAATCACAATGTCCGCTGCGGCATAAGCTGCACTCATATTATCAATAAAATAAGAAACATATACATTTTTGTAACTCTCTGAAGCTTTTAGATATTGCGCAGCATTTGTTTTGCCAGTTTGCCAAATCAATTGAACTCCTAGCTCTAAGAAATGGGGTAAATGATGTTGAATCACTTTATTAATAGAAGCGGCTCCTAAACTTCCGCCCATAATTAAAATGGTTTTTTTACCAGGCAATAATCCAAATTGTAATAAAGCCGATTCATTCGTAAAATGATGATGGATAATATTTTTTCGGACAGGATTGCCTGTAAGTATTGTTTTATGAGCAGGAAAGAATTTTTCCATTCCTGAGGTACCTGTGAAAATTGATGTCGCGTCTGCACTCAGCCATTGATTGGCTTTACCAGCAAAGGCATTCGACTCATGAATAAATGTGGCTATTCCTTTACTTTGCGCATATTTTAAAACTGGGAAACTAGAATACCCCCCTACTCCAAACACCGCATTAGGTTGAAAAGATTTAAAAATTGATTTTACTTCAAAATAACTTTTTAATAATTTAAAAGGTAAGCTCCAATTTTTGAACCAATGAGATCTATTGAGACCTGCAATGGTTAAGCCTTTAATAGCATAACCCGCTTGCGGCACTTTTTCCATTTCCATTTTACCTTTAGCCCCTACAAATAAAATAACTGCTTCAGGCTGTATTGCTTGAATAGCATTCGCCACCGCTATTGCAGGGAAGATATGACCTCCCGTGCCACCACCAGCGATGATGATTCTAATTATTTTATGCGATGGTTGTTGTCCCATTTTCTATTTGACTATTTTCTTCATCAGGTAATTCGATTTCTGTTTCTTCCGGAGCCTTCCCTTCTAGCTGCTCCACATTCCTTGCCACACTTAATATCAATCCTATAGAACAACAAGTAAATATGTAAGAACTTCCACCCATACTCACCAAGGGTAAAGTAACTCCCGTTACAGGAACCAAGTTTACATTCACCGCCATGTTCGCAACTGCTTGAATGATTAATGTAAAACTCAATCCCAGCGCCATAAAAGCTCCAAAAGCATAAGGGCATCTTCTAAAAATTCGGATACATCTAAATAAAAAAACTAAATAGATAAATATAATAAAGGCAGCGCCTATTAATCCATACTCTTCAATAATCACAGCATAAATGAAATCATTGTATGCTTGTGGTAAAAAATTTCTTTGTCTACTATTTCCCGGACCTAATCCAAAAAATATACCGCCATTTGCAATTGCAATTTTAGCTTGTTGTACTTGATACGGCACTTCTTTTTCATTCGCATACATAAAATCCTGTACCCTACTTACCCAAGTTCCAAATCGTCCAAATCCTTTCATTTTTTCAGCGACTGCTGGTTTATCTACGGGTACCCCTTTTTGATGTGTAGCTATGGCCACACTTATAATAATAACTACTGGAATCAATGCCACCCCAATGGTTAATAAAATATGTTTAAAGCTTACTCTTCCAATAAACATTAACAATAAAGAGGTCGCACCCGTTAATAAAGCATTCGATAAATTTGCAGGCATAATTAATCCACAAATAATAAAGACAGGAATGATTACAGGTAAGAATCCTTTTTTAAAATCCTTTATCACTTCCTGTTTTTTACTTAACATGCGAGAGATATACATAAATAAAGCCAACTTGGCTAAATCACTCGTCTGAATTGTCAAATTAATAATTGGAAGACGGATCCATCTGCTTCCCTCATTTATTTTTGCACCAAAAAATAAAGTATAGATTAATAAAGGAATAGAAAGCATGAAAAGAATAGTTGCTATTCTTGAAAAGACTGTATAATTAACTCTATGCAATCCAAAAATGACTACCAAGCCAATTAAGGTAAATATCACTTGCTTAAATAAATACACACTGGTATTACCACGATACATTTTATACGCCAAAGAACCAGTAGCACTATATACGACCAATATAGATATTAACGACAATACAATGACTAACCCCCATATGTATTTATCGCCTCTGGTTCTTTGATCTAAATGTTCTTTCATGCCTCCTATAGAAGGCATTTGAGAAAACAATTTATCCGTGGTTTCGTTAAACATGATTATAATTCTTTTACAGACTCTTTAAATTGCGCTCCTCTGTCTTCGTAATTTTTAAATAAATCAAAACTTGCACAAGCAGGACTCAATAATACCACGTCCCCTTTTTCTGCCAATTTGAAAGAAGCCGTTACTGCTTTTTTAGCGCTATCCGCTTCCACAATCACAGGAACGATATCTTTAAAAAAATCAATAATTTTTTGATTGTCAGTTCCCATGCAAACAATCGCTTTCACTTTGTCTTTCACTAATTCAGCGATTAATGCATAGTCATTCCCTTTATCAATACCGCCTAATATTAAGACAGTTGATTTTTGCATACTTTCTAAAGCATACCAAGTACTATTTACATTCGTTGCTTTGCTATCGTTGACAAAGTCAACGCCACGAACCGTTGCAACAAATTCCATTCGGTGTTCTAAGCTGTGAAAATTACTCACCGCTTCACGAATTTTTTCCTTTCTAATTCCTAATGTAGTAGCTGCAATGCTAGCTGCCATAGAATTGTAAGCATTATGTTTACCTTTTAAAGCAAAATCATAAATGCTCATAGTAACACGTTCTTCTTGGATTTTCAACATCATTTGATCGTTTTTGATGTAGCCTCCTTTTTTTACTTCTTGTTTCATAGAAAATGGTAATGGGTTAGTATTAGTAGTTAGTAGTTCTAGATGTTTTACAATGACTTCATCATCTATACAATAAATGAAATAGTCTTGTGCAGTTTGATTTTCAATAATTCTAAATTTGCTTTTGATATAATTTTCAAACTGGTAATTATACCTATCTAAATGGTCTTCTGAAATATTTAATAAAATGGCGATATCTGGTTTGAAATAAATAATGTCATCTAATTGAAATGAACTTACCTCAATGACATATAAGGCTTTAGGATCTATAGCAACTTGACGCGCAAATGAATATCCTATATTCCCTACCATCGCCACATCCTGAGATGCCACTTGACAAATATGATATAACAATGCAGTAGTGGTGCTTTTGCCATTACTTCCAGTGATGGCTGCAATTTTACTATTGCCTTTGTATCTATAGCCAAATTCTATTTCACTTATTACAGGGATTCCTTTGGCGCGAATGGCTTTAACCAATTCATTTTTTTCAGGAATACCGGGACTCTTCATGACTTCATCTGCATTCAAAATTCTTTCTACATTATGTGAACCCGATTCAAATTCAATTGCATTCTCTTCTAACTCCTTTAGAAATACGGGCTTAATAGCGCTTGCATCGGACACAAATACTTCATAGCCTTTTTGTTTAGCTAATAAAGCAGTGCCTACTCCACTCTCTCCTGCCCCTAATATGACTAATTTGTGCGCCAATTTTTATCTAGTTTTTAAGGTTAATATAGAAGCCACTACTAATAAGATGGTCACAATCCAAAAACGTACAGCAATTTTACTTTCATGAAATCCCTTTTTTTGATAATGATGATGCAAGGGGCTCATTAAAAATATTCTTCGGCCTTCACCATATTTTTTTCGGCTATACTGGAAATAAGCAACTTGTATGATTACACTTAAATTTTCAACTAAAAACACACCGCAAAAAATAGGTATTAATAATTCTTTTCTTACAATAATGGCTAGAGATGCAATGATGCCTCCTAATGCTAAACTTCCAGTATCCCCCATGAATACTTGCGCTGGATAAGCATTGTACCATAAAAATCCAATACAAGCTCCTACAAAAGCCCCCACAAAAATGGATAACTCGCCCAAATTAGGAATGTACATTACATTTAGATAATCAGCGAACACATAGTTACCACTTACATAAATAAAAATACCCAATGCAGCACCTATGATGGCACTCACTCCTGCAGCTAAACCATCTAATCCATCTGTAATATTTGCTCCATTAGAAACTGCAGTGATAATAAATGTGACAATAAGAATATAAATAATCCAAGTATATTTTTCGGCACCTGGTCCCATCCAAGTGATTAACTTACTATAATTAAACTCATGATTTTTTACAAAAGGAATGGTCGTGATAGGCGTTTTTACTTTTACAAATCTTCTTTCCACTCCATTGATTTTGTGAATCACCACATCGGCACCAGGAGCCACTCTTTCCCCCTTTGCTAAACTTCCTGAAATACTTGCTGATACTATTTCACGCTCCACCGTTACTGCATTACTAAAATACAAAGTCACTCCAATAATGATTCCTAATCCTACTTGACCAATAATTTTGGATATCCCAGCTAATCCGTCACTATTTTGTTTTTTATACGACTCGCCTTTATTTTGCGCATCCTTACGAGCTTTGATTTTAAAGTAATCATCTAAAAATCCAATGACTCCTAGCCAAACTGTACATAATATCATTAAGCGTATATACACTTTATCCAAATTGGCGAATAATAAAGTGGGAATCAAAATACTCAAAAGAATGATGATGCCTCCCATTGTAGGAGTCCCCTTTTTTTGTTGTTCTCCTGCCAATCCCAATTCTCTTACTGTTTCGCCAATTTGTTTTCTTTGCAAAAACAAGATCATTTTTTTACCATACACTGTTGCAATAAACAAGGAAAGTAAAATAGCCATTGCTATTCGAAATGTTAAAAACTGAAACGCCCCTAATCCTGGGATATTAAAAGTTTTATCTAACCATGAAAATAATTGATACAGCATAGGAGGTTTATTTGGCTAAATCATTAAATAATTCTTGTAAAATTTTCTTGTCATCAAAATCATTTTTAATTCCTTTGATTTCTTGGTATTTTTCATGCCCTTTTCCTGCCACCAAAATAATATCACCTGGTTGCGCAAAACTCACCGCCGCTTTAATGGCTTCCTTACGGTCCACTATGTTGATGTATTTTCTTTTTGCAGAACTGCTTAAGCCTTGTTCCATGTCTTTAATAATATCATTAGGATCTTCGGATCTTGGATTGTCACTGGTAAAAAAAACTTTAGTACTTAAATCGCAAGCTACCTGCGCCATAATAGGACGTTTTGTTTTATCTCTATCACCGCCACAACCCACCACCGTAATTACTTGCTCGTTGCCTTTTCTAAGTTTAGCAATCGTAGTTAACACATTCTCTAAAGCGTCTGGTGTATGAGCATAATCCACAATGCCAATAATTTGATCTGCGCTTATGATATAATCAAAACGTCCCTCTGCCCCAGTCAATGCACTTAATACGGTCAACACCGCTTCGGAAGTTTCTCCTAATTGGATAGCAATACCATACACTGCCAAAAAATTGTAGGCATTAAAAGTTCCTATTAAACGACAATGTACTTCCATTTCATTCACTAATAAAACCAATCCATTTAATTGATTTTCTAAAATTTTTCCTTTGTAATGAGAGGGAGCATGTAAAGCATAGGTTAATTTTTTTGCTTTAGTATCCAATAACATTTGAGCTCCATTTTTATCATCCAAATTAGATAATGCAAATGCACTACTTGGTAAGGCGTCAAAAAATGCTTTTTTAGCATTTAAATAAGCTTCAAATGTTTTATGATAATCTAAATGATCATGGGTGATATTAGTAAAAGCAGCGCCCACAAATTGTAACCCTGTAATACGATGTTGATGAATCGCATGGCTACTTACTTCCATGAAAACATGCGTACATCCTGCTTGAACCATTTTTTGTAATAATGCATTTAATTGAATGGGATCGGGTGTTGTATGCGTTGCAGGAACAATCGTATCTCCAATGTGATTTTCCACTGTGCTTATTAATCCACATGTATACCCTAACCCTTTAAATAATTTAAATAATAAAGTAGCAACAGTTGTTTTCCCATTGGTACCGGTTACACCTACTAACTTTATTTGCGTAGAAGGGTTATCATAAAAATGATGCGCCATGACTGCTACCGATTCTTGTGCATTTGATACGACTATAAATACAACACCTTCTTGTAAAGAATGGGGCAACTTCTCACATACAATTGCGATAGCCCCTTTTTGAATAGCAGTTTCTATAAATTCATGCCCATCAGCTTGAATTCCTCTGATGGCAACAAAAACAGAACCTTCTTGAACTTTACGAGAATCAATTTGGATATCCTTAATAGATAGTTGTGTACTTCCAACTACTTCTCTTAATGAAACACCAAATAATATGTCTTGTAATAATTTCATTAATTTAATTCAATTTGAATTTGTTGTCCTTTTTGAATATAAGCGCCTTGTGCTATACTTTGTTTTATAACTTTTCCCTTTCCAACACATTTAACTATCAACCCTTTTTTCTCACACATCCATAAAGCATCTTGCAATTTTAAACCGCTGATATCTGGCATAGTACTATCTGATACTAATTGTTGACGCACCATTGCATTCTTGCCAGCGCCGCTTACTTTCACCCAGTCTGCATTATTTGCAGAGGAATCTTGATAAGAAATAGATAACTGCTTTGCAATTTTTTGTAAAGAAATTTTTGATACTGCATATTGATATGCTTGGCTATCCTTTATACTGAAGGAGGGAACTACATTTAATTTATTTTGAATATAGGTGGAGTAAAGTCTGTCAGCTATTTCTTTGAAAACAGGGCCTGCAACTGATGCACCAAAATGATTAGGTTGATGAGGATGATTAATGATGATAACCGCACAAGTATATTGTGGATTGTCAGCAGGGAAATAACCTATAAATGAAGATTGAAAAATACTTTCTGCATATCCCTTGTTTCCATCAGCAACTAATGCCGTTCCTGTTTTACCCCCTACTTTATACAAACTGTTTACAAACAGTTTTTTTGCAGTCCCATTGGTACATACTCCTTCTAAAGCAATATGTAAATCGCGAATCGTATTTGCCGAACAAACTTTTACAGGATAGGCTTTGGGAGAAAATGATCTTAAAATTTTCCCTTCTTCTTTAATAGCATTCACCAAATAGGGACGCATCATAGTACCATCATTCGCAATACTATTATATAATGTTAAAGTTTGAATAGGAGCAATCGCAATATTATAACCAAACGCCATCCAAGGTAAAGTGGTAGGACCAAATAATGCATCCCCAGGCTTAGTTACTTGTGGGCGTCCCTCCCCCATTAAATCAATCCCTGAAGTAGAATCTAATCTTAATCGAGATAAATGTTTATAATATTGATTTACATTATTAGAAAAACTATTCAATGCAATTTTTGCCATACCAACGTTCGAGCTTTCTTCAAAGGCTTCTAAAACAGTAGCTTCATGCTTACCATGCGCTTCTGCATCTTTGATATTTCTACCTGCATAGGTCCACAAACCCCCTTCTAAATTTACTTTAGAATCTAAAGTGACCTTGCCTTCATCTAATGCTGATAAAAGGGTCACTAATTTAAAGGTAGAACCTGGCTCCGTAGCTCTCGTAGCATAATTTAAATCTTCCGCATATTTTCCTTCTCCTACTTTTCCTAAATTAGCAATAGCTTTAATTTTACCCGTCTTCACTTCCATCACCATAGCCACACCAGATTTAGCATCTTGCTGAATCATCATTTTCATCAATGCATTTTCAGCTACTTCTTGAATAAATACATCAATAGTGCTCACAATATCCTTTCCTGTTTCAGGGGCAATTTCAAATTCACCTTCTTGAACGGGAACCGTTACTCCGCCTGCAATAGCTCGAACTAACTGTCTTCCATTACGACCACTCAATACCGTATCGTAAGATTTTTCTAAGCCTACTTTATTTTCATCTCTTGCTAAACCTATGGTACGATAGCCAATGTTTTCATAAGGATTCAATCTAAAGTTTTTTTCCTGCGCAATCATACCACTCTTATATCTTCCGAATCTAAAAAGAGGAAATTTTGCTAATAATAAATAATCAGGATAACTTATTTTTTTACGTAACTCATAATTTCCTTCGCTTGCTTCAAAAGCTTTGGTAAGATTATTTTTATACCACTCTGATGATTGATCTTTAAACAATCCAGATAAGCAAATACTCAAAGAATCAATATTTTCTCTGAACATTTTACCGTTTTTCTCATGCAATGGCTCTACTCTAAAATCGATGTAAATATCAAATTGTGGAATATTAGTACTCAACATTTGTCCATCCTCGCTATAAATAGTTCCTCTTGCAGCAGGTATATCTACAATTCTTTGATGTAAACTATCGCTTAATCCTCTCCAATATTTTCCTTGCACTTGTTGGATATAAAACGCTTTCCCTAAAATAGCAACACAAGCTAGTATCACTAGAATGTAGCTTAAATAGACTCTCCATAATATATCGCGTTTTACGTCCATTATTGAGCAGTATTTTTAGTGGAAGTAATTTTTCTTTCTAAAACCAATCGCATGGGCATTTCTTTGGCAACCATTAAACCATAAGGAGCTACTGCATTTTGTATTTCAATGGCTCTGGTACGACGCATTAAATCGGACTTGACAGTCTTGTATTCAAATTGCAACTCTTTTAATTCACGTTGCGTACTATTTATTTTTCGGATGGTTTTGTCGGTCAAATGCCCGTTAGCAATGTAGAGGATTGCTAAGAGTGCCAAGAACAAAAAGAAACTAATGTTCATGACTATCCATTGATAGTTAAGGATGCTTTTGATAGCGCCCTTTGGATTAGGATTTACGGGTACGGACATACTACTTATAATCTTTCCGCAGCGCGCAATTTTGCGCTTCTGCTTCGATTGTTTTCTTTCATTTCTTTTTCAGAAGCCACTACTGGTTTTTTAGTAATGTTCTTCCAAAATTTTTCTTTCTGGATAGAAAGAAAAGGATTGAACGGATCCTCTTGATCTTCAGGCACTTTAAATGCGTTTTTCACCATTCTATCTTCAATGGAATGGAAAGTAATAATCACCGCTCTCCCACCCGTTTTTACAACAGGCGTTAACTGTTGTAAAAAATCTTGTAGCGCTTCCATTTCCGCATTCACTTCAATTCGAATGGCTTGAAAAACTTGTGCCCAATATTTATTCGGATTTCCTTTGACTGCAGGTGCGATCAGAGATTTAAAATCTTGCACCGTTTGAATTTTTAAATGCTTGCGTTGATTGACAATATGTTTAGCGAGTGTTTTTGAATTAGTCACTTCACCATATTGTTCAAACATTTTATGCAAGGATGTTTCATCATAGGTCTCAATTACTTGCGCGGCCGTTTTAGACTGACGTTGATCCATTCGCATATCAAAAGGGCCTTCAAAACGAATCGAAAAACCTCTTGAACCTTCATCAAATTGATGGCTGCTTACTCCAAGGTCAGCTAATACACCATCTACCTTTTCGATTTTATGTAAACGAAGGAATCGTTGCAAATACCTGAAATTTTCAGGTATAAAAACCAAACGATCATCCGCAGGAAGATTATTTTTAGCATCTGCATCTTGATCAAAAGCAACCAATTTTCCTTTAGGTCCTAATTTTGATAAAATGCCTCTACTATGTCCTCCTCCACCAAAAGTGGCATCTACATATATACCCTCAGGTATAATATTTAAATGTTCAATGGTTTCGTGAAATAAGACAGGAATATGATATTCAGAAGAAGGAATGTTTGATGTAGGGTTTGTCATCATTAGTTTCCTTAATCTTGTTTTTTAATTCCGGCCATTACTTCCTGCGCTAGATTACTAAATTCATCTGCAGAGAAATCCTCAAAGAGCTGTTTGTACTTACTTGCATCCCATATTTCGAAACGATCTAAAGCTGCAGCTAATACAATCTCTTTTCCAGGTAAGGCAAACTCACGTAAAGTGGGTGGTAATAAAATACGGCCTGCCGCATCTAATTCCACTTCGGTGGCTCCTCCTAAAAATTGACGACGAAACTGTCTCACTTTGGGATCGAAATCATTCAATTGGCTAATCTTATCTAATATCACTTGCCAGCTATTCAACGGATAAAGTGTCAAGCACTTTTCAAATCCTCTACTTACAATAAAGCGATTCTCCCCTTCTACCAGCTGTTTTTTCAAACTGCCCGGTAAATGGAAGCGCCCTTTAGCGTCGATAGTTGATTGATATTCTCCGTGAAAGCCTTTCATTGTTAATAATTAGAGTGATTTTTACCACTTGTTCACACAAAATAACACTTTTTACCACTTTCTACGTCTAAATAGGCCTATCTAGTTTTCCACAAGTAATAAACCAGCCTGAAAGTCAATGCAGTAAAGAGAAAGAAGCATTTATAAGTACTTTTTATCCAAAATGAATGTGAAACCCTGTGGAAAACCCTATTTTTTAGGTGTATAACTGGTTAAAATGGTTCAGAATCAAGGCAAAATGTACCTTTGCCCCCATGGAACAGTCCTTTCTAATCCCCATTAATGATTTTGATTACGAATTACCTTCGGATCGTATCGCATTCAGTCCGCTTTCGAAGCGCGACGAAAGCAAACTATTGGTATGGAATCAAAACATAGTAGCAGAAAGCACATACGCTTCCATTGATCAATTTATACCACATCAGAGTTGTTTGTTTTTTAATAATAGTAAAGTCATTGCAGCAAGAATTTTATTTGAAAAAAAATCAAACTCTCTACAAAATAATTCGATAAGCTTCATTGAAATATTTTGTCTAGAACCTACACTTGCATTTAGTCCTGTCAACATCGCTATGCAAGCAAAAGGAAAAGTGCAATGGACTTGTTTAGTAGGAAGTGCTAAAAAATGGAAAGAAGAATTTTTAGAAAAAGAAATTTATTGGAATGATAGCATCTTACATTTCAAAGCAAAAAAAATAAAACAAGGCGACGGAAAATTTGAAATTGAATTTACTTGGGACAACAATCAAGTTACTTTCTCTGAGATCTTGCATAGTATTGGACAAATTCCTTTACCCCCTTATATTGAAAGAGAGGCGAATGAAACGGATAAAGAAAGATATCAAACCACTTATGCCACTCAAGAAGGATCTGTAGCAGCTCCTACAGCTGGTTTACATTTTAGCGAACCCTTATTACAAAAAATAAAAGACAAAGGGATAGATGAAAAATTTATCACTTTGCATGTTGGCGCTGGCACTTTCATGCCTGTGAAAACCGAAAATATCAAAGAGCATGTGATGCATGCTGAATTTGTAGACGTCACTAAAGAAACTATTGCTTATTTAGCAGAAACAAATAATAATATTATTGCTGTAGGGACAACGACGCTTAGAACCATTGAATCTTTGTACTGGTTAGGATTGAAAATGATGCAGTCTCCCGTGCATCCGAATGCCATTGAACTTTTACAATGGGATGCTTATCAGTTAAAGAATGAAAACCTGAGTAAAAAAGAAGTGCTCCATTTTTTATTACAATGGATGGAAAATAACCAATTAGAACAACTCATTTTTAAAACACAATTAATGATTGTTCCAGGATATCACTTTCAACTCATTCAAGGATTGATTACCAACTTCCATCAACCTAAATCTACCTTACTATTAATTATTGCAGCTATCACTGGGGATGAATGGAAAAATATTTACCAACATGCTATTGAAAATAAGTATCGCTTTTTAAGCTATGGTGATGGCTGCTTTTTTAAATTTCCTACTCTAAAGGAAGACTCACTTCGATGGTAGTGCCATGATCTAACTCACTTTGAACTTTGATATTACCTTTATGCATTTGGACCACCCACTTCACATAACTCATTCCCAATCCAAAGCCTTTTACGTTATGTATATTGCCCGAATGAGCACGATAAAATTTCTCGAAGATATGTTTACTAGTATCACTACTCATGCCTATTCCATTATCTTCAATGGCAATGACAATTTTATGATTCACATTGCTGGTCGTAATTAAAATATCAATGGTCTCTTTTGAATATTTAATGGCGTTGTCAATTAAGTTAGACAATACATGTATAATATGTTCCTCATCTACATTAGCTTCAAAAATGGAGGCTCTTAAATCATAATTGACGACAGAAGGCTTTCCCTCTAACTGAAGTTTAAAGCTGTCCAATACACTATGAATTAAATCATGAATGTCTACCTTTTGTTTATTTAATTCTAATTCTTTTTTATCTAACTGACCAGCTTCTAAAATAGTTTCCACATGTTTGTTCATACGCACATTTTCCTCTTTAATGATGGCGCTAAAATAGTCAACCGACTTTGGGTCTGCTTGCACTTTTGAAGTCTTTAAAGCATCCACTGCCAATGAAATAGTAGCCAATGGCGTTTTAAGTTCATGCGTCATATTGTTGATGAAATCGTTTTTAATTTCATTCACTTTTCTTTGATTCAATAAGGAACGAGTAGTAATAAAGAATGCCGCTAATACGACTAATATAAATAAAGCTGCCCCTAATATGATCCATTGTAATGAATGCACTAAATAAAGACGAACATTAGGCACCACTATGATTAAAGTTTCAAAAGGACCTACCGGCTCAATGATATCCTGTGGCATGATGGGAAGCCTCACTTGCAATGTATTTAAATCATCCGTAAAGGAATCATCAAATTTTTTAGTCTTAAGCTCAATCACCCCTTTTTTATCTGCAATTGCAAACTCATATTTCAAATCCCCAATTTCAAATCTTTTAAAGGCAGATTGAATTTTAGTTTCTACTTCCTTAATATCATACATATCTGCCACAATAGGTTCGTCGAATTTGTGCATATGATATTCATTTTCCAAACTCAATGTGCCGCGTTTAGGAAAACGAAATGATAATCCGCTATTCATTTTTTTTCCAATATCAGAGACTACAATTACCCCTGTTTGATTTACCTTTTCGGACAACTGATTCTTAGACAATAAAAACAAACCTTGCAGCCAAGTAATTTGAATGAACAATACCCCTATGATAGATAAGGTAATTAAGGTGAATATGGCTGGAACTGTTTTTTTCACTACGTGAATATATAAAAAAAATCCCTCAGCTTGAAACCGAGGGATTTAGTATTTTGATAAGATTTTGTTATTAATCTAAGCGACACCTTCTACTAAGACAGTTGTTTTATTATTCACCACTTCCACAAAGCCGCTTTTAATAATATATGATTCAGACTTTGAAGCTGTCATTAACACTTTCACTTGCCCTTTACCTAAAGCACTTACTAATGGAGCGTGTTTATCTAAAATTTCAAATAAACCATCTGTACCTGGCAATTGCACGCCAAATACATCTCCACTAAATAACTTTTTTTCAGGTGTCAAAATTTCCAATAACATGAGGCGATATTAAATAATCAATGATTGATGATGTCTGTAATTATAAGCTATAATTAAGCCATCAATTTTTTACCTTTCTCTATAGCATCTTCTAATGTACCTACTAAGTTAAAAGCTGCTTCTGGATAAGCATCTACTTCCCCATCCATAATGGCATTGAAGCCACGGATAGTATCTTCAATGGATACAAATACCCCTTTTAATCCTGTGAATTGTTCTGCTACATGGAATGGTTGTGATAAGAAACGTTGAACACGACGAGCACGAGTAACTGTTAATTTATCTTCATCACTTAATTCATCCATACCTAAGATGGCAATAATATCTTGAAGCTCTTTGTAGCGTTGTAATATCATTTTCACTTTTTGCGCTGTATCATAATGCGCATCACCCACAATTGCAGGTGTTAAAATTCTCGAAGTTGAATCCAATGGATCCACCGCAGGATAAATTCCTAAATCCGCAATCTTACGACTTAATACTGTAGTAGCATCTAAGTGCGCAAAAGTAGTAGCTGGAGCCGGATCGGTTAAATCATCCGCAGGTACATACACCGCTTGTACGGAAGTAATAGAACCATTTTTGGTAGAAGTAATACGCTCTTGCAT